>NZ_JBMDJH010000029.1:0-40246 GCF_057809085.1 Acidovorax sp. FG48 | reverse complement strand
GTCATCTTCACTTACTTGTCTGGGCCTACCTTTTGGCAACGTGCACTTCGTTGTTGAAACCGCCGGCTTTTTGCGTCCAAGCGCTAGTGGAATATGCGCCACCAGCTACATATTTGATAGCAAACAAGACCACGGCACGCAGTGACACCGTCATGCCGGCCCCAACGCGGCGGGTCGATGACGGACAGCGCCGGGCGCTGACCGCCTTCAGCCGAGGTCGCGTGCCAGCCGAATGCCCGTGAACTGCCAGCGCGCTGTGGCCGGAAAGAAGTTGCGGTAGGTCAGCCGCTCGTGCCCTGGCGGCGTAGCGCTGGACGAACCCCGCAGCACGTACTGGTTGACCATGAACTTGCCGTTGTACTCACCCACGGCGCCTTCGGCCACCCGGAAGCCGGGGTACGGCGCGTAGCTCGACTGCGTCCACTGCCAGGCAGCGCCGTGCCACTGCGCCATGCCAGCGGCACCCTGCGCGGCCGCATGCTCCCATTCAGCCTCCGTGGGCAGGCGCGCGCCCACCCAGCGCGCGTAGGCATCGGCTTCGTAGTACGACAGATGCACCACCGGCTGGTTGCCCTGCAGCGGTTGCAGGCCGGCCAGCGTGAACTGGTGCCAGGCCCCGTCGATGCGATGCCAGTACAGAGGCTGCTCCAGACCCTGCGCCGCCCGCCAGTCCCAGCCTTCGGCCAGCCAGAGCAGCGGGTTGCGGTAGCCGCCCGCTTCCACAAACGCCAGGTACTCAGCCTGCGTTAACAGCCGCGAGGCCAGTGCATAAGGGTGCAGATACACCCGATGGCGCGGACCCTCGTTGTCAAAGGCAAAGCCGCTGCCAGCGTGGCCGATGTCGGTCAGCCCCTCGTCAAACGAGTGCCACGCCAGCGCCCCGGCGGGCTCCGGCGCCACGGCGTCAGACGCCTTGGCATAGGCGGGAAACAAGGGGTTGCAGGACAGCAGGTGCAGGATGTCGGTGAGTATCAGCTCCTGGTGCTGCTGTTCATGCTGCAGGCCCAGCTCGATCAGGCCGCGCAGCGCGTCGTCGTGCGCCACGGTGGGCCACAGGCGCGCCATGCGGGCGTCCACGTTGGCCCGGTAGGCGAGCACCTCGTCCAGCGATGGCCGCGTGAGCAGCCCGCGCTGCGGGCGCGGGTGCTTGGCGCCCACGCCGTTGTAGTACGAGTTGAACAGCACCCGGAACGCCGGTGCAAACGGCTGGAAACCGGGCTCGTGGGCTTCGAGCACAAAGGTCTCAAAGAACCAGGTGGTGTGGGCCAGGTGCCATTTGGTGGGGCTGGCATCAGGCATGGACTGCGCGGAGCAGTCCTCTGCCGACAGTGGGGCCGCCAGGGACAGCGAGCGGCCTCGCACCGCGGTGTAGCGCGCCAACAGAGTGTCGAGTGTGGGGGATGTCACGGTCATGAATGTCACCGGTCAAGGACGGGCATGGACCACCGCGAACCAGCCCCGCTCGTCCGTCCACGCCTGGGCCTGCGCAAACCCGGCGCGTGCGAGCATGTCGGTAAAAACGGGCAGCGGGTACTTGTAGCTGTTCTCGGTATGGATGCGCTCGCCCCGGTCGAACCGACGGCCGCCGCCGGGCCAGCACACCTCGGTGTCAGAGGCCGCCTCCAGGTGCATTTCGATGCGCGACGCCTCGGTGTTGAAGAACGCGCGATGCTGCCACTGCGCTACGTCAAAGTCGCTGCCGATCAGGCGGTTCACATGCCGCAGCACATTGCGGTTGAACTCGGCAGTGACCCCTGCGGCATCGTCGTAGGCGGCTTCGAGCACCGCCACGTCCTTGGGCAAATCGATGCCGATCAGCAGACCACCATCATCGTCCACCAGTTCGCGCATGTGGGCCAGCAGATCCAGCGCGTGCGGCGGGTCGAAGTTGCCGATGGACGAGCCCGGGTAGAACACCAGGCGCCCGGTGCGGGGAATGTCGTCGGGCAGTGACACACCCAGCGTCATGTCACCCGCCAGCGCACGGGCATCCAGCGCCGGAAACTCATCGCGCAGCCCCTGAACCGCCTGCTCCAGAAAATCCGCCGAAATGTCCACGCCCACAAAACAGGCCGGCTGCATCAAGCGGCACAGGGTGCGGGCCTTCTGGCAGTTGCCTGCGCCCAGCTCGATCAGGGTGCGCCCCGGGCCAATGGCATGGGCAATGCTGTCCGCATGCGCCTGCATCAGCGCCATCTCGGTGCGCGTGGGGTAGTACTCCGGCAGGCGCGTGATGGCCTCAAACAGCTGGGAGCCGTGCTGGTCGTAAAAGTACTTGGGGGAGATGCGTGCGGGCCGCTGAGTGAGCCCGTGCGTGATGTCGGAATAGCGAGGCAGGAGCATGGGTCGTCAAGACGTTGGTGCGGCAGCGCCGCCGGTGGGTCAAAAGCAGAGGCGCCTGGGATGCCCGCCTTGCGGCACACCCCACGCGCTCCCCTGCCCCTCTCCCCATTGTGCGTTGCCTCGCTGACAGCCGTGTGTAGGCCATTTCCGCACCTGCCAAAAAAAAGGGCTGGCGCAGGCGCCAGCCCCGCAGAGCCTGTTTACGATCTACCAGGGGTCGCGTTGGAACGCAATCGGGATGAGTGGACGCTTCGGGTGCGCCGCATGGGCTCATGCCCATGCAAGCAGCCGAGGCATTCAATCACCCGATTTCGCTCCAACCCTTCGGGCAGTGGTCTTTGCGGGCGGTCTGCGGCGTTGCGGCGCTTGCCAATAGCGGGGCTATTGGCGGCGCACCGTGCCTTGCATCCCATCCCGCAAAGACCACTGCGCGACCCCTGGTAGATCGTAAACAGGCTCTCAAACCCTTGGAGAACTTTATCGTCAGGAACGCAGGGCCCGCCTGGGCCCTGTGCCCTTAGAAGCGCCAGCCCAGACCCACGCCCACCAGAACGGGGTCTACCTTGAAGGTGCCCAGCTTGGCACCGCCTGCGCTCACGTCGGTCTTGATGAAAACCTTCTTCACGTCGAAGTTGAGGTACAGGTTCTTGGCCAGCGGAATGTCCACGCCCACTTGCAGAGCGGGACCGAAGCTGTTGCGGTCAATGCTCACGCCTGCGGGCAGGTTCACGCTGGAGAAGCGCGTGTAGTTCAGGCCCGCGCCCACATAGGGCTTGAAGCCAGGGGCGTCAAAGTGATATTGCGCCAGCAGTGTGGGGGGCAAGTGCTTGAGGGTGCCGATGGCGGCGCCACCAGCGCTGAGCGTGTGCTTTTGCGGCACCGTGAGGATCAGCTCGGCCGCGATGTTCTTGTTGAAGAAGTAGGTCACATCCACTTCAGGGATGGTCTTGTTGTTGACCGACAGGCCCAGCGGCGTGCTGTCCTTGTTGGCGCTGTCCAGGTGCACCGCGCGTGCACGGACCATCCAGGGGCCTTCAGCCTGTTGCGCCAGGGCAGCGCCAGAAGAGAGGGCACAGAGAACGGCGACAGCCAGCAGGTTCTTTTTCATGGTATTTCGCATCGGTTGGACGGGGACGACCCCCGTGCATGCATTGAACCGCTGCGGCCCCCACCCGGCCTTGCCTTACCTCAAGCCCTCGGTAGTAACCCTTAGACCTAGATCAAGGAATACCCACTATCAGGCTGTGGACTTGCCCCGCAGGCGCTGCACCAGCGTCACTCCGGCCAGCACCAACCCACCCGCCACGATGCCGACCACGGCGTTCAGCAGGTTGGGCACCAGCACGGCCCACAGCCCGCCCACCGGCCATTGCGCCGCCGCCGTGCCCGTCGCCTCGACCGCGTGGTGCAGCACGGGCACACCGTGCACCAGAATGCCGCCGCCCACCAGGAACATGGCAGCGGTGCCTGCAATCGACAGCCCCTTCATCAGCCAGGGCGCCGCGCGCAAAATGCCCGCGCCCAGGGCACGCGCCGCGCTGCTGGCCTTGTTGCTGAGCCACAGGCCCAGGTCGTCCAGCTTGACGATGCCCGCCACCAGCCCATACACGCCGATGGTCATGATGACCGCGATGCCCGACAGCACGGTCAACTGCTGCACAAAGGGCGCGGAGGCCACGGTGCCCAAGGTGATCGCGATGATTTCGGCCGACAGGATGAAATCGGTGCGCACGGCGCCCTTGATCTTGTCCTTTTCAAAGGCCACCAGATCCACCGCCGGATTGGCATTGGCCTTGGCATGGCTCTCGCGTTCGGCCTCGTCCTCGTGCTGGGCATGCAGCAGCTTGTGAGCCACCTTTTCAAAACCTTCAAAGCACAGAAAGGCGCCCCCCACCATCAGCAGTGGCGTCACGGCCCAGGGCGCAAAGGCGCTGATCAGCAACGCGGCAGGCACCAGGATGACCTTGTTGATGAGCGAGCCCTTGGCCACCGCCCACACCACCGGAATCTCGCGCTCGGCGCGCACGCCGGTCACCTGCTGAGCATTGAGCGCCAGGTCATCCCCCAGCACGCCTGCGGTCTTCTGTGCGGCCACCTTGGTCATCACCGACACATCGTCGGCCATGGCAGCGCTCTTCTTGGCAGCCACCTTGGTCATCAAGGCTACGTCGTCGAGGATGGTGGCAATGTCGTCGAGCAAAGCAAGCAGGCTGCCAGTGGCCATGAAGAGTCCTTGGGATGGGTCGTAAAAAAGCGGCCAACATGCCGCCGGTGTGCGCCGCACTATAGCAACGCACAGACACCCCAAGCGCCAGCAGCGGCGCCAGGTGTGCGTAGGAGAGCAGGAAAGCGCAGGCGACGTGCCCGCTCTGCCGCACCTCACCCAACGCGAGAAGGATGGTGCTAACCCTTGGCGCCTTTAGAAGCGTCCGCATGGAGGTCGAAAACCAGCGAGCGCAGCCACTGGTTCGCCGGGTCCTTGTGAAACTTGGCGTGCCAGAACATGTTGATGGCGATTTTGGGCAGCTTGACCGGGTGCGCCAGGTACCGCAACTCAAAGGGGGCGGCCATGCGCTCGGCCAGCCGCTCCGGCACCGTGGCCACCAGATCGGTGGACTGCAAGATGTGGCCCACGGCAACGAAGTGAGGCACTTTGAGTTTCACCTGCCGCTGGGGCGAGTGGTTGTCCAGTATCTCGTCCACCTGCCCATGGCCAGTACCTGCAGACACGATGGCCACATGGTCCGCGCCGAAGAAGTCCTGCAGGCGGATCTTTTTCTGGTCCAGCCGATGGCCCTTGCGAAACATGCAGACGTAGTTCTGCTCGAACAGGCGGCGCTGAAAAAAGCCCGCCTTCAGCTGCGGCAGCAGGCCCACGGCCAGGTCCACCTGGCCCGACTCCATGGCGTCCTTCAGGTTGGTGGCCGTATTGCGCACGGTGCTGATGGTGACCGAGGGCGCGACTTCTTCGATGCGTTGCATCAGTGGCGGCAGAAAGTAGATCTCGCCAATATCCGTCATGCCGACGGTGAAGCTGCGTTTGCTGGTGCGCGGGTCGAACGTGTTTCTGGCGTTCACCGCGCCATGAATCATGCCCAGCGCATACCCCACTGACTCCGCCAGCTGTTCTGCAAACGGCGTGGGCTGCATGCCGCTGGCCGTGCGGGTGAACAGCTCATCGTCAAACAGCTTGCGCAGCCGCGCCAGCGCATTGCTCACTGCAGGCTGGCCGAGGCCCAGGTTTTCCGCCACCTTGGAAACCTTGCGTTCGGCCAGGAGTTGGTTGAAGACCACCAAAAGATTCAGATCAATGTCCTTCAGCTCCATCGATTGCCTCGCCGATTATTAATTTGGATGATATTCAACATTCACATCATCGCGTTGACTGATTTTCTCGCCGATCTGATCATCGCCTCCATCGATCCCTTCCCCGGGAATCGACCCATAAAAACATCAGAGACAACACCCGAGACAACGGACGATGGAAATCCACGTACGCCCCTTCCAGCGCACGCTCAACGTCGCTCCTGGCACCAATCTGCTGGACGCGTTGCGCAACAACGATGTGCCGATTTCGCACAGCTGCATGGCCGGGCGGTGTGGCACCTGCCGCTGCAAGATCGTGGCAGGACAGGTGCTCGACTCAGGGCGCGAAGTACAGCAACCACTGGCGGCACAAGACTCCTACGTCCTGGCCTGCCAGACCTTCGTGACGGAGCCCTGTACGGTAGAGATTCCCGAACCCGACGAAGTGGTCGTGCACACGGCACGCATCATCAAGGCCACGGTGGTGGCCATGGAAGACCCCACCCACGACATCAAGCGACTGGTTCTCCAGCCCGCAAAAGCACTCGATTTTTCGCCCGGCCAGTATGCGCAGCTGCAGTTCACGTCAGCGCATGTGCGGCCCTATTCCATGGCGGGCACCGCCCAGGACAACACGCTGGAGTTCCACATCCGGCTGGTTCCGCAAGGCCGTGTCACCGGCTACGTGGCGAACGAGCTTCGCGTGGGCGATACGGTGCGCGTGAGCGGCCCGATGGGCTCTGCCTACCTGCGCCGCCAACACACAGGCCCCATGCTGTGCGTGGCAGGAGGCACAGGGCTGGCGCCAATTTTGTCCATCGTTCGGGGCGTAGTTGCCGCAGGCATGGGCAACCCCATCCACCTGTACTTCGGCGTGCGGTCCGAGCGCGATATCTATGGCGCGGAATGGCTGCAAGCGCTGCAGCGCCAGCACCCGCAGCTCCAGGTGCACATCGTGGTCGCGTCCGGTCCCGCACAGGGGCATCGCACCGGACTGGTGACCGACGCCATCGCCCGGGACTGGCGCAGCCTGGAAGGCTTTCGCGCCTACCTCTGCGGCGCACCGCCCATGGTCGAAGCCACTGCCTTGCTGGTAAGGCAAATGGGCGTGTTGCCAGAGCAGGTGTACGCGGATGCGTTTTATGCCAGTGGCACGTGAGCCCCACAAAACAACCCAGGAGACAGCAATGAGCACACCCACCAAGGAAGTCTTTCCCAGCCAGATGCGATGGGAAACCGAAGGCAGCAGCCGAATACCGTTCATGGCCTACACCGGTGAAGACCTGCACAAGAAAGAGCTGGAGCGCTTCTTCTACCGGCAGCACTGGAACTATGTCGGGTTGGAGGCCGAGGTGCCGAACGTGGGCGACTTCAAGCGCACGGTGGTAGGAGAACGCTCGGTCATCATGGTCCGCGACGCGAGCGGCATCCAGGTGGTCGAGAACGTGTGCGCCCACCGCGGCATGCAGTTCTGCCGCGAGCGCCATGGCAACAAGAAGGACTTTGTCTGCCCCTACCACCAGTGGAGCTACACGCTGCAAGGCGATCTGCAAGGGGTGCCCTTTCGCCGTGGCGTCAAGCAGGACGGAAAAATCAACGGGGGCATGCCGGCGGATTTCCAGACGGCGGACCATGGCCTCAACAAGCTCAAGGTGGCGACCCGGGGCGGCGTGGTGTTTGCCAGTTTCGACCACGATGTTGAATCGCTGGAAGAATTCCTGGGGCCGGACATCCTGTCGTACTTCGACCGGCTGTTCAACGGTCGGCGCCTGACGATACTGGGCTACAACCGCCAGCGCATTCCGGGCAACTGGAAGCTCATGCAGGAGAACATCAAGGACCCCTACCACCCCGGCTTGCTGCACACCTGGTTTGTAACCTTTGGCCTCTGGCGTGCAGACAACAAGAGTGAGCTGAAGATGGATGCGCGCCACCGGCATGCCGCCATGATCTCCACCCGAGGCCAGGCGGGAAAGGCCGACCAGGTCACCCAGGTGTCCAGCTTCAAAGAGAGCATGCAGCTCAACGACGCGCGTTTTCTGGACATCGTGCCCGAGCCCTGGTGGGGCGGGCCCACGGCGGTCATGATGACGGTGTTCCCCAGCGTCATCTTTCAGCAGCAGGTCAACAGCGTCTCCACGCGGCACATCCAGCCGGACGGGCACGGGGCCTTCGATTTCGTGTGGACGCACTTCGGGTTTGAGGACGACAGCGCGGAGATGACACAGCGCCGTCTGCGGCAGGCCAACCTGTTCGGCCCGGCGGGGTTTGTGTCCGCCGACGACGGGGAGGTGATCGAGTTTTCGCAAGAAGGTTTTGAAAGCAAGCCCTACCACCGCACCCTGGCCGAGTTGGGGGGAAAGACGGTGGAGAACACCGATCACATGGTGACCGAAACACTCATCCGCGGCATGTACGCGTACTGGCGTGAAGTGATGGAGGGCTGACCATGAGCACTGCGCCCCACATTGCTTTTGATGATTACCTGGCCATCTCGCGCCTGTACTCCGAGTACGCACTGGCGGTGGACTCTGGTGACTGGGACCTGTGGCCCGAATTCTTCACGGAGGACTGCACGTACAAGCTGGTGCCCCGCGAGAACCACGAACGCGGATTCCCCCTCGCAACGCTGCTGTTCGAAAGCAAAGGGATGCTCAAGGACCGCGTCTACGGCATCCGCGAAACCCTGTTCCACGACCCCTACTACCAGCGCCATGTGGTCAGCGCGCCCGTGGTCCTTGCCGCGAGCGAGAACCGCTTCGAGGCCCAGGCGAACTACGCAGTGTTCCGCACCAAGCTCTCGCGCGAGTCCACGGTGTTCAACGTGGGGCGGTACATCGACGTGATCGAACGCACCCCGGCAGGGCTCAAGTTCGCGACGCGCCTTTGTGTGTACGACAGCGAAATGATCCCCAACTCCATCATCTACCCCATCTGAACCACCATGAACGAATCATCCTGGATCGACGCTGCCAGTGAGGCCGAAGTGCCCGAAGACGATGTCATCGGGTTGCAGGTGGGTGAGCACAACATTGCGCTGTACAAGGTCGATGGCAGTGTGTTTGCGACCGACAACATCTGCACCCACGGGCACGCGCGCCTGTGCGATGGCTTTCTGGACGGCCATGAAATCGAGTGCCCCCTGCACCAGGGGAAGTTCGATGTCCGCAATGGCAGCCCCACCTGCGCACCGGTCACCGAGCCATTGAAGTGTTACCCCGTGCGCATCGACAGAGGGCGCGTGTTTCTTCAGATGGACGACAGGGCATGAACCCCACCTGAAGAAAACTGTAGCCGCTGAACCTGCGGTGTTCAGCGGCTACTGACATCAAGCATGAGCACCCTGCAGCGCAGGGTGCCTCAGCCCATCACCCCACCCACTTGCGCGCGTTGCGCCAGATGCGCATCCAGCCGCTGTACTGGGCCTTGTCCTCGCTGGTCCAGCTCATCTGCACGTTGCGGAACACGCGCTCGGGGTGCGGCATCATGGCCGTGAAGCGGCCGTCGGCCGTGGTAACAGCCGTCAGGCCGCCCGCGCTGCCGTTGGGGTTGAACGGGTACTGCTCCGTCGCGCGGCCGTGGTTGTCCACGTAGCGCATGGCGGCGATGGCCTTGTCGGCATTGCCACGGTACTTGAAGTTGGCATAGCCCTCACCATGCGCCACGGCGATCGGCAGACGGCTGCCCGCCATGCCTTGCAAGAACAGGCTGGGGGATTCGAGCACTTCCACCAGCGACAGGCGGGCCTCGAAGCGTTCGCTCTGGTTGGTGGTGAAGCGCGGCCAGTCTTGCGCGCCGGGGATGATGTCGGCCAGCTCGGCAAACATCTGGCAGCCGTTGCACACGCCCAGGCCGAACGTGTCCGTGCGGCCAAAGAAGCCCTGGAACTGGGCTGCCAGCACGGGGTTGAAGGTGATCGAACGCGCCCAGCCGATGCCTGCGCCCAGCGTGTCGCCATAGCTGAAGCCACCGCAGGCCACCACGCCCTTGAAGTCTTCGAGCTTGACGCGGCCGGTCTGCAAGTCGGTCATGTGCACGTCGTACGCTTCAAAGCCCGCCTCGGTGAAGGCGTAGGCCATTTCGATGTGCGAGTTCACACCCTGCTCGCGCAGGATGGCGACCTTGGGCTTGGCGAGGTTCAGGTACGGCGCGGCCACATTGTCAGCGGCGTCGAACGTGAGGTGCACATGCATGCCGGGGTCGGTGGGCTCACCTGCTGCAGCGTGCTCGGCGTCGGCGTTGGCGGGGTTGTCGCGCTGCTGGCAGATCTTCCAGCTCACGGCGTCCCACACTTGGTGCAGGTCGGCCAGTGAGGCGCTGAACACGGCCTTGGCATCGCGCCACACCTGCAGCTCGCCCTTGCCCGCGTCGATGGACGACGAGGCGGGGCGGGTCTTGCCGATGAAGTGGCTGAACTTGGACAGGCCGTGCTCGCGCAGGGTCTGCATCACCTCATTGCGCTCGCTGGTCTTGACCTGCAGCACCACGCCCAGTTCTTCGTTGAACAGGGCTTTGAGCGTGAGTTCTTCGCGGCGCGCGCTGACCTGGCCCGACCAGTTCTTGGCATCGCCCACTTCGGCGCGGCTGTCGCTGATACCGTCGCCTTCGGTCACCAGCAGGTCCACATTGAGCGACACACCCACATGGCCTGCAAACGCCATTTCTGCCACTGCGGCCAGCAGGCCGCCGTCGCTGCGGTCGTGGTAAGCCAGGATCTGGCCCTTGGCGCGCAGTGCGTTCACCGCGTTGACGAGGTTGACCAGGTCTTTGGGGTCGTCCACATCGGGCACCACATCGCCGCTCTGTTCCAGCGTCTGGCCCAGAATGCTGCCGCCCATGCGGTTCTGGCCCTTGCCCAGGTCGATCAGCACCAGGGTCGTGTCGGCCTCGGTGGCGTCGAGCTGGGGGATGAGCGTGCCGCGCACGTCGGACAGCGAAGCGAATGCGCTCACGATCAGGCTGACGGGGGACGTGACCTTTTTCTTGTCCGCGCCTTCGCTCCACTGCGTGCGCATCGACAGCGAATCCTTGCCGACCGGGATGGACACACCTAGCGCCGGGCACAGCTCCATGCCCACAGCCTTCACGGTTTCGTACAGGGCAGCATCCTCGCCGGGCTCGCCACACGCAGCCATCCAGTTGGCCGACAGCTTCACGCGCGGCAGCTCGATGGGTGCAGCCAGCAGGTTGGTGATGGCTTCTGCGACGGCCATGCGGCCCGACGCAGGCGCGTTGATGGCGGCCAGCGGCGTGCGCTCACCCATGCTCATCGCTTCGCCCGCAAAGCCCTTGTAATCGGCCAGCGTCACGGCGCAATCGGCCACGGGCACTTGCCAGGGGCCCACCATCTGGTCGCGGTGGCTCAAGCCGCCCACGGTGCGGTCGCCGATGGTGATGAGGAAACGCTTGGACGCCACCGTGGGGTGGGCCAGCACGTCGATCACGGCCTTTTGCAGCGGCACGCCGGTCAAGTCCATGGGTGCGAATTCGCGTACCACGGTCTTCACGTCGCGGTGCATCTTGGGCGGCTTGCCCAGCAGCACGTTCATGGGCATGTCCACGGGCAGCTTCTGGTCTTCAGCCGTCGCAGCGGGGTCGTGCAGCACCAGCTGGCGTTCTTCGGTGGCGGTGCCGATCACGGCAAACGGGCAGCGTTCGCGTTCGCAGAAAGCCTGGAACAGGGGCAGCGACTCGGGCGCAATCGCCAGCACATAGCGCTCTTGCGACTCGTTGGACCAGATTTCTTTCGGGCTCATGCCGGACTCTTCGAGCTGCACGGCACGGAGGTCAAAGCGCGCGCCGCGGCCAGCATCATTGGTCAGCTCGGGGAAGGCGTTGGACAAGCCGCCCGCGCCCACGTCGTGGATGGCCAGGATGGGGTTGTTCGTGCCCTGTGCCCAGCAGTGGTTGATGACCTCTTGTGCACGGCGCTCGATCTCGGGGTTGCCGCGCTGCACCGAGTCAAAGTCCAGCTCAGCCGCATTGGTGCCGGTGGCCATGGAGCTGGCCGCGCTGCCGCCCATGCCGATGCGCATGCCGGGGCCGCCCAGCTGGATCAGCAGCGAGCCTGCAGGGAATTCGATTTTCTTGGTCAGCTCGGCATCGATCACACCCACACCGCCCGCGATCATGATGGGCTTGTGGTAGCCGCGCTGCACACCACCCACGTTCTGCTCGTACTCGCGGAAGTAGCCGTTCAGGTTGGGGCGGCCGAATTCGTTGTTGAACGCCGCGCCGCCCAGGGGCCCTTCGACCATGATCTGCAACGGGCTGGCAATGTGCTCGGGCTTGCCCACGGCACTGCCCCAGAGCTTGGACACGGTGAAGCCCGTGAGGCCCGCCTTGGGCTTGGAGCCCCGGCCGGTGGCGCCTTCGTCGCGGATCTCGCCGCCCGCGCCGGTCGATGCGCCCGGGAAGGGCGAGATGGCCGTGGGGTGGTTGTGCGTTTCCACCTTCATCAGCACATGCTGGGTGACGCTACTTTTTTGATAGCTATTAGCGCTTAATTCACTAGCGCTTGCGGCCATTTTGGCTACAAAACGCTCGACCTGATGGCCTTCCATGACCGAGGCGTTGTCCGAATACGCAATCACCGTGTGCTGGGGCGCCAGCTGGTGGGTGTTGCGGATCATGCCGAACAGGCTCTTGTCCTGCGGCACGCCGTCGATGGTGAACTGGGCGTTGAAGATCTTGTGGCGGCAGTGCTCGCTGTTGGCCTGCGCGAACATCATCAGCTCCACATCAGTGGGGTTGCGCTTCAGGCCCGTGAAGGCGGTCACGAGGTAGTCGATTTCATCGTCGGCCAGCGCCAAGCCAAAGCGGGTGTTGGCGGCTTCCAGAGCCTTTCGTCCTTGTTCGGGGCCACCGGCCAGCACGTCCACATGCTCCATGGGGGCAGGCTGCAGTTCGGTGAACAGGGCTGCGGCAGCGCTGCGGTCGGCCACCACGGATTCGGTCATGCGGTCATGCAGCAGCGCGGCGACTTGGCCCAGTTGCCCGGCGGTCAGCTCGGGCGTCTTGCCCAGCAGGCCCGATTTCAGGCTGATGCGGTATTCGGTGATGCGCTCGACGCGGCGGATGGCGATGCCGCAGTTGCGCGCAATGTCCGTGGCCTTGGAGGCCCAGGGTGACAGCGTGCCCAGGCGGGGCGTGACGATGAGCACGGCGCCGTCTTCGGGGCCTGCGTAGGGGTCGCCGTAGGTCAGCAGTGCGGCAAGACGTTCTTGTTCGGCGGACGTGGGGGCCGCATCGGTGGCGACCAGATGCACGAAACGCGCTGCAATGCCACTGATCTTGGGGTGGATCGCCTCCAGGGCGGGTTGAAGTTGCTGGGCGCGGAAGGTGCTGAGGGCGTTGCCGCCCGCCAGCGTGGTCATGTGCAAGGTCACGGTAGCGGCCTGTTGGGGGGGTGTCAGGGGTAGAGGGTGGCTCCGGGCGCCAGCGTGCAACCAGCACCGGAGCCCTCCATTTTACCGGGCAAGCCCAGGCCGCCTGCGCGGCCGGGGGGCCGATGGGATAATTGCGGCATGAGCATCACCATCAAAAGCGCCGAGGACATCGAGGGCATGCGCGTGGCCTGCCGCCTGGCCTCCGAAGTGCTGGACTACATCACTCCGCACATCAAGCCCGGCATCACCACCAAAGAGATCGACCGCCTGGGCGCCGAATGCATGGCCCAGCAGGGCACCATCTCGGCCACCGTGGGCTACCAGCCACCGGGCTACCCGCCCTACCCGGCGTCGCTGTGCACCTCGGTCAACCATGTGGTGTGCCACGGCATCCCCAACGACAAGCCGCTCAAGAAGGGCGACATCGTCAACGTGGACGTGACCGTGATTACGAAAGACGGCTGGTACGGCGACAACAGCCGCATGTTCCTGATCGGGGAATGCTCGATCGCCGCCAAGCGGTTGTCAGCCCTGACCTTTGAAGCCATGTGGCATGGCATCGTGCAGGTCAAGCCCGGCGCACGGCTGGGGGATATCGGCCACGCAATCCAGAAGTTTGCCGAAGGGCACGGTTTTTCGGTGGTGCGCGAGTTCTGCGGCCACGGCATCGGCAAGAAGTTCCATGAAGAACCCCAGGTGCTGCACTACGGAAAGCCCGGCACGCTCGAAGAGCTGGTGCCCGGCATGGTGTTCACCATCGAGCCCATGATCAATGCGGGCCGCCGCGAGGTGAAGGAACACGGCAACGACGGCTGGACCATCGTGACCAAGGACCACAGCCTGTCGGCCCAGTGGGAGCACACGGTGCTGGTCACGCCCACGGGGTATGAGGTGATGACGCTGTCGGCTGGATCGCCCCCCCTGCCGTCCTTTGTGACAGCCACCAAGACCTGACGCGACGGCGGGGCCACCGGGTCCCGCGCCGCTGGCTGCCGCTTGCACAACTCTTGCATGGCTTTTTCATGGCCTCCCACGATACTTACCGACCATGACTGAACTCCATGCCCTGCGCGACGCCTACCGCAGCGACAAGGCCGCGCTGCTGGCGGCCATGCAATCCACCGGCGCATCGACGCGCGGTATCCGCGTGCTGCTGCGCAAGCTGTCGTCGCTGGCGGGCAACCTGCTGCAAACCCTGTGGCAGCGCGCCCAGCTGCCCAATGACATGGCCCTGGTGGCGGTCGGTGGCTTTGGGCGCGACCAGCTGTTCCCCTACTCCGATGTCGATGTCCTGCTGCTGCTGCCCGACGGCACGGCACCCGAGGCCGGCAGCGCCTTGCGCACCAAGCTCGAAGGCTTCATTGGCAGCTGCTGGGATACGGGCCTGGAGATCGGATCGAGCGTGCGCACTGTGGCCGAGTGCCTGGCCGAGAGCGCGGGCGATGTCACCGTACAGACCTCGCTGCTCGAATCGCGGCTGGTGTGCGGCAATGCCGCGCTGTTTGCAGAGTTCCAACGCCAGTACCGGGCGCAGATGAACCCCCAGGCGTTTCTGGTCGCCAAGACGCTGGAGATGCGCCAGCGCCACACCAAGTACGAGAACACGCCCTATTCGCTGGAGCCCAACTGCAAGGAGTCGCCCGGCGGCCTGCGCGACCTGCAGATGATTCTGTGGGTGTCCCAGGCGGCCGGTCTGGGCAGCAACTGGAAGGAGCTGGCTGCCAGCGGCATGGCCACGGCCTTCGAAGTGCGCCAGATCGAGCGCAATGAGGCGCTGCTCTGCCTGATCCGTGCCCGCCTGCACGCAGCGGCCGGGCGGCACGAAGACCGTCTGGTGTTCGACCTGCAGACGGCCGTGGCCGAGTCGTTCGGCTACCGCTCGCAGGCACCCGACGGCTCGCGCCTGCCCATGCGGGCCAGCGAAAGCCTGATGCGCCGCTACTACTGGGCAGCCAAGGCGGTGTCGCAACTCAGCCAGATCCTGCTGCTCAACATCGAGGAGCGCCTGAACCCATCGACCCACGAGCCGCGTCCGATCAACGAGCGCTTCTTCGAGAAGGCGGGCCTCATCGAGGTGGCGAGTGACGACCTGTACACCCGCGACCCGCATGCGATCCTGGAGACCTTTCTGCTCTACCAGACTACGGTCGGGCTCAAGGACCTGTCGGCGCGCACCCTGCGCGCGCTGTACAACGCACGCGGCGTGATGGACAGCGCCTTCCGGCGCGACCCGGTCAACCGCGATGCCTTCATGCGCATCCTGCAGCAGCCCTCGGGCATCACCCATGCCATGCGGCTGATGAACCAGACCTCGGTGCTGGGGCGCTACCTGTGGCCGTTTCGCCGCATCGTGGGGCAGATGCAGCATGACTTGTTCCATGTCTATACGGTGGACCAGCACATCCTGATGGTGCTGCGCAACGTGCGCCGCTTCTTCATGGCCGAGCATGCGCACGAATACCCGTTCTGCTCGCAGCTGGCGGGAGGGTGGGACAAGCCGTGGATCCTGTACGTGGCCGCGCTGTTCCACGACATTGGCAAGGGGCGAGGCGGCGACCACTCACAAATCGGCGCAGAGGAAGTGCGGCGCTTTTGCCGCCAGCACGGGGTGGACCGCGAAGATGCCCGACTCATCGAGTTTCTGGTGCGTGAGCACCTGACCATGAGCACCGTGGCGCAAAAGCAGGACCTGAGCGACCCGGATGTGATCGGCGCCTTTGCGCACCGCGTGGGCAACGAGCGCAACCTCACGGCGATGTACCTGCTCACGGTGGCGGACATCCGCGGCACCAGCCCCAAGGTCTGGAACGCCTGGAAGGGCAAGCTGCTGGAAGACCTGTACCGCGCCACGCTGCGCACCCTGGGTGGCCGTGCACCCGACGCAGCCGCCGAGATCGAAGCCCGCAAGCGCGAGGCGCTGGTGCTGCTGGCGCTCAACGCCCTGCCCTTTGAAGCGCACAAGGCGCTGTGGGCCACGCTCGACGTGAGCTATTTCATGCGCCACGACGCTGCCGACATTGCCTGGCACACGCGCCATCTGTCACGCCACGTGGGCGCGGCCAAACCGGTGGTGCGCGCCCGGCAGTCACTGGCGGGCGATGGGCTGCAGGTGATGGTCTACGCCGCCGACCAGGCCGACCTGTTTGCGCGCATCTGTGGCTACTTCGACCGCGTGGGCTTCAGCATCCTGGATGCGCGGGTGCACACCGCCAACAACGGCTATGCACTCGACACCTTCCAGGTGGTAGCCTCTTCCGCGTCTGAACAGCCCGGGCACTACCGCGAGCTGACCCACATGGTCGAGAGCGACCTGATGCGCGTGATCGAGGAAGGCGGCCCGCTGCCCGAGCCCACCCGCAAGCGGGTATCACGCCGGGTCAAGAGCTTCCCGGTCGCGCCCCGCGTGACCCTGCGACCCGACGAAAAGGCGCAGCGCTGGCTACTGGCCATCTCTGCCAGCGACCGTGCAGGCCTGCTGTATCTGGTGGCCCGCATCCTGGCGCAGCATCACCTGAGCGTGCAACTGGCCAAAGTGAGCACCTTGGGCGAACGGGTGGAAGACACCTTCCTCATCCAGGGCCCCGAGCTGCAGAACAACGCGCACCAGATTCAGATCGAGACCGAACTGCTGCAGGAACTGTCATCCTGACCTGGGGGGGGCGTGGGCCAAGGGTGCAGGTCAGGCTCAGTCGTCCTCGTTGGCGCTGATCTCCGGGAACAGCACCTCGGTGAATCCGAACTGCGTGAAATCACGCACCCGCATGGGGTATAGCTTTCCGATCAGGTGATCACACTCATGCTGTACGACACGCGCATGAAAACCTTCTACCGTCCGGTCGATGGGATCGCCATACAGGTCGAAGCCTGTGTAGCGGATGCGTGACCAGCGGGGCACCTTGCCACGCAAACCCGGCACGGAAAGGCACCCTTCCCAGTCTTCCTCCTCGTCTGTCCCCAGAGGCGTGATCACCGGGTTGAGCAGAACGGTGGGTGGCACCAGCGGCCGGTCCGGATAACGCGGGTTGCGGTCGTTCGAGCCAAAGATGACCAGTTGCAGATCCACCCCGATCTGCGGTGCGGCCAGCCCGGCTCCGTTCACCGACGCCATGGTCTCGAACATGTCGCGCACCAGCTGGTGCAATTCATCGGTATCGAATGCGGTCACTGGTTGGGCCACGCGCAGCAGGCGGGGGTCGCCCATTTTCAGAATGGTGTGGATGGTCATGTCGTGAGGGAGTTGGATGCAGCACAAGCCGCTCGCATGGCGGCATACCTTTCAGGATAACGTGCACTACGACTCCGCGCCGCAGCACGGGCTTGTGAATGGACAGGGCTGTTTTTCGATTCGGACCCAATTTTGTGTATATAATCTAAGTCTTGTTCCTCGATAGCTCAGTCGGTAGAGCGCCGGACTGTTAATCCGTAGGTCCCTGGTTCGAGCCCAGGTCGAGGAGCCAATCAAAAAGCCCTGCACTTCCGAAGTGCAGGGCTTTTTTTTCGCCATCCCCGCCGCAGCGTGGAAAACGCTGCATGCCAGACAATGGTGGCTTTGCGCACCCAGCATGCCCCCGCAACTGCCCTGGCTCGAACCCCACGTCCCCTTTCCTACACCAACCCTTGCTTGGGGGGAAAGCGATCCCGCGCCCGGCCTGCTGGCAGCAGGCGGCGCGCTGGATGTGGCCAGCCTGTGCGCTGCATATGCACAAGGCACGTTTCCTTGGTATGGCCCCGGGCAGCCTATCCTGTGGTGGGCACCTGATCCTCGCATGGTGCTGCCGGTGGCTGAGTTCAGGTTGCGCCGCTCGCTGCGCAAAAAGCTGCAGGCATTTCGCAGACAGGCGCACTGCGAAATCCGCATCGACAGCGCATTCCGGGACGTCATCACCGCCTGCTCCACCAAGGAACGCGAAGGCCAGGCTGGCACCTGGATCGTTCCGGAGATGGTCGACGCCTACACCGAACTGCATCTGGCAGGACATGCCCACAGCGTGGAAACCTGGGTCGATGGGCAACTCGTAGGGGGCCTGTACTGCGTGGCGCTGGGTCGCGCGGTGTTCGGAGAATCCATGTTTGCATATGAAACCGACGCCTCCAAGATCGCCCTGTCCGCCCTGGTCTGCCTGTGCCGCGGTCACGGCATCACCCTGATTGACTGCCAGCAAAACACGCAGCACCTGACCTCCCTGGGCGGACGGGAGATACCCCGGGCCGATTTCCTGCGGCATGTGGACAGCGCGCGACAGCAGCCCCCCGTCACCTGGCAATTTGAGCCCGTATACTGGGACGAGCTGCTGCCACCCAAGACCGATCCGGCATGACGCAACTCAACGACCTTCCGCTGCAAACCCTGCAGTTTTACGCGACAGCGCCCTACCCCTGCAGTTACCTGCCGGACCGGCAGGCACGGTCGCAGGTCGCCACCCCCAGCCACCTGATCCAGAGCGATCTTTACTCCGATCTGGTCGCCAAGGGGTTTCGCCGCAGCGGCATGTTCACGTATCGCCCCTATTGCGATGGCTGCCAGGCCTGTACCCCGCTGCGGGTTCTTGTCAACGAGTTCAAGCCCGACCGCAGCCAACGGCGCGCTGCTGCACGCCACGGCCAACTCCAGGCCCGGGTGTTGCGGCTGTGTTTTGTGCCCGAGCACTACCAGCTGTACCTGCGCTACCAGAACGGCCGCCACGCGGGCGGCGGCATGGACCATGACAGCATCGACCAGTACACGCAATTTCTGCTGCAAAGCAGGGTGAACTCCAGGTTGGTGGAGTTTCGCGAGACCGACGCGTCCGGCGAACCCGGGGCGCTCAAGATGGTCTCCATCCTCGATGTGCTCGATGACGGCCTGTCTGCCGTATACACGTTCTACGAGCCTGAACCCCATTGCAGCTATGGCACCTACAACGTCATTTGGCAGATCGCGCAAGCCCATTCACTGGGTCTGCCCCATGTGTACCTGGGTTACTGGATCGAAACCAGCCCCAAGATGAGCTACAAAGCACGCTTCCTGCCCCATGAAATCCGCACCGAAGGGGCTTGGCGCCGGGTCCCAGGCGCCGCGCAAGTGAGTCCCTGAACACGCGTTCACATTTCACAAGATAAAATGCAGCGGCCTTTGCACCATTGCCGCTCATGAAAAAAACCGATCCCAGCATCTCCCCCAAACCCAGCGTTCAGGTGCTTGAGCGCATGTTCACACTGATCGACGTTCTGGCCTCACGGGAAGAAGCGATTTCCCTCAAGGAGATCAGCGAAAAAACCGGGCTGCATCCCTCCACCACCCACCGCATCCTCAACGACCTGACCATCGGCCGTTTTGTTGACCGCCCCGAATCAGGCAGCTACCGATTGGGCATGCGACTGCTGGAGCTGGGCAACCTGGTGAAAGCACGCCTGAGCGTTCGTGATGCGGCGCTCACCCCCATGCGCGCACTGCACAAACTGATCCAGCAGCCCGTGAACCTGAGCATGCGCCAGGGCGATGAGATTGTGTATGTGGAGCGGGCCTACAGCGAGCGGTCGGGCATGCAGGTGGTGCGCGCCATTGGCGGCAGAGCGCCTCTGCACCTGACCTCGACAGGCAAGCTCTTCCTTGCGCTGGATGACCCCCAGCGCGTCCGCGCCTATGCCACCCGTACCGGTCTGGCAGGCCACACTCGCAACAGCATCACGCAGCTGCCGTTGCTGGAGCGAGAACTGGCCAAGGCCCGCCAGTACGGTATTGCTCGCGACAACGAAGAGCTGGAGCTGGGCGTGCGCTGCATGGCGGCCGGTGTGTATGACGATCAGGGCAAACTGGTCGCAGGCCTCTCCATTTCGGCCCCTGCGGATCGTCTGGATGAAGGCTGGCTGCCCAAACTGCAGGCTACAGCGAATGAGATTTCACTGGCCTTGGGCTTTACTCCACCGAGTGTCGAAGCCAGTCCCCCTCCCCTCACCAATCAACGGACCGAATTGCGCTGACGCCCCAAGCGGGGCCAGGCAACACCGTCCTCAGCAAGGCGTCGGCAATGTATTGATGCCCCAGGTCCAACAGCCAGTCCTGTCTGACCGTCACGACTACGCGCCCTCGCACCAACGAGGCACACACAATCCCGGCCTGCGCGCCTACCCGCCAAGGACTCGCAAACGCAAAATAAAAACGCCTGACAGAACAAGCCTGTCAGGCGTATGTCGCGCATTCAGCGGATCAGCCGTTGGTGCTACGTGCCGCCTGCAAGGGAGCTGCCAGCGCCGGGTTGGACTCCACCCAACGACGAACCCGCTCAGCATCACCCAGTCGGCTGAACTTGCCCGCGGAGTCAAGGAACACCATGATCAGCTTGCGCCCTGCCACTTGGGCCTGCATCACGAGGCAACGGCCCGCCTCGGAGATATAGCCGGTCTTTTGCAGGCCGATATCCCAGGTGGGGTTCTTCACCAGTCCGTTGGTGTTGTTGTACTGCAGCGTCTTGTGTCCCACGGCAACCTCAAAGCCGGGCGATGTTGACAGTTCGCGCAACAAGGGATCTCCGTGCGCCACACCAACCAGCGTCGCAAGGTCGCGGGCACTGGACTGGTTGCGGCTGGACAGACCGGTGGGCTCGACGTAGTGGGTGTCGTTCATTCCCAGCGACTTGGCTTTGGCATTCATCAGGGCCACAAAAACGTCCAGGCCACCCGGGTAGGTGCGGCCCAGCGCATGGGCGGCGCGGTTCTCGCTGGACATCAGCGCCAGGTGCAGCATTTCGCCCCGCGTGAGCGTCGTGCCCACTGTCAGACGCGACCGGCTACCCTTTTCGGTATCCACATCATCCTGGGTGATCGTCACAGGCTCATCCATGGGCAACTTGGCCTGGGAGATCAACATGCCCGTCATGAGCTTGGTCAGCGACGCAATCGGAAGCACCGCCTGATCGTTCTTGCGCAGCAAGACCTCATGCGTGTCCTGATCTACCACCAAAGCCACGCTGGACTTGAGATCCAGCGGGTCATTGACTTCGTGCAAACCAGCCATCTGACCAAAAGAAGGCTTGGCAGGCACATACGCCACCTTGGTGGGAGCTTTGGCTGTGCGGGCAGCCACACGGGCGGGCTTTACGCTGGCGGCCACCTTGCGCGGTGCGACAGTACGCTTGGCGCTGGCTGCACTGACCTGCTGCTTTTTGGTCCCTTGTTTTTTGACATCTGCCGCGTGTGCGGCAGGCGAAATGAGGGCAGCGCTCACGAGCGCGAAACCCACCCACTGGAAAAATCGATTCACTGCAGCGTTGCGGCGATGGTGCATCAAAGTGCTCCAAACGGTAAGAATTATGGGGCAGTGTACAGAATCAAAAAAAGTCGCGCAAGATCAATACCTTGCGCGACTTTCCGAGAAAGTAAGTGAATTATAAAGAGATCATTCAGCCTTGTGCGGCCACGCGATCTGCTTTACTTTGTAACTTGTTCAAAGCGCTGAGATAAGCCTTCGCCGATGCCACGACGATGTCCGGATCGGCACCCACCCCGTTCACGACACGCCCGCTGTTCTGCAACCGCACAGTAACCTCGCCCTGGCTCTCGGTGGAGCCACTGATGGCATTGACGGAATACAGCACCATTTCGGCGCCGCTCTTCACGTGCGATTCGATGGCCTTGAGCGAGGCATCGACCGGGCCGTTGCCCTCTGCCTCGCCACGCACCTCTTGGCCATCCACCGTGAACACGATGCGCGCACGGGGCTGCTCACCGGTTTCGCTCTGCTGAAACAACGAGACAAAGCCATACTGCTCCTTCTCTGCCGTCACGCTCTCGTCGCTGACCAGTGCGAGGATGTCCTCGTCAAAAATCTCGCTCTTGCGGTCGGCCAGCTCCTTGAACTTGGCAAAAGCCACATTGATTTCGGTTTCGCTGTCGAGTTGCACGCCCAGCTCCTGCAGGCGCTGCTTGAACGCGTTGCGGCCGCTGAGCTTGCCCAGCACGATCTTGTTGGCACTCCAACCCACGTCCTCGGCGCGCATGATTTCGTAGGTGTCGCGGGCCTTGAGCACGCCGTCCTGGTGGATGCCACTGGCGTGCGCAAACGCATTGGCGCCCACCACAGCCTTGTTGGGCTGCACCACAAAACCCGTGGTCTGGCTCACCATCCGGCTGGCGGCCACGATGTGCTGGGTGTCGATCCCCAGATCCAGCCTGAAATAATCCTTGCGGGTCTTCACAGCCATCACGATCTCTTCGAGCGAGCAGTTGCCCGCGCGCTCACCCAGACCATTGATCGTGCATTCCACCTGGCGTGCGCCACCGATCTTCACACCGGCCAACGAATTCGCCACAGCCATGCCCAAGTCGTTGTGGCAGTGCACAGACCAGATCGCCTTGTCGCTGTTGGGAATGCGTTCGCGCAGCGTCTTGATGAAGTTGCCGTACAGTTCGGGCACGGCATAGCCCACGGTGTCGGGCACGTTGATGGTGGTGGCGCCTTCGGCGATCACCGCTTCGAGCACGCGGCAGAGGAAGTCTGGGTCGCTGCGGTAGCCGTCTTCGGGGCTGAACTCGATGTCTGCAACAAGATTACGGGCAAAGCGCACGGATTGTTTGGCCTGCTCCAGCACCTGCTCCGGCGTCATGCGCAGCTTCTTCTCCATATGCAGTGCGCTGGTGGCAATGAACGTGTGAATGCGCGCGCTGTTGGCACCTTTGAGCGCTTCGGCCGCCCGCGAGATGTCGCGGTCGTTGGCGCGCGAGAGCGAGCAGATAGTCGAGTCCTTGATGGCGTTGGCAATGGCCTGCACCGCCTCGAAATCGCCGTTGGAGCTGGCGGCAAAACCGGCCTCGATCACATCCACCTTCAGACGCTCCAGCTGGCGCGCAATGCGCAGCTTTTCATCCTTGGTCATCGAGGCGCCGGGGGACTGCTCGCCATCGCGCAAGGTGGTATCGAAAATGATCAGTTTGTCTGCCATGTTGTTCTCCTGGTATCGGTGGGTGGGGACCCGCAACGTCAAAAATCTGTCGCCCAAAACAAAAGGCCCGTTGCGGGTGCATACGGGCCTTTGTGGAAAAAGTGTGCGCGTGCGCCTACTGTCTCCGCCCGTGGGGAGGTAGCAGTAGAGCCAATGCAAACTTGTTCATGCAACGCAATGTAGCACAACTGCGCGGCAGCGGAGGCGATGGTCACTTGTGCAACCCGCGCTCGTCGGGCTCGTCGGTCGAGGTGCTGATCACGCTGCTGTGCTGGCCCTTGGCCTTGCGCCAGGCATACACGGCGTAACCAGACAGCCCATAAAAAACAAACACGCCAAACAGCACGATGGGAGGATGGATGTTGATGACGGCAATGCCCAGCGCAATCAGCACGATGGCGGCAAAGGGCACGCTCTTTTTCATCTGCACGTCCTTGAAGCTATAGAACGGCACATTGGTCACCATGGTGAGTCCTGCATACAGCGTGAAGGCAAACATGATCCATGTCACCTGACTCCAAGTCAGCCAGTGGTCTTCGCCTGGACGCACGCCCAACTCAGTCATCAACCAGATGAACCCGGCCACCAGAGCCGCGGCCGCCGGCGAAGGCAACCCCTGAAAGTAGCGCTTGTCCACCACGCCAGTGTTCACGTTGAAGCGAGCCAAGCGAAGCGCTGCACATGCACAGTACACAAAAGCGGCAATCCAGCCCCAGCGGCCCAGGCCCTGAAGTGACCACTCATAAGCAATCAGGGCCGGCGCAGCGCCAAAAGACACCATGTCCGACAGCGAATCCATCTGCTCGCCAAACGCACTCTGGGTGTTAGTCATGCGGGCCACGCGGCCGTCAAGACTGTCGAGCACCATGGCGCAGAAAACGCCTACAGCCGCTTGGTCAAAGCGGCCATTCATCGCCATGACGATGGAATAAAAGCCACCAAATAGAGCCGCCAGCGTGAACAGGTTGGGAAGGATGTAGATGCCTTTGCGCCTTTTGCGCACCATCACACCGGGGTTCTCGGTGGACTCATTGCCGTCATGCATCAAACAGACCTCCAGCGCCCACGCACATTACGCAAGCAGCTATAAAATTTATAGTATTAAGCGAATTGTCGCAGGGACACAAGTCGCCCTGCGCGCAAAAGGCGAAGGCCGCAGTGTAGCGCCTGCGCATGGGCCGCCTGGCAACGAAAAAGGCCACCGAAGTGGCCTTGGGATGCTTCGCTCGGAAGTATCAGTTGCGGGTCTGGTCGACCAGCTTGTTCTTGGCGATCCAGGGCATCATGGCGCGCAGCTGGCTGCCCACCTTTTCGATGCTGTGGTCGGCCGTGTTGCGGCGGCGGGCCGTCATCGATGGGTAGTTCAGGCGGCCTTCCTGGATGAACATCTTGGCGTAGTCGCCGTTCTGGATGCGCTTCAGGGCATTGCGCATGGCGGCGCGCGACTGCTCGTTGATCACTTCAGGGCCCGTCACGTACTCGCCGTACTCGGCGTTGTTCGAGATCGAGTAGTTCATGTTGGCAATGCCGCCTTCGTAGATCAGGTCCACGATGAGCTTGAGCTCGTGCAGGCACTCGAAGTAGGCCATTTCAGGAGCGTAGCCAGCTTCGACCAGGGTTTCGTACCCCATCTTGATCAGCTCGACGGCACCGCCGCACAGCACGGCCTGTTCGCCGAACAGGTCGGTCTCGGTTTCTTCCTTGAAGTTGGTCTCGATGATGCCAGCCTTGCCGCCGCCGTTGGCAGCTGCGTAGCTCAGGGCCAGGTCACGGGCCTTGCCAGACTTGTCCTGGTGCACAGCGACCAGGTGGGGCACGCCGCCGCCTTGGGTGTAGGTATTGCGCACGGTGTGACCAGGGGCCTTGGGGGCCACCATCCACACGTCCAGGTCAGCGCGGGGCACGACCTGGTTGTAGTGCACGTTGAAGCCATGGGCAAAGGCCAGCGAAGCGCCTTGCTTGATATTGGGTTCGACGTTGTTCTTGTAGACGGCTGCGATGTCTTCGTCGGGCAGCAGGATCATGACCACGTCAGCGGCCTTCACGGCGTCGTTGACTTCCATCACCGTCAGGCCAGCCTTGCCAACCTTGTCCCACGATGCACCGCCCTTGCGCAGGCCGACCACGACCTTCACGCCACTGTCGTTCAGGTTTTGTGCATGGGCGTGGCCTTGGCTACCGTAACCAATGATGGCCACGGTCTTGCCCTTGATCAGGCTCAGGTCGGTGTCTTTGTCGTAGAAAACTTTCATAGGTCGCTCCGGTTGAAATGCGTTGTTGGGGGTTGAAATGGGGAAAAACGGGGTGAATTGTCTTACACGCGCAAAATGCGCTCGCCGCGGCCGATGCCGCTGGCCCCCGTGCGCACGGTTTCGAGGATGGCCGTGCGGTCAATGGCCTGCAGGAAGGCGTCGTTCTTGGACTGATCGCCCGTCAGCTCGATGGTGTAGCTCTTCTCGGTCACGTCGATGATCCGGCCACGGAAGATGTCGGCCATGCGCTTCATCTCCTCGCGCTCCTTACCCACGGCGCGCACCTTCACCATCATGAGCTCGCGCTCGGTGTAGGCGCCTTCGGTGAGGTCTACCACTTTCACGACTTCGATCAGGCGGTTCAGGTGCTTGGTGATCTGCTCGATCACGTCGTCGGAGCCCGTGGTCTGGATGGTCATGCGCGAAAGCGACGCATCCTCGGTGGGCGCCACGGTGAGCGATTCGATGTTGTAACCACGGGCCGAGAAGAGGCCCACGACGCGGGAAAGAGCGCCAGGCTCGTTTTCCAGCAAGACAGCAATGATGTGTTTCATGATGAAGAGATTCCTCTTTTCGCTGCCCTCCCCCACGCACGGTAATGCATGGGCTTGGCAGGCAATAGATTCGTCAAAAAATGGGCGCTATCTATTCGATAGCTGATAGCGTACGAAAACCGTACGCGTTGGGCCGATTTGGCTTAAAGGTCTTCCGACCCCAGCAGCATTTCGGTGATGCCCTTGCCGGCCTGCACCATCGGGAACACGTTCTCGGTAGGGTCGGTACGGAAGTCCATGAACACCGTGCGGTCCTTGAGCTTGCGGGCCTCGCGCAGCGCTGGCTCCACGTCTTGAGGACGCTCGATCAGCATGCCCACGTGGCCATAGGCCTCGGCCAGCTTGACGAAGTTGGGCAACGCATCCATGTAGCTGTGGCTGTAGCGGCCGGAGTATTCGATCTCCTGCCACTGGCGCACCATGCCCAGGTAGCGGTTGTTCAACGAGCAGATCTTGATCGGCGTGTTGTACTGCAGACAGGTGGACAGTTCCTGGATGTTCATCTGTACCGAGCCTTCGCCGGTGATGCAGAACACTTCGGACTGCGGCTTGGCCAGCTTGATGCCCATGGCGTAAGGAATGCCCACACCCATGGTGCCCAGGCCACCGGAGTTGATCCAGCGACGGGGTTCGTCAAAGCGGTAGTACTGCGCCGCCCACATCTGGTGCTGGCCCACGTCGGATGTGATGTAGGTGTCGCCATCCTTGGTCATGTTCCACAGCGTTTCGACCACATACTGGGGCTTGATCACATCGCCGCTGCCCATGTTGTACTTCAGGCACTCACGCTTGCGCCAGCCTTCGATGGTGTCCCACCAAGCGGCCAGGGCACCGGCGTCGGGACGGGTGCTGCTCTCGCGGATCATGGAGATCAGCTCGGTGAGCACATCCTTCACGTCACCGACGATCGGAATGTCCACCTTCACGCGCTTGGAGATGCTCGACGGGTCAATATCAACGTGGATTATCTTGCGGTCGTTCTGTGCGAAGTGCTTGGGATTGCCGATCACGCGGTCGTCAAACCGGGCACCCACAGCCAGCAGCACATCGCAGTTCTGCATGGCGTTGTTGGCTTCGATGGTGCCGTGCATGCCCAGCATGCCCAGGAACTTGCGGTCGCTGGCCGGGTAGGCGCCCAGGCCCATCAGCGTGTTGGTGACGGGGTAGCCCAGCATGTCCACCAGCGTACGCAGCTCGTTGGTGGCATTGCCCAGCAACACACCGCCACCGGTGTAGATATAGGGGCGCTTGGCCGCCAGCAGCAGCTGCAGGGCCTTGCGGATCTGCCCACCGTGGCCTTTGCGCACAGGGTTGTAGGAGCGCATTTCCACCGTCTGGGGGTAGCCGGTGTATGGCACCTTCTTGAAGGAAACGTCCTTGGGTACATCCACCACCACAGGGCCTGGGCGGCCGGTGCGGGCAATGTGGAAGGCCTTTTTCATTGTCGCGGCCAGATCGCGCGGATCCTTGACAAGGAAGTTGTGCTTGACGATGGGACGGGTGATGCCGACCGTGTCGCACTCCTGGAAGGCGTCCAACCCGATCGCGGGCGTGGGCACCTGGCCAGAGATGATCACCATGGGGATCGAGTCCATGTATGCGGTGGCGATGCCGGTCACGGCATTGGTCAGACCGGGGCCCGAGGTCACCAGCGCTACGCCCACCTCGCCTGTGGCTCGGGCATAGCCGTCCGCAGCATGCACGGCCGCCTGTTCGTGGCGCACCAGCACGTGCTGGATGGTGTCTTGCTTGTACAGCGCGTCGTAGATGTACAGGACCGCACCACCGGGGTAGCCCCAGATGTACTGGACGTTCTCAGCCTGAAGCGACTTGATGAGGATCTCGGCACCCATGAGGTCCTGAGATGCGGAAGCGGGGGATGCGTTGCCCTGCGAAGCAGCGGCTGCTGAAGAGATTTCAGCTTTGGAGATTTCCATGATCGATCAACCTTTGTGAATTTCTCTGACGAAAAACCTTGGGTGCCCCTCGCACGCGCTCTTGTGAAGCCAGCTTGGGACTTGAGGCCAAGGACATGGGCGGGATGATTGCCGCGCCGGACCGTGACCCGTTTGCCTTTTGAATTGCAACGTCAATTATCGCACTGCAACACACACAAAATGCAGCGCCGCCGAAAAAAACTCCGGCGGGTGCGATAATCAGTGGTTTTACGGCGCCATGCAGTTGCAAAACTGCGGACTTTTGCGTCGATCTCCTCCCGGGCTGACCCGTCTTGGCAACCGAACAAGAACTCTCCGATTTCCTCAAAAGCGTAGAAAAGCGCGCATTCAAGCGCTCGGTCTACCACGTTCGCAACGAGGAAGCGGCGCTGGACATTGTGCAAGACAGCATGCTCAAGCTGGCAGAGCACTACGGCGACAAGCCGGCAAGCGAATTGCCCATGCTGTTCCAGCGGATTCTCTCCAACTGCACCCTGGACTGGTTCAGGCGCCAGAAGACACGCAATGCACTGTTTTCGAGCATGAGCGACTTCGAGGGCCCGGGCGAAGATGGCACGGATTTTGATCTACTCGAAGCGTATTCAGGAACAGAGGACGGGGACAAGGCCGAAAGCGCGGAAGACCTGACCCGCCGCGCCCAGATATTCCAGGGCATTGAGGAAGAAATTGCCGAATTGCCTCCACGTCAACGGGAAGCGTTCCTGATGCGTTACTGGGAGGAAATGGACGTCGCAGAGACAGCCGCTGCCATGGGCTGCTCTGAAGGCAGTGTCAAAACCCACTGCTTTCGCGCCATACAAACCCTCAGCAAGGCACTGAAGGCCAAAGGAATCGAGCCATGAAGAACACTGCACAGACACCATCGACCCAAGCTGAAGCAGCCGCAGAGCGCTTTGCGCTGCGCGTCACGGCCCGACTGTCCAGCGGGACCGAGGCTCTGCCCTACGACATTTCTGAGCGACTGCGTGCCTCGCGCATGCAGGCCCTGGCCAAACGCAAGGTCACCGTGCCGGTGCGCCGTACGGCGCCGGCTGCCGTAGTGGTCAACGCAGGCAGCACCGCCACCCTGGGGCGTGGCGGCGAGGGCGGCGGCTGGTGGAATGCCCTGGTTTCGGCTGTTCCGCTGCTGGCCTTGGTGGTGGGCCTGGTGGTCATCAACATTGCCCAGGACGAACGCGCCGCCAATGACGTGGCCGAAGTCGATGCCGCATTGCTGACCGACGACCTGCCGCCTGCCGCCTACTCGGACCCAGGCTTCGTACAATTCCTCAAGACTTCCGCTCAGTCGAACTGACTGCCTGACTCTGGACTGCATGCACCCAAGCCCCACCGAAGCCCCCTCCACGTTGCCAGCCTTTGTGCTGGCATTGGCGCTTCTGGGCGCCCTCACCGCGGGTGGCTGGCAGGCATGGGTGCAGATGCGCATGGCTCCGAGCACCGTGCTGCAGGCGGGCGCTGAGGCTGCTGTGGCACGCCCCAACAATGCCCGTGCGGACTTGTCTGCCGTCAACATGCCTCCCGCCACTGAATCGGGACCTGGCTGGGGAACGCTCAACACGGCGCAAAAGCTCGCGCTGTATCCGCTGGCAGAACGGTGGGCACTGATCAGCGAAGCCCAAAAACGCCGCTGGCTTGACCTGGCCACCAACTACCCCAATCTTTCGGAAGAGGAACAGCGCAAGTTCCATGACCGCATCACCGACTGGGCGAGCCTGAGTGCCCAGCAACGCAACCAGGCACGCCTGAACTACGCCGTCACCAAACGCCTGGCCGGCGATGACAAGCGGGCCCAGTGGGAGGCCTACCAGGCACTGTCGGACGAAGAGCGCAAGGCCCTGGCTTCCAAAGCAGCCCCCAACCCGCATGGTGCCGCTCCCGCCCTGCGCCCGGTGTCTCCCAAGAAGCTAGTGCAGGTGCCAGCGGCCACCCAGGCCAGCCCGGACCGGCCGAATGCCCCCAAGATTCCACCGGTCGTAGACCATTCGCCCCGCGTTGCAGCGCCCGTGCCTGCTCCAGCAACCGTTGCTGCCCCGGCATCCCCAGCGCCAGCGGCCTCCACAGCCGGGGTGGAAACGGCCCCCGTGGCGATCCCCAGCGCGGTGCCTGCTGCGCTCCCCCCTCTGGGTAGCAGCGGCACGGAAGGCGCCAGCTCGCCAACGCCTCCCCCGGTGACCCCTGACACCTCCGGCCTGTATCCTCAGTAGGTTTGCAACCTGCCCCCGGCCCGACGGGCCTGACCTGGAATGTCCGCTTCTCCCCCTCCCCTCACGCCGCAAGCGGCGGCCCCCGCCTCCTTCGGCACCACCCTCGCGGGCGCCCCTACGCCCAATCTGTGGCGGCGCATGGCTTGCTGGCTGTATGAAGGCATGCTCATGTTTGGTGTGGTCTTCATTGCGGGCTACCTGTTCGGCACGTTGAGCCAAACCCGGAACGCGATGGACAACCGCCACGCGCTGCAGGCCTTTCTGTTTGTGGTGTTCGGCATTTATTTCACCTGGTTCTGGGCCAAAGGGCAGACCCTGGCGCAGAAAACCTGGCACATCCGCGTCGTCGGCACCGCCGGTCAACCCATCAGCCAGCCGCGTGCCTTGCTGCGCTATGTCTTGAGCTGGCTGTGGTTTTTGCCGCCTCTGGCGGCGATTGCACCGTTTTCGCTGTCGGGCGGTGAGTCTGCGGTGATCGTGCTGGGCTGGGTGGCCATCTGGGCGCTGCTCAGCCGCTTCCACCCCACTCGGCAGTTCTGGCACGACGCGCTGGCTGGCACTCGTCTGGTGCACTACGAAATCCCCAAAAAATAAGCGCATGCAACCCTCTTCTCCCCCATCCGCAGCCCCTGCCAACCCTCAGAAGGCCCGCACGGGCCTCAACCGCATCTGGCATGCCGCGGGCTATTCCCTGGAAGGGCTGCGGGCCGGCTGGAACGAGAAAGCCTTCCGCCAGGAGGCCATCGGGGCCATGGTGCTGCTGCCGCTGTCGCTCTGGCTGGGCCGCAACTGGATGGAAGTGGCCCTGCTGGCGGGCTCCGTGGTCATCGTGATGATTGTGGAACTGCTCAACACCGGCATCGAAACCGCCATCGACCGCATCGGGCCCGAGTGGCATGACCTGTCCAAGCGTGCCAAGGACATGGGCAGTGCGGCAGTTTTGCTGGCTTTGCTGCTGTGCATCGGCATCTGGGCCGCCGCGTTATTTCAGAGGTTTTTCCATGGCTGAACCCGCTTTTTCTGTGTGCGTGTACTGCGGCTCGCGCCCCGGTGACAACCCGGCCTATACCCAGGTTGCGCAAGCGGTGGGCCAGTGGATTGGTGCGCACCAGGGACAACTGGTGTACGGTGGCGGCCGCAGCGGCCTCATGGGCACCGTGGCCGAAGCCACGCGGCTGGCGGGTGGCCGGGTGGTGGGTGTGATCCCGCAGGCGCTGGTGGACAAGGAACTGGCCAACCGACAGTGCGACGAGCTGCACATCGTGCAGACCATGCACGAGCGCAAGGCCATGATGGCCGAGCGCAGCGACGCCTTCCTGGCCCTGCCCGGGGGCATCGGCACGTTTGAAGAACTGTTTGAAGTGTGGACCTGGCGCCAGCTGGGCTACCACGACAAGCCGCTGGGCTTGCTGAACGTGGCGGGCTACTACGACGGCCTGTTGGGCTTTCTGCAGACCAGCGTGGCCAGTGGCTTCATGGGCGAGTGGCAGATGGGCCTGCTGCACTCTGGCAGTGACGCCAGCGAGCTGCTGCAATCCCTGGTGGAACAGGCCGGCACCAATGCCCGCCAGATCCCGCTGCGCTCAGTGATCTGACTGACCGCCAGGCGCTGGCTTGTGCTGGCGCGCCCCACGCCAGCGAATGCAGCTCATGGGCGGCACCGCTGTACAGGCGATGCCTCTTCCTGGATGGCGCCCCCTATGGAAAGGTGGAACGCGCCAAGCGGCTCAGAGGGTGACCACCTCAGACCGCAGCGTCATCCAGATCGCCCGTGCGGATGCGCACCGTGCGCTCCACAGCGGTCACAAAAATCTTGCCGTCACCGATCTTGCCCGTGCGCGCCACGTTCACGATGGCGTCCACGCAGCGGTCCACATCCTCGGACTTCACGACAACCTCGACTTTCACCTTGGGCAGAAAGTCCACCACGTATTCCGCGCCACGGTACAGCTCGGTGTGGCCCTTCTGGCGGCCAAAACCCTTCACTTCGGTGACCGTGAGGCCGGTCACGCCGCATTCGGCCAGGGCTTCGCGGACTTCTTCGAGCTTGAAGGGCTTGATGACGGCGGTGATCATTTTCATGGCGGGTCTCCTGGAGGATGTAAAAAAGGGGGCTGAAGGCACGGCGCGAACGCGTCACGCCCTGAATTTGCTGGTGATAGGGTAACGCCAGTCCTTGCCGAAGCTGCGGCGCGTGACGCGAATCCCTACGGGAGCCTGGCGGCGTTTGTACTCGTTGAGCTTGATGAGCCGTGTCACGCGCTCCACATCGGCGCGCTCAAAGCCGCTGGCAATGATGGATTCGATGGGCTCATCGTTCTCCATGTAGCGGGCCACGATAGCGTCCAGCACCTCGTAGGGCGGCAGGCTGTCCTGGTCTTTCTGGTCGGGCCGCAGCTCAGCGCTGGGGGGGCGCGTGATGATGCGCTCGGGAATGGGATTGGCGCCTGTGCCATACGGGTCGTTGGCATTGCGCCAGCGGGCCAAGTCGAACACCCGGGTTTTGGCCACGTCCTTGATCACCGCAAAACCGCCGGCCATGTCGCCGTACAGCGTGCAGTAGCCGGTGGACATTTCGCTCTTGTTGCCCGTGGTCAGCACGATGGCGCCGAACTTGTTGGACAGCGCCATCAGCAGCGTGCCCCGGATGCGCGCCTGCAGGTTTTCTTCGGTGGTGTCTTCAGGCAAACCGGCAAACTCGGTGGCCAAAGCGGCCTTGAAGGCCTCGAACTGCGGCTTGATGGAGATCTCGTCGTAGCGCACGCCCATGCGCGTGGCCATGTCGCGCGCGTCGATCCAGCTGATGTCGGCGGTGTAAGGCGACGGCATCATCACCGTGCGGACCTTGTCGGCACCGAGCGCGTCTACCGCAATCGCCAGCACCAGCGCCGAGTCAATGCCACCCGACAGCCCCAGCAACGCGCCAGGGAAGCCGTTCTTGCCCACGTAGTCACGCACGCCCAGCACCAGGGCATCCCACAGGTCCGCCTCCAGCGTGCGCTCGGGGGCCACCTCCGCTGTAATTTTGATAGCACCCTGGGCAGGTTGCACTAGCGCATAGACCAGTTTTTCCACAAAAGCAGGCGCCCGGCCCGCCACCGAGCCGTCGGCCGCCAGCGCAAACGACCGGCCTTCAAACACCACCTCGTCCTGCCCGCCCACCAGGTGGGCGTAGACCAGCGGCAGGCCCGTCTCGACCACACGCGCGCGCATCGTGGCCTCGCGCTCCGTGCCCTTGCCCAGGTGGAACGGCGACGCATTAATGACCGCCAGCAGCTGCGCCCCGGCAGCGGCCGTGTCGCGCGCGGGGGTGGCAAACCAGGCGTCTTCGCACACCAGCACGCCCACCTTCACGCCCTCCACCTCGAACACGCAGGGCTTGCTGCCCGGCACAAAGTAGCGCCGCTCGTCAAACACCTGGTAGTTGGGCAGCTCGCGCTTGGCGTAGGTCTGTTCGATCTTGCCGTCGCGCACCACGCTGGCGGCGTTGAAGCACACGCTGAAGGCCTGGGCGCCGGGGGCCATGGCCTGCGGGTGGCCCAACACGATGGCGAGGCCTTTCAACCCCGCAGTCTCGCGGGCCACGGTTTTCACGGCATCATCACAGGCCGCAATGAAGGCGGGGCGCAGGAACAGGTCTTCGGCCGCATAGCCGCAAATGGCCAGCTCCGGCGTCAGCAACAGGCGGGCCCCCTGGGCATAGGCTTCGCGGGCTGCCGCAATGATCTTTTGGGCGTTGCCGGGCATGTCGCCCACAACAAAGTTGAGCTGCGCAGTGCAAATGGAGAGCGTCATGGAACTGGAATCGGCCCCTGCGGCCGGGTTGAATACCGCCGTTGCAGGCCCGCCATCAAGGGAGCATCACAGGGGCCTGCATGGCTGAAGTTGACATTATCGCCCGCGTGCTCCCCTCCGCGCTGGACGTGGACGCTGCGGCCTGGAACCGCCTGCTGGCGCAGCAAAGCCACCCCACGCCCTTCATGCAGCATGAATACCTGGCGGCGCTGGAAAGCAGCGGCAGCGCCACGCCCCGCACCGGATGGACGCCCTGCTTCATGACGCTGTGGCAAGGCGACACCCTGGTGGCTGCCTGCCCGCTGTACCTCAAGAGTCATTCGTACGGCGAATACGTCTTCGACTGGGCCTGGGCCAGCGCCTACGAGCAGCATGGCGTGCCCTACTACCCCAAGGCCGTCATCGCCGTGCCCTTCACGCCCGTGCCGGGCAGCCGCCTGCTGGCGCGCGATGCTGCCACACGGGCCCTGCTGGTGCAGGCGGTGTGCCAGTGGTGCGAGCAAGAAGACGTGTCATCCGTGCACGTGCTGTTTGCCAGCGATGACGATGTGCAGACCAGCGTGCAGCAAGACCTGATGCTGCGGCACACCGTGCAATTTCATTGGAAGAACGAGCCCCCTGCGCTGGCTGCTGCGCAAGGGGAGGCGGCCATGAATGGACAGACCTCGCGCTACCGGGACTTTGACCACTTTCTGGCCAGCCTGTCGCAGGACAAGCGCAAGAAGATCCGCCAGGAGCGCCGCCGCGTGGCCGATGCGGGGGTGACCTTCCGCTGGTCGCGCGGGGCTGACATCAGCACTGCAGACTGGGACTTTTTCTACCGCTGCTACGAGCGCACCTACCTGGAGCACGGCAACCCGCCCTACCTCACGCGCGACTTCTTTGCCCACATGGCAGCGGACATGCCCGAGGCCTGGCTGCTGTTTGTGGGAGAGCGGGACGGGCGGCCTATTGCTAGCAGTTTGATAGCTATCGGCGCATATGAACCTAGCGCTACAGGCCCAAATGACTCTGATTCATGCTCTGAACCAGGCACCGGACTGGTGGCCTATGGCCGCTACTGGGGCGCCCTGGAGCGTGTGGACTGTCTGCATTTCGAGGCCTGTTACTACCAGCCGCTGCAGTGGTGCATCGCCCACGGCGCCGTGCGGTTTGAGGGGGGCGCCCAGGGCGAACACAAGATGGCCCGCGCCCTGCTGCCCGTGCAGGCCACCAGCGCGCACTGGCTGGCGCACCCCGCGTTTGCAGAGGCGGTACAGCGTTTTCTGGACCGAGAAGGGGCCGGGGTGGAGAACTACCTGGAGTCCCTGCACCAGCGCCTGCCGTTCAAGCAAGCGCCGTAAGAACCTGTGCAAAGGCTTCGCCACACGCCCCTTGCCCGCGTAGTGCAAGGGGCGGCGCGGCTCGACGGCTCAGAACGATTCCCAATCGTCGTCCCCCGCAGCGCTTGTGACCTTGGGGCGCGGCGCACTGGCCAGAGCCACAGGCTGCGCGGGCCGGGGCGCCGCCGCCTGGGACGAGCCCGCCAGACGCACCTTGAGTTCCTTGGCCAGCTGGATCACCGCCGTGGCGACCTTTTGCGAAGCACGGGAGAACGCAGTGTCGTTGGCCAGCTGTTTTTCTGCGTGGTCATAGGCGCCCTGGTTGATCATGCGTGCCACCTTGCCCGCCTCTTCGTGGAACTGGCGGTGTGCGCCCAGCAGGTTCACAAAAGACGGCTTGCCACCATATTGCGAGCTGCCCGCGCCGTGCAGCCATTGGCCCAGTTCGCAGCAGTCGTCGCGGCCCACGGTGTCCGCATCCAGCCGCTCCTTCTGGGTGACGGCGGTGCGCAGCTTGGCGCGCCAGTTGGCGTGTGCCTGAATGGCAGTGTCCAGGTTGATGCCCAGCGCTGCGCCCGCGTTGCCCGCAGGAGCAGCGCCAAGAGCGCGCTGGGACGGCAACGGTGCATAGGCCGGTGTGGTGCCCACACGCGCCGCTGGAGCAAAGGAAGCACGCTGTGTGCTGCCGCTGGCCGCCTGCGTTGCCACCGCCCCCTGAGCGCCCAGTTTGAAGAAGGCCACCGTGCTCACCAAGTCCTGCGCCTGGGTGTTGAGGCTGCTGGCAGCTGCAGCCATTTCTTCCACCAGCGCGGCGTTCTGCTGAGTAACCTGGTCCATCTGCGTGACGGCCTCGCCCACCTGGGCCACGCCCTGGCTTTGTTCAGAGCTGGCGGCGCTGATCTCGCCCATCAGGTCCGTCACCCGCTTGATAGCGCCCACCACCTCGGTCATCGTTGCTCCGGCCTGATCGACCAGTGTGGTGCCCGCAGTCACGCGCTCCACACTGTCATTGATCAGGGCCTTGATCTGCTTGGCTGCGTCGGCCGAACGGCCCGCCAGGCTGCGCACCTCGGACGCCACCACCGCAAAGCCCCGGCCCTGCTCGCCAGCACGCGCCGCTTCCACGGCCGCGTTCAGCGCGAGGATGTTGGTCTGGAAGGCGATGCCATCGATCACGCCGATGATGTCGGCGATCTTGCTGCTGCTGTCGTGGATGCCCTTCATGGTGTCCACCACCTGGCTCACCACCTCGCCCCCATGCACGGCCACGGTGGACGCACTTTGCGCGAGCTGGTTGGCCTGCCGGGCGTTGTCGGCGTTCTGGCGCACGGTCGAATTGAGCTGCTCCATGGATGCCGCCGTTTCCTGCAGTGCGCTGGCCTGCTGCTCGGTGCGCGCGCTCAGGTCGTTGTTGCCCTGGGCGATCTCGGACGATGCCGTGGCCACGTTCTCGGAGCCCGAGCGCACATGCCCCACGATGCGCGACAGGTTCTGCTGCATCTCGTTCAGCGACCGCAGCAGGTGCGCCATCTCATTGCGGCTTTCACCCAGATCAGGAATGTGGACCGACAGGTTGCCATGGCTGATTTCGTCGGCCGCGTGCACAGCCCGCTGCACCGGCCCCACGATGGACCGCGTGGTCCACAGCGCAAACAAGGCACCCAGAACCAGCGATGCCACAGCAGCCAGCGCCAGCACCCATTGGCTGGTCACCGCGTCCTGGATGATGGCGCCCTCGAACTCATCGAGCTGCTTGTGCGTGTTGTCTGCCACATCGGCCAGCGATTGCAGGTAGGCGGTGGCCAGCGGCTTGAGGTCGCTGTCCACCAGCGCAAACACATCCTCGCCCGCCTTCTTGCGGTCCAGCAGCTTGGCGCGGGCATCCACATAAGCCTTGCGGGTGACAGCCACGCGCTCCATCAGCGCCTTTTCGGTCGGGTCGTCCACCAGCGCTTCCAGCTTTTTCTGCGCCTCGCTGGCACGCTGCGACGTGGCGGCCATGTCGGCCGTCAGCGACTGGATGTAGCCCGCGTCCGTGGCCTTGAGCGACGCCGACGCCCGCACCCAGTTCAGGTCGATGGCGGCCTTCCATTCCTGCGCGAGTGCGTTGCGCTCCATCTCGACAGTGGCGATGCGGCTGCTGGCCTCCTTGAGTACCGCCAGCCGCCACACGCCGGTGGCAGCAATGGCGGCGGTGATCAACAGGATGAGGCCAAAGGCCAGGCTCAGGCGTGCTCCGATTTTGAGGTTGTTCATGGACTCTTTCGTGGGACTTGTAGGTTTTTGCCAGCCGTTGGGCCATGTCGCCCGGGGCGTGCTCATGCACGGGTGGCCGGTCAGGACGATGGCAAGGTCTGGATTGGCGTCAATTGTATCATTGTTTTTGATAAAAATGATTATATCAATTTACAACTATGACGTATTGGCAGGGACGGCAGAGGGAAAGGCGCCCGTGGTGTGGCGCGCTGGGGCAGCCAATGGTGGACACCCCTGCCTCATTGCCCGGAAAGAAACGCACTCAGGCGCACGCACCGCCCGTTGCGAGCCATGAGCGGCCTACGGTCTCAGTGCCTTGAATGGCGGGCGCTTTGGTTGGCCCGCTTTGATGAAGAAGTTTATGCCCCAACAAGGGGCATAAACCTTACAACCGGCCTCTCTGCCTGCGCCACATCAAAAGCTCTCCCAATCGTCCTCCGCACCTGCGGCAACAGGCTGGGCCAGCTTGGGCGGCGCACTGGCCGATTTGGCTGCGGAAGGCGCTGCTGCTGCAGCAGCGGACGCTTTTTTGCCAGCAGGTGCGGGCGTGGCCGTGGACCGCAGGGTAGAAGTCTCCCTGACGGGCGCGCCTGTCGATGCAGGCTTGCCTGCAGGTGCAGCGGGCACGGGGCGCTGCGCCCCGGTGGCTCCGCCGCCCGGCTGCGCTGCACGCGCCTGGTCGGCTGTGAGCTTGAACACGGCCACCGCCCCCACCAAGGCCTGCGCCTGATGGCTCAGACTGCTGGCGGCCGCCGCCATTTCCTCCACCAGCGCGGCGTTCTGCTGGGTGACCTGGTCCATCTGCGTCACGGCCTCACCCACCTGCGACACGCCGGTGCTCTGCTCGCTGCTGGCGGCGCTGATCTCGCCCATGATGTCCGTCACGCGGCGAATGGCGCCCACCACCTCGGTCATGGTAGTGCCGGCCTTGTCCACCAGCTGCGAGCCCTCCTCCACACGCTCCACGCTGGCTGTGATGAGGGACTTGATCTCCTTGGCCGCCTCGGCGCTGCGCTGGGCCAGGTTGCGCACCTCGCCCGCCACCACGGCAAAGCCCCGGCCCTGCTCGCCCGCGCGGGCGGCCTCCACGGCCGCGTTCAGCGCGAGGATGTTGGTCTGGAACGCGATGCCGTCGATGACCGAGATGATGTCAGCGATCTTCCTGCTGCTGTCGTTGATGCCCTTCATGGTGGTCACCACCTCGGCCACCACGTCACCGCCCTGCCCCGCCACGGTGGATGCGCTCATCGCCAGCTGGTTGGCCTGGCGCGCGTTGTCGGCGTTTTGTTTGACGGTGGAACTCAGCTCCTCCATCGACGCTGCGGTCTCCTGCAGTGCGCTGGCCTGCTGTTCGGTGCGGATCGACAGGTCGTTGTTGCCCGAGGCGATTTCGGCACTGGCAGACGCCACCCCCTGTGCGTTGCTGCGCACGCCAGACACCACATGCGCCAGGTTGTCGCGCATGGTGGTCAGGCCGCTGAGCAACTGGGCGATCTCGTCCTTGCCCCGCGCGTGGATCGCCACGGTCAGGTCGCCCTGCGCCACCGCGTCGGTGATCTGCACCGCGTCGCCCAGCGCGCGCGAAATCTGCCGGATCATGGCGCCGCCCATCAGCACCGCCAGCGCGATGCCCGCCACCACCGCTGTGACCGCCAACGCGCGGATGGTCTGGTAGCTGGCGGCCGCGCTGTCGTACTCGGCCTTGGCACGGTCCAGCTGCACCTGCATCAGCTGGCCCAGCACCGCCTGCAACGGGTCGATGGCGGGGTACATCTCCTTGGCAGCAAACGCGGTGAGCGCCGCCACATCGCCCGACTTGAAGTGCCCCACCAGCACGTCGGTCGCCGCATCGGCCTTGGCCTGCAGCGGCTTGAAGCGCTCGACCAGCTGCGTTTCCTCCGGCACCAGCTGCGTGGCGAGGTAGGCCTTCCAGTTGGTATCGATGGCCTTGCGCGCGTCGGCCACGGACTGCAGGCCCTGAGCAGGGGTCAACGCGCCGTCGCGCACCTTGTGGGCTGTGTCCACCACGTTGACGGCATACATGTCTGCCACCACCTTGATCTGCTTGAGCGGCACCACCCGGTCGTCGTACACCGTTTTGAGCCCGGCATTGGAGTTGCCCATGCCATACAGCCCCGCCATGCCCACCAGCAGCACCAGCAGACACAGCGCCGAAAGCAAACCCGCCAGGCGGGTGGAAATCTTGAACTGGTTCATGACAACACTCCTGAGGGAAACGATGCACACGGCTGAGCCCCGCTGGCTGCGCGCCAGCGGTGGGAAAAGAGCACAGAGAAAGTGGCAACAGTAGCCAGAGCGGCCCGGGGCGGCGGCCGTGGTGGTGCCAGAGTGCTCATTGCAACCCCTTGCACCCAAGCCCGGCGGGCCGCGTCAGCGGCCGGGGGCTGGTGCGTGCGCGAACGTGTGCACACAGCGGTGAAACCACGGTCCATTGCGGAACTCCTGGGGAGAACGGCGCAAAAAGAAATGCCCACCCATGCAAAGACCGCGCGCCGTGGCGGTCACGCCCAGCATAGCGCTTTCCGTTACGTTTGCGTACAAGTCGCATCGCTGGGGCTGGGACGACGCCCTCGGTTGGCAACCAGCCACTCTCACCGGCCGCTGAAGCCACTCGCACATCCATCAAGTAACAAAGCACGCAGAAGATGTCCCCTCTGCGTGCTTCTTTACTTCTGTTTTGATAGCTGTCAGCGCATGTTCCACCTGCGCTTGCAGCCGTTTTGACCTGAACTCTTCATCCAGGGACCTGTCTGGCCCTCGTCAGAAGCTCTCCCAGTCGTCGTCGTTGCCTCCTGCCTTGGCCGGTGCCGGGCTGGGCGCTGCCGGTTTGGGGGCTGCGGCGCTAGCTGCTGGGGCCGCTGGTGCTGCGTTGCCAGTCTTGGGCGCTGCCAGGCTGGCGGCGGGTTTGGTGCTGCTGCTCTTGGCGCTGC
>NZ_JBMDJH010000028.1:0-49887 GCF_057809085.1 Acidovorax sp. FG48 | reverse complement strand
CGTCGCGCGACGGCGCGGTGCCCAGCAGCGTGGCCTTGTGGTTGGCCCACGCCGATTCCAGTTGGGTGTAGGTATCGCGGATGGTGGGCGAGGGCGCATAGGCCTTGAGTTCGGCCAGCTGCCGCTCGAACAGCGCCAGCGACTGGTCCAGCACGGCGCGCGCTGCGGGCGTGTCGGACTTGTGGGCCAGTGCCAGCCAGGCTTTGCCCATGCGCTGGCTCAGCATGCGCTGGCGGCCTGCCTTGTTGATGGCGTCGTTCAGGTCCGTGACCTGGGCCTGGGCGGTGCCCAGCGACATGATGCCCAGGGTGCTCCAGGCCGTGGTGTAGCCGGCGGCGGTCAGCAAGGTGCGGCGTTGCATGGTGTGGGGCTCCGGGCGCTTCAGGCGGCGGTCAGCGGGGCAAACTGGCGCGTGTCCACGGCGGCCTTGTCAAACTCGAACCAGGGGTCGGGCTCGCCGTCCAGCGCAAACTGCAGCTGCTCCCACAGCGCCTTGCGGCCTTCGTGGTCTTCGAGAATGCGCTTTTTCACATAGTCCAGGCCCACGCGGCTCACGTAGTGCACGGTGCGCTCCAGGTACCAGCCTTCCTGGCGGTACAGCTCGCAGAATGCGCCGGTGTATTCCAGCACTTCTTCGGCAGTTTTCAGCTTGGTGAAGAAGTGCGCCACCTCGGTCTTGATGCCGCCGTTGCCAGCGATGTACATCTCCCAGCCGCTGTCCACGCCGATGATGCCCACGTCCTTGATGCCGGCCTCGGCGCAGTTGCGCGGGCAGCCGCTCACCGCAAACTTGACCTTGTGCGGGGCGTACATGCGCCACATGGCGCGCTCCAGGTCCTTGCCCATCTGTGTGCTGTCTTGCGTGCCCATGCGGCACCACTCGCTGCCCACGCAGGTCTTTACGGTGCGCAGTGCCTTGGCGTAGGCGTGGCCGCTGGGCATGCCGATGTCCTTCCACACGTTGACCAGGTCTTCCTTCTTCACGCCCAGCAGGTCAATGCGCTGGCCGCCCGTGACCTTGACGGTGGGGATGTTGTACTTGTCCACCGCATCGGCAATGCGGCGCAACTCGTCGGCCGTGGTCTCTCCGCCCCACATGCGCGGGATGACGCTGTAGGTGCCGTCCTTTTGGATGTTGGCGTGGCTGCGCTCGTTGATGGCGCGGCTTTGCGGGTCGTCCTTGGCGTCCTTGGGCCAGGTGCTGATGAGGTAGTAGTTGACGGCAGGGCGGCAGCTGGCGCAGCCGTTGGGCGTCTTCCATTCCATGAACTTGAAAACATCGCCAATGCTCAGCAGCTTGTTGGCACGGATCGCGTCGCGCACCGCCTGGTGTCCGTGGTCGGTGCAGCCGCACATGGCCTTGGTCTTGGGCGTGGCGCTGTAGTCGCCACCGGCGGTGAACATGATGATCTGCTCGACCAAGCCCGTGCACGAGCCGCACGATGCGCTGGCCTTGGTGTGCTTGCGTACTTCATCCAGCGTGAACAGGCCCTTGTCCTTGATGGCCTTGCAGATGGCGCCCTTGGTCACGCCATTGCAGCCGCACACCTCGTCGCTGTCGGCCATGGCCGATGCCTTGCTTTGGCCCTGGTGGCCCACGTCGCCGATGTTGCTCTCGCCAAACATCAGCTTGTCGCGGATGTCGCTCACGCTGCGGCCATCGCGCAGCAGCTTGAAGTACCAGCTGCCGTCCACGGTGTCGCCATACAGGCAGGCGCCCACCAGCTTGTCGTCCTTGATGACCAGCTTCTTGTACACGCCGCCAAAGGGGTCGCTCATCACGATCTCTTCGGTGTTCTCGCCGCCCTGGAAGTCGCCCGCTGAAAAAAGGTCGATGCCTGTCACCTTGAGCTTGGTGGAGGTGAGCGAGCCCTGGTAGCGCCCGATGCCGAACTCGGCCAGATGGTTGGCCAGCACCTTGCCCTGCTCGAACAGCGGGGCTACCAGACCATAGGCAATGCCCCGGTGTGCCGCGCATTCACCCACGGCGTAGATGCGCGCGTCGGTGGTGGTTTGCAGCGTGTCGCTCACCACAATGCCCCGGTTCACGTGCAGGCGCATCTTTTCTGCCAGCGCGGTGTTGGGGCGGATGCCCACTGCCATCACCACCAGGTCGGCGAGCACTTCGGTGCCGTCCTTGAACTTGACGGCGCTCACGCGGCCTTCGGCGTTGCCCACCAGTTCCTGCGTCTGTGCGCCCATCAAGAAGCGCATGCCACGGTCTTCCAGCGACTTCTGCAGCATCTTGCCCGCCACGTCATCGAGCTGGCGCTCCATCAGCGAGGGCATCACGTGCACCACGCTCACGGTCATGCCGCGCTTCATGAGGCCGTTGGCAGCCTCCAGGCCCAGCAGGCCGCCGCCGATGACGACGGCGTGTTTGTACGTGGCGGTTGCGTCGATCATGGCCTGTGTGTCGGCAATGTCGCGGTAGGCCAGCACGCCCTGGAGGTCTTTGCCGGGCACGGGCAGGATGAAGGGGTTGGAGCCCGTGGCCATGATGAGGCGGTCGTACTCGGCGGTGATCACATCACCGTCTTTGCTGGTGGCGGTGACCACGCGGCGCACGCGGTCCACATCGGTCACGGTGAAGCCGGTGTGCAGCGTGATGTGGTTGTCGGCGTACCACTGCCAGTCGTTGAGGATGATCTCGTCAATCGTCTGCTCGCCCGCCAGCACGGGTGACAGCAGAATGCGGTTGTAGTTGGGGTGCGGCTCGGCCCCGAAGACCGTGATGTCATACAGATCGGGGGCAATCTTGAGCAGCTCTTCCAGCGTGCGCACACCGGCCATGCCGTTCCCCACCATCACCAGTTTGAGCTTTTTCATTGTGACTCCGTCGGTTCCATCGCCTGGGCGATGCCAAAAACAAAAAAGGCGTCCACACGATGCAGCTCCGACCTTTCATCGAAACCGCATGTGGGGACGCCTTCGTCCATACAACCCCTTGGTGCGCCGTTGCACCGCTGAATTGCGTGGCCCCGTGGGGCCGTTGCTTTGGGTAAGCAATGGCCGTGCCAGAGTTTGTGCACTGATCTGGGGTGACAGCACAGGGGCCCGCCCTGTGCAGCACGCGTTGGGGGGCGGTAGCCGTGGACCGGGCTGCGCGCAGCGGTGCATGCATGCACCAGCTTGGGAATGGAACCTGCATGGAGCTGGTGCATGAGTTTTGAACTGGACATCGGCCACACCTCGCAAGCTGGGCGTAACGAAGTCAATGAAGACTTTGCCGCCCTGTTGCAAGGGCAGGGGCGCGACCGCGAACGTGGCGCCATTGCAGCCATTGCCGATGGCGTGAGCACCGGAGGCAACGGGCGCGAAGCCGCCCAGACCACGGTGAACACGCTGGTGAACGACTACTTCGCCACGCCCGACACCTGGGACACCACCGTGGCGCTGGACCGCATCCTGAGCGCGCACAACGGCTGGCTCGCGTCGATGAACCGGCGCCGCCAGCCCGCCGTGGGCCTGACCACGCTCACCGCCATCGTGCTGCGCGGCCAGTCGTACACGCTGGCCCATGTGGGTGACACGCGCGCCTATCTGTTGCGGGGCGGCCGGCTGCAACTGCTGACGACCGACCATGTGATGGCGCAGCGCGACTTTGCGCACCAGCTCACCCGCGCCATGGGCCTGGACGACCATGTGGTGGTGGACTACAGCCAGGGCGAACTGCACAGCGGCGACCTGCTGGTGCTGCTGTCCGATGGCGTGCACGGCAGCTTGCCGGAGCGTGAGCTGCGCCAGTTGCTGCGGGCGGACGCGAGCGCCCAGGCACTGAGCGACGAGATCACGCGCGCAGCCCTGCGCCGGGGCAGCACCGACAACGTCACCGCACTGGTGGTGCGGGTGCAGGGGGCGCTGGAGGCCACCTTGCAGGACGAGTCCCGCCGTGCCCTGCAGTTGCCGGTGTTGCCACTGCTCAAGGTGGGCGACCCGGTGGACGGCCTGGTGGTGACCGCGCTGGTGGCCGATAGCGGCGTTCACCGCATCTACCAGGTGCGCGACCCGGCCACCCAGCGGCTGTATGCGCTCAAGACCCTGGTCCCCGCCCGCGCGCATGATGCGCAGGAGCGCGCCACGCTGGCGCACGAAGCCTGGGTGGCCCGGCGCATGCAGTCCGGCCACGCAGCGGTGCATCTGGCGCGCCTGAACACCTGGCCGGCCGAGCAGGGCGGTGCAGGCCCCGGCGCCAGTGCGTTTTATCTGCTCTATGACTGGCATGCGGGGCAGACCCTGGGCCAGCGCCTGCGTGCCCGCCAGCACCTGGGTGTGCCCCAGGTCGTGTCGGTGGTGATGCAGGCGGCGCAAGTGTTGGGATGGCTGCACCGGCAAGGGGTGGTGCACCGCGACATCAAGCCCGACAACCTGCACCTGGGCGACGACGGCGTGCTGCGGGTGCTGGACCTGGGTGTGGCCCTGTCGGGCCGCGAGCCCGAGGCCACGCGCTGCCTGCATGCAGGCACCCCCAGCTACATGAACCCTGAGCAGTGGCCCGGTTACGAGAAGAACGGCGACCCGGCCGGCCAGTTGCCCGATGCGGGCAGCGACCTGTTTGCGCTGGGTGTCACGCTGTACCAGCTGCTGAGCCACGGGCGCCTGCCCTATGGCGAGGTAGTGCAGTACCAGTTGGGTCGCTACCACCGCGACCCGGTGGCGCCCAGCCGCCACCACCCCAGCGTGCCCATCTGGCTGGACCAGATCGCATTGAAGGCCGTGGCCCGCCAGCGCACGCAGCGCTTTGAAACCGCCGAGGAGTTGCTGCTGGCGCTGGAACGGGGTGCGTCACGCCCCTTGTCCGCCCCGGGCCCACAGCCGCTGATGCAACGCGACGCAACGGCGCTGTGGAAGATCGCGTTGGCGGTGAGCGTGCTGGTGAACCTGTTGCTGGTGTACTGGCTGCTGTTTTTGCCTAGGTGAGGCGATTGATTTGCTATTAGAAATATAGCTATCAAGGTATGAGGAAATTCCGCTGGGCGCCTATTTGGCTTGAAATGCGGCAAGGTGCTGCCGCGCCCTAACGGCTACGCCGTTCACGCGCCGCGCGCGCGTCCACCTTTCTCCGCCCACGTGCGGGTCCAGCGGATCTGCATCACCCGCAGCAGCACCAGCATGGCAGCGGCACACGCCGCAATGCCCACAAAGCCCCACAGATAGGTGCCTGTGTACTGGCGTGAAAAGCCCATGCCGTTGGGGATGAGGCCGCCGCCGAGCGCGCCGATCTCACCAATCATCGAGCCCGCCACCGCCGTGGACAGCGGCCAGCGCAGCGGCACCAGCTGGAACAGCGCGCCGTTGCCCGCGCCCAGTGCGGCAAAACACACCAGAAACAGCAGCATCGTCACCGGCAGCGAGTTCTCGGCCAGGCCACACAGCACCATGCTCACGGCGGTGACGGCCAGCACACCCGTGAGCGTGTTGACGCCACCCCAGTGGTCCGACAGCCAGCCGCCCATCACCCGCAGTGCCGCACCCAGAAAGGCCGCCAGCATGGTCAGCTGCCCCGCCTGCACCTTGCTCACGCCAAACTGGTCGTAGAAGTAGCTGGGCAAAAAGGCCGTCAGGCCGATGAAGCCGCCAAACGTCACGGCGTAGATCAGGCTGAACGCCCAGCCGTCTTTCTCGAACAGGCAGGCAATGTGCTCGCGGAACGTTGCGTGGGGAGCGAGGTCGGGTGGCTCCTTGGCATACACCGCCATCACCACGGCGGGCACAGCCACGCTCACGGCGGCAAAGCCATACACCGCCTGCCAGCCAAATTGCTGCGCCAGAGAGGGCGCCAGCAGGGCGGCCACCGCCGTGCCCACATTGCCTGCGCCCACGATGCCCATGGCCAGCCCCTTGAAGCGCGGAGGAAATGAGCCCGATCCCAGCGACAGCGCCACGCCAAAGCTCGCCCCCGCTACGCCCAGCAGAATGCCCAGCGCCAGCAGGTCGTTGAAGGTGTGCACGAACAGGTAGCCATAGCCCATGGCCACAAAGATGCCGGCCATCTCGACCAGCGTGGCGCGCTTGCGCCCGATGTACTGCGCCAGGATGCCCAGCGGAAACCGCATCAGCGCGCCCGCAAAAATGGGGATGGACAGCATCATCCCCATTTGCGTGGGGGAGAGCTGGAAGCTCTCGCGGATGAAAGGCGCCATCGCGCCGTTGATGACCCACACCGCGCACGAAAAACCGAAGTACAGAAACGACGCCCACAGCGTGGGGGCGTGGCCGGATTTGAGGAACTCTCTGAAGTAATGCATGGGTGTGAGTGCAAAGGGCAGGGGGGGCTTGCCCCTTGGCCCGGCCAGAAAACAAAAAGGCGTCCACACGGACCACGCGGGCTGACCAGCCCCAACGCACTCCATGAAGACGCCAACGTCCTGTTCGCCCAATCCGCCATTGCACCGGGCTGACACGCGGCCAGCGTTGGCCGCGCTCCGTGATAAGCAATGGGTATGCCAGTGCCGGAATAGACAGCTGTTTGTGAAAAAATTAGGGAATGCCAGGGTGGTAAGGCGAAAGCTGCTATCAAAAATGCACCGTCATTGGCTGCTCGGTACCCATATTGGTGCGCTGCGGCATAGCTCTGAGCGCTCTGTTGGGGTTTTGCACCAAGTTGGAAATGATTCGCAGCGGCACCAACAACTTGTTTCAAATCCTGTCGATTGCGCGTACGATGAAAACGGCATTTCCCACTGTCGGGCTGCTCTCGTAATCAGAGCAACCGTAGCTCTCCAAGAGGTTGTTATGCGCGTCAATCTGCCGGTCAGCCAGCACGAATATGCGTTTCCCAAGGGCCAGACCCTGGTGTCCACCACGGACCTCAAGGGCCGCATCCTGTACTGCAACCCGATGTTCATCGAGGTCAGCGGTTATGAGAAGGAAGAGTTGCTGGGCCAGCCCCACAACATCGTGCGACACCCCGACATGCCCGAGGAGGCCTACCGCGACATGTGGGAGACCATTGCCAAAGGCATCCCCTGGTCGGCACCCGTCAAGAACCGGCGCAAGGACGGCACGTTTTACTGGGTGATGGCCAATGTCACTCCACTCATGCAGGGCGACCAGCCCACCGGCTACATGTCGGTACGCACCGAAGCGACGCGCGAGCAGATCCAGGCGGCGGATGCCTTGTACAAGCAGATGCAGGCCGAAAAACAAGCCGGTACGCTGGTGCACCGGCTGTCGGCCGGTCAGCTGGTCAAAGACACGCTTTGGGGCCGCGTGGGCCGGGCTCTGGCGCTGGGGCCCATGGGCAAGATGATGGCGTGCACCCTGCTGCTGGTGGTGGCCTCGTGGTGCGCGGCCTTGCTGGGCGGGCACACGCTGTCGCTGGCCTCGGGGGCGGCGTGGCTCGGGGTTGTGGTGTTAGCGCTGGGCATGGCGGTCTACCTGCACCAGGTCACGGTGGCACCGTTGTCGCAAATGCTGTTGTGGGCCAACCGCATGGCGGCGGGTGACCTTACCCAGAAGATATCGGCCACGCGCAGTGACACCGTGGGCCAGCTGCAAAAGGCGCTGGCGCAGCTCAACGTGAACCTGCTGTCCATCGTGCGCGACGCGCGGCAGGAGAGCGAGCATATGCAGGTCTCCACCCGGGAGATCGCCCAGGGCAACCAGGACCTGTCGTCGCGCACCGAGGCGCAGGCCAGCAACCTGCAGCAGACGGCCGCGTCGATGGAAGAGATCACCGGCACCGTCAAGCAGACCGCAGAATCCGCGCGCCAGGCCTCGGTGCTGGCCACGCAGGCCACCCAGGTCGCCGAGCGCAGCAGCAGCGCGGTGGACGGTGTGGCCGACACCATGAAGCAGATCCAGGCCGCGTCCGGCCGCATCAGCGAGATCACGCAGCTGATCGACTCCATTGCCTTCCAGACCAACATCCTCGCGCTGAACGCAGCGGTGGAGGCGGCCCGCGCTGGCGACCAGGGGCGTGGCTTTGCGGTGGTGGCCTCGGAGGTGCGCAGCCTGTCGCACCGCACGCTCTCGGCCGCCAAGGAGATCCGCCAGCTCATCGATGACTCGGCCACCAAGGTCACCGAAGGCCATGAAAAGACCGATGCCGCGCAAAAGACCATGGCCGAGTCGCTGGAGCTGGTGCGCCGGGTCAACACGCTGATCGGCGAGATCCACAGCGCCTCCAACGAGCAGCTCAGCGGCATCTCGCAGGTCAACTCAGCCGTGGCGCAGCTCGATACCATCACGCAGCAGAACGCTGCGCTGGTGGAAGAGAACGCCGCATCGGCCATGCAGCTCAATGGCCAAGCGCAGACCATGACCGAGACGGTGCAGGTGTTCCGCATCGACGCGTCGGCACCCACCCAGTCGCGCGATGCGGTGGCGCTGCGCAAGGAGATGAAGGCCTCGTCGAGCAGCCGGGCGCTGGCGGCGGCCTGAGTTTCTGCGGAGCCGCGCCGCACGGTGCCGCCCCCGAGCCGGCACGGTGCCTCAGCGCCCCCTGCAACGGATGTCGCCAAGCCTCGGTCAGCGTGTTGCCGGGGGCGGGCGCACAGCGCACCAGGAGGCATCAGGTGCTCTCGCGCACTGTCAGCTCAAACCCCAGATTCACCGAGTTGTGCTCGGGCACCTCGCCACGCATCAGCGCCAGCAGCATGCGCGCGCTGGCCTCGCCCACGGCAGCACGGGGTGTGCGCACCGTGGTCAGCGGCGGCAGCATCTGGTCGCTGCCTGCCAGGTCGTTGAAGCCCGCAATCGCCACTTGGCCGGGCACCGAAAGACCCAGGCGCTGCGCTGCTAGCAGGCCACCCTGGGCCAAGTCGTCATTGCAGAAGAACACGGCATCAACACCCGGGCGTGTGCGCAGCAGCTCTTCCAGCAGTTCGCCACCCAGGCGCATCGACGAGGGCTGAGGGCTCAGCAGTTCCAGCTTGGGGTCGTACAGGCCAGCTTCGCGCAGACAGCGGCGGTAGCCCTCGGCGCGCTGCATGGTGCGCGGGTCCAGCTGGGCGGCCACAAAGGCGACTTTTTTGTAGCCCCGTGCCAGCAGGTGGGCCGTCATGCTGTGACCCGCGTCCTGCTGCGAAAACCCCACGCAGAACACGCCCGGCGCCGAGGTCATTTCCATCAGGTGCACGCAAGGCACGCCGCTGGCAGCAATCAGGTGGCGCGACGCCTCGGTGCGGTCAAAGCCGGTGACCAGCAGGCCCGCCGGGCGGTGCGCGAGGTAGGTGCGCAGCAGTTGCTCTTCCTCTTGCGGGTCGTAGTGCGTCACGCCGATCAGTGCCTGGTAGCCCTGCGGGAACAGGGTGCGGTGCACGGCCTCCAGCACGTCCACAAACAGCGCGTTGGACAGCAGCGGCACCAGCACCGGCACCTGCACGCTGCGCTGTGATGCCAGTGCGCGGGCGGCGGGGTCGGGCACATAGCCCAGTTGCTCTGCCGCGGCCTTCACGCGCTGCACCAGTTCTTGCGCCACCCCGCGCTCGCCCCGCAAGGCGCGGGACGCGGTGATGGGGCTGACCTCGGCGGCCTTGGCCACGTCGCTCAGCGTGATGCGGCCGCTGGAACGGCGTTTGGCGTCGGGTTTTGTCTCGGGTTTGTTCAAGGGTTAACCCTCAAGGGGCTGGGGGTGGATCTGGTTAGGATAGCGCTGTCCAAACTCTTGGGCAAGGCAACGCCAGCCATTTTGGATCAAGTTGCTCAGATTGCCACAGTTTGTTCGGCATCCAGACCGGGTGCCTTTTTTATGGATTGTTTGGATAGCGCTACCAATATGAGTTTTCAAGCGTCACCCGCTGTTGTGGTCGTCATGGGCGTGGCGGGCTGCGGCAAGTCCAGCCTGGGTTCTGCCCTGGCACAGGCCGAGGGCCTGCCCCTGATCGAAGGGGACGACCACCACAGCCCCACGAGCCGCGAAAAGATGCGCCAGGGCATTGCACTGACCGATGCAGACCGGGAAGGCTGGCTGACCACCTTGGGGCAACTGTTGCAAGCCCAACCCCAGGGCGCGGTGTTGACCTGCTCGGCGCTCAAGAAGGTCTACCGGGACCGCTTGCGCAACGCCTGCCCCGGGCTGCGGTTCGTCTTTCTGGAGATCGACCGCGCGAGCGCAGGCCAACGCGTGGCTGCCCGTGCGGGCACCCACTTTTTCTCCAGCGCCTTGGTGGACAGCCAGTTCGCCACGCTGGAATCCCCAGTGGGCGAGGCGGGCGTGCTGCGCCTGGATGCATTGCTGGACCTGCCCACGCTGCAACAGCAAGCCTCGGCCTGGCTGGTCACGAAGGAGACCGCATGAGTTCCCCCGCACAACAAGCCGTGCCGCAGAGTCGCTTTGCACGGATCTCCCAGGTGCTCATGGCCAGCTGCCTGGGCGTGATGGCTGTGGCCGTGTTCATCAACGTGGTGCTGCGCTACGGCTTTGGCAGCGGCGTGGCGGCCAGCGAAGAGCTGTCGCGCCTGCTGTTCGTCTGGATGGTGTTCATCGGCGCTGCCGCTGCCTACCCGGCAGGCGAGCACATGGCCTTCACCAGCCTCGCGGGCCTGCTGGCCAAGCGCCCCGTGGCGTTTGGTTTGCTGACCGCCGTGATCCGCCTGCTGGTGATCGCTGCCTGCGCCATGCTGGCCTGGGGCGCCTGGCAACAGGTGGTGGTGGGCATGGGCAGCCGCTCGGTGGTCATGGCCTACCCGGCGGCCTTGCTGCCACTGCCGGCCTTTTTGTGTGCGGTGGCCATCGGGGTGATGGCGACCATTGAATTGATTCAACGCAAGCCCTTGGACCTGGGCCATGGCGCGGAGGTGGAGTGATGTTCGGACTGACGCCTGAAGCCTTGGCCTTTGTGGTCTTTTCGCTGGGCATGCTGGTGCTGATGGGCACCGGCATGAACATGGGCCTTGCCCTGGTGCTCACAGGCGCTGGCATGGCATGGGTGCTCGATTTTTGGGACGCCCAGTTGCTGGCCCAGAACCTGGTGGCGGGGGTGGACAGCTTTCCGCTGCTGGCCGTGCCCTTCTTTATCCTGGCCGGTGAGCTGATGAACTCGGGCGGCATCAGCCGCCGCATCATCGACATGGCGCAGGCCTGGGTGGGGCACATCCGGGGCGGGCTGGGCTATGTGGCCATTGGCGCTGCGGTGCTCATGGCCAGCATGAGCGGCTCGGCCCTGGCCGACACCGCCGCGCTGGCCACCATCCTGCTGCCCATGATGCGGCAGCAGGGCTACCCCATGAATACGTCTGCTGGGCTGATCGCCTCGGGCGGCATCATCGCGCCCATCATCCCGCCGTCGATGCCGTTCGTGATCTATGGCGTGACGACCAATACCTCGATCTCGGCGCTGTTTGTGTCGGGCATCGTGCCGGGGCTGATGATGGGCGTGGGCCTCATCTTTGCCTGGCGTTGGGTGCTGCGCGGCATGGACCTTCCCCAGGGCGAGCCCTTGCCCATCAAGGACCGTCTGCGCGCCACCGTGCGCGCCTTCTGGGCCATGCTGATGCCGCTCATCATCATCGGCGGCATGAAGACCGGTGTGTTCACCCCCACCGAAGCCGCCGTGGTGGCCGCGTTCTACGCCTTGGTGGTGGCGCTGTTCGTGCACCGCGAGATGAAGCTGGCCGACATCTACGGCGTGCTGGTGCGCGCAGCGAAGACGACCTCCATCGTGATGTTTTTGTGTGCTGGCGCCCAGGTGGCCAGCTACATGATCACGCTGGCCGACCTGCCTAATGTGTTGACGAACTGGCTGGGCCCGCTGGTGGAGAACCCGCGCCTGCTGATGGCCGTGATGATGATCGTGCTGGTGCTCATCGGCACGGCGCTGGACCTTACGCCCACCATCCTGATCTTTGCGCCCGTGATGCTGCCCATCGCCGTCAAGGCGGGGATCGACCCGGTGTATTTCGGCCTGATGTTTGTGCTCAACGGCGCCATCGGCCTCATCACCCCGCCGGTCGGCACCGTGCTCAACGTGGTCGCCGGGGTAGGGCGCATCTCGATGCACAGCGTCATCAAGGGCGTGAACCCGTTTCTCATCACCTACGTGCTGATCCTGGCGTTGCTGGTGGTCTTCCCGCAGATCGTGACTGCGCCCGTCGTCTGGCTGCGCTAGCCGTTAGCTGTTTGCTTGTTCCTCTTTCCCGTTTTTCTTGCCAATGGAGACAACCATGAAAACTTTCCGTCGCACCCTGCTGGCCGCTCTGTCGGTCGCTGCCATCACCTGCTCGTTCCAGGCCGCAGCCCAAGACTTCAAGCCGCGCATCATCCGTTTTGGCTACGGCCTCAACGAGGACTCCAACCAGGGCCGGGCCACCAAACTGTTTGCCCAGGAAGTGGAAAAGGCCTCGGGCGGCAAGATGAAGATTCGCGCCATCGGTGCCGCCGCGCTGGGCTCGGACGTGCAGATGCAGCAGGCCCTGATCGGCGGCGCGCAGGAGATGATGGTGGGCTCTACCGCCACGCTGGTGGGCATCACCAAAGAAATGGCAATCTGGGACACGCCGTTCCTGTTCAACAACGCCAAGGAAGCCGACGTGGTGCTCGATGGCCCGGTGGGCCAGAAGGTGATGGACAAGCTGCAGGAAAAGGGCCTGGTGGGCCTGGTGTACTGGGAGAACGGTTTCCGCAACCTCACCAACAGCAAGCGCCCGGTCAACAAGCTGGAAGACATGGACGGCATCAAGCTGCGCGTGATGCAGAACAACGTGTTCCTCGACAGCTTCAAGACCCTGGGTGCCAACGCTGTGCCGCTGCCGTTCTCCGAACTCTTCACCGCGCTGGAAACCAAGACGGTGGACGGCCAGGAGAACCCCTACAACACCATCCTGTCGAGCAAGTTCTATGAGGTGCAGAAGTACCTCACGGTGACCAACCACGTCTACAGCCCCTGGATCGTGCTGGTCAGCAAGAAGTACTGGGATGGCCTGTCGAAGGCCGAGCAGAAGGTGCTGCTGGACGCCGCCAAGAAGAGCCGCGACTTCGAGCGCCAGGACACGCGTGCCGAGGCCGACAAGGCGCTGGCCGACCTCAAGGGCAAGGGCATGCAGGTCAACGAACTGCCCGCCGCCGAAGCCAACCGCATGCGCGAAAAGCTCAGTGCTGTGAACGCCAGCATTGCCGCCAACGTGGGCGAGGGCTTGTGGAAGGAAGTGCAGGGAGCCGTGGCCCAGGCGCGCGCTGGCAAGTAAGTCGGGGTGGACGCCATTGGCAGCCTTTGAGCTGTCGATGGTGGGCTTCGACCCATCCGTGTAGCGAAGCGCCATGAAAAAGGCCGAGGCCCCAACAGGGGCCTCGGCCTTTTGGCATTTGCAATCTTCCACCTGCACCGGAGTGCAGGCCGATCCAATTACAGGGAGCCGATTTCGCCGGAAGAGATCTGGCCGGTGCGCACGGCTTCAGCAGCCTGGGCACGCACAGCAGCACGGTCGGCCGTGGACTTGTAAGTCACCACACGCGAACCAGCGGGTTCGATGGAGCGGGTCTGTGCCACGGTAGCGGCTTCGGCTTGCACTTCAGCGCGGGTGCGGTTGGTTTGGAATTGGGTGGCGAATTGCGAAGCATCGGCTTCATCAGCCTGGGCACCAAAAGAGGCGAAAGCAGCCACCGCAGCGATGGAGAGGAAACGGGCAGCGTTGTTCATGATGAAACTCCTGTGAAATTCAAAAAATTGGGGACGATGTGTCTGGAATACGCGGTGGATGACGTGGTGGATTCAACGGGTTGAATCAGCCGCCTTCAGCGGGGCCCACGCGGCCAGTGCGCATGGCTTGTGCGGCAGCTTCGGCACGCACGGCAGCGCGGTCAGCCGTGGACTTGTAGGTCACCACGCGGGAGCCAGCGGGCTCTTGGCTGCGCATTTGCACGGCGGTGGTGGCTTCAGCGATCACTTCAGCGCGGGTGCGGCTGGTCTGGAATTGGGTGGCGAATTGCGAAGCATCGGCTTCGTCAGCCTGGGCGCCAAAAGAGGCGAAAGCAGCCACAGCGGCGATAGACAGGAAACGTGCGGTGTTGTTCATGATGGAAATCCTTGAAGTTAAAAAAGCGTCTCAAAAAAACCGGGTGAAGATCAGAAACGACTCGCTTCGCACCGGGTTCGGTGAGTCGCCTTGCGGGTTCGGCTCATCGATGGGATGAACTGTACGCCGGTGCTGTTCAGAGAAAAACCACTGAGTCGCGAACTAACTGTTCCAGTATTGGAAACAATCTTTCGGGCTGTCTGCCGTGTTTGCCGGCCTTCGGAACCGTGGCGGTTTGCCATGGAAACCGCTGGGCGCTGGCACACGGCAGATGCCGGAAAGAGGTGTGTGGTCGGTGCGGTGAACATGGGCTCCATCGTGCAGAGGCAGCCCGGGGGCGTCGTCTCGCCGCGGTTTCGCTTCTTTTCAGTTTGTTTCGCAGCGTGCGCTATGCAACGGCGCAGAAACATCCGTTGCGTTCGCCGCGCAACAGCACGCTCAAAAAGCGCCGCACATGGGGCTTGCGTGGGTTGCGCCCACGGGGCTTATGGGCTGAAATCTCTCTGTGCCTGTTTCCGTTTTCACGAGGGAGGTTTCCATGACCGCAGTCGCCAAGATTCTTCAGTCCAAACCCGACGCCACCGTCCACACCATCAGCCCTGCTGCCTCCGTGCTGGACGCCCTCCAGCTCATGGCCGACAAGGGCATTGGCGCGCTTATCGTGACCGAGGGCGCGTCCATCGTCGGCATCTTCACCGAGCGGGACTACGCCCGCAAAATCGCCCTCATGGGGCGCACCTCAGCCGTCACCCAGGTCAAGGATGTGATGACAACCGCTGTGATGTTTGTGCGCCCGGACCAGACCAGCGAGCAGTGCATGCAGCTTATGAGCAACAACCGCCTGCGCCACCTGCCCGTGGTGGACGGCGGCAAGTTGGTGGGCATGATTTCCATCGGCGACCTTGTCAAGGACATCATCTCCGAGCAGAAATTCATCATTGAGCAGTTGGAGAACTACATCACAGGAGGACATTGACAGAAGTCAGCCCGCCCTCCCACTAAGGGCCAGAAAAGCCACTTCCGTCACTGCATTCAGACGCTCATATGCTGTGAAGGTGACACCAAAATGGTTTCGCACGGTAAACCTGACTGGTGGCGTTCCATCATCACGCGATATGCGGCTTCCAAGTCGTGGGTGAATCGTTTTCCGTCGAAGAGAGGCGACGACAGGCGCTGCCCTTGGAGCTGCGTTCGGTAAGCTGTGAGTGTTTCTCGATGGTTTGCGAGATGAATGGCGGTGGCTTCGTATTGTTGGGGTGTCTGCACTATCAAGCTTTCAAGACCCACCGCAGTCAGCAGGCTGGCAGCCACTCGGGCAGCGAACGACTGCCCCGCCAGCGTCAGCACCGGCAAGCCTGTCCACAATGCATCGCTGGCCGTGGTGTGGGCGTTGTAGGGCAGGGTATCCAGAAAAAGGTCTGCTGCACTGTGGCGGGCCAAGTGCTCGTCTGCCGGCAGACGCGCCGCAAATACGAGGCGGTCTGCGGGAACGCCGCGGCGCTCGGCTTCCTTCCGCAGATTGTCAGCTGCAGCATCGTTGTCCTTGAAAAGCCACAAAACACTTCCCGGTACTGCTTGCAGGATGCGCATCCAGCTGTCGAAGGTATCTGGCAGGATCTTGTAGTTGTTGTTGAAGCAACAGAACACGAATGCGTCCTCTGGCAGGCCCAATTCGGTGCGCGTGAACTGGCGTGAGGAGATCACCCGCTGGCTGTTGTTCACTTGGTAGCTGTGCGGCATGTAGACCGGCTTTTCCGTGAAGAATCGCTGCTTGTCTGATGGAATGACGATTTCATCCGCGATGACGTAGTCCATGTAATCCGCGCCAGTGGTGCCCGGATAGCCGAGGTAGCTGACCTGGATGGGGGCGCAGCGTTCGGCAAAAAGGCCCAATCGCCCGTCCATGGTGAATCCCTTGAGATCTACGGCGATGTCAATGTTCAGCGACCTGCTCAGCGCTGCGGCTTCCTTGTCCGTCAAGCCGCTGATGTCGTGAAATCCATCCACACTTTGGACCACTTTTTCTCTGGCAGCGTCATAACGTTGAGGTCCCAGGGAGAAGGCATGTATCTCGAACCGTCCTCGATCGTGGCTGTCCAGCAGTTCCATCATCAGGTGCGTGGTGGCATGATGAAAATAGTCGGCGGAAAAGTAGCCGACACGGATTTTCCCCGGCGCGCGCCGGGGAAAATCGACCAGTTGCGCTTGCCGTGCATTCAGATGTTCAAGGTGTGCCTGCGCAATCCGCAGATGCGTCTCCGGACTGTCCAGCATGGCCAGAAACGGGAAAGGATTGCGTTGGTTTTCGATGGCGATCCCACCCAGTTCCTCCCTGCGTTTCTGAAAATCTTGCCAGTCACAAATCTGCATCTGGATGGGAAGCAGTGTGGATGGATCGGTGTCGCAGGCCTTCAAATTGGCGATGGCTTGGGGAAACCGCTTCAAATCAATTTCCGATGCAGCTTTTGCAAAACGCGCAGCATGCAGCTCGGGGTCGATAGACAAGGCCTTGTCGAAATTTCCAATGGCATCCTCGTGCCTGCCCAGGGCGGCGAGAGCGCGGCCGCCCACCGTGTAGGCCACAGCGTTTTCCGGGTCGCCTGCCAGTGCGCGTTCCACCTGAGCGATGGCGTCCTTGAACCGTCGAAGGTCGATCAGGCAGTTGGCATGGTCCAGAAGCAATGCCGGCGTTGGCGGGAAGGTCTCCGAGGCGTTTTTTAGTAGCAGCTCCGCTTCGGGGAGCAGGCGTTGCTTGACCAATGCGCGGGCTTTGGTACTCACCGCATCGGGGTAGTGGGGCTGAATCGACAGCGCCTGGTTGGCGTGGCCAATGGCCGCGTCGAACTGGTCCAGGGCGATCAGGGTTTTGGCGAGATTGTTGTGGGCCTTGGCATGCTGAGGGGTGCCCTGCAATACTTTTTCGAAGCAACGGGCCGCCTCTTCAGGGCGCTGGAGCTCCAGCAGGGCTATGCCGCGGTTGATCTGAATTTCCGGATGATCAATGCCTACCGAAGCCAGGGCCTCCGCATCCTGCAGCGCTATGTCATAGCGGCTCGCCTTGACCAGCAACGCCAACCGGTTGACGCGTGCTGCCGGCATGGCCGGGTTCAAGGCCAAAGCCTCGTCGATGCACTGAAGTGCTTCGTCGGTGAGGCCACATTCCGCCAGAGCCAGCGCCAGATTCACATGGACGCCAGCATCTTGGGGCAGTAGCCTTCGGGCTTCGGTCAGCAGCTCTTTGGCTTTCGCAAAAGCACTGCTGGAGAGTGCGACCACTCCCAGCATGTGCAGGCTGCCCGCATGCTCAGGTTTTTTTCGCAGGATCTGCTGATACAGGTTCGCGGCATTCTGAATTTGCCCTCCCCGATGCAAGGCCAGCGCCTGCTGGTACGCCTGATCGATATTGAAACTGTTGCCTGATGCGGGCGAGCGCGGGAAAAATGGGAACTGCGATGCCATGGTGTGACGCGGTGGTTCACAAAAAAGTTGCTACCGGACGCCGTAAGCAGGCGGCGCGGGGAGGCTGAATTGTGCAGTACCACCGGCGGTCACGCCGATTCGCGAGTGAGCCAAGCGTTGGGTCGGGGTCAGGCCGCCTTCTCGACATGCCCCTGCCGGGTGTACAAAAAGTCGATCACCGCCTTGCGGTAGTGCACATACTGCGGGTCCTCGGCCAGTTCCACGCGTTTGCGGGGGCGCGGCAAGTCGACGGTCAGCACCTCGCCAATCGTGGCGGCCGGGCCGTTGGTCATCATCACGATTTTGTCGGACAGCAGCACGGCCTCGTCCACATCGTGGGTCACCATCACCACGGTGCTTCGGGTGCGTGCTACGATCTCCAGCAACTCGTCCTGCAGCTTGGCGCGGGTCAAGGCGTCGAGCGCGCCGAAGGGCTCGTCCATCAGCAGCACCTGGGGCTCCATGGAGAGCGCCCGGGCAATGCCCACGCGCTGCTTCATGCCGCCCGAGATTTCGCCGGGGCGCTTTTGACCCGCGTGGGTCAGGCCCACCAGTGCCAGCGCGGCATCGGTGCGGGCCTTGAGCTGGGCCTTGGTTTCCTTGGCGCCAAAAACGCGCTCCACAGCCAGGTAGATGTTGTCAAAGCAGGTGAGCCAGGGCAGCAGCGAGTGGTTCTGGAACACCACCGCGCGCTCCGGCCCCGGGCCCTTGATCTCCTTGTTGGCGCACAGCAGCGCGCCGTTGGTGGGCGTGGTCAGGCCCGCGATCAGGTTGAGCAGGGTGGACTTGCCGCAGCCCGAGTGGCCGATGAGCGCCACGAACTCGCCCTTGGCAATCGTCAGGTGAATGTCGCGCAGCGCCGGGAACAGGCCCTTGGCTGTCCTGAAGGTCTGCTCGACGCCGTGGATCTCGATGAACTTGGTGCTTATGGAAGGGTGGGTGGATGGAGCTGTCGTGTTCATGCTTTCACCTCTTCAAACGTAAATGCGGTGGCCAGCTTGATGAGTGCAAACTCCAGCAGCAGCCCGACGATGCCGATCACGAAGATCGCGATGATGATGTTCTTGACGTTGAGGTTGTTCCACTCGTCCCACACCCAAAAGCCGATGCCCACGCCGCCGGTCAGCATCTCGGCCGCCACGATCACCAGCCATGCGGTGCCCACGGCCAAGCGCACGCCGGTCAGCATGTAGGGCAGCACGGCGGGGAAGAGGATCTTGGTGGCGATCTTCCACTCGCTCAGGTTCAGCACGCGGGCCACGTTCATGTAGTCCTGCGGCACGCGCTGCACGCCCACGGCGGTGTTGATGATCATGGGCCAGATGGAGCAGATGAAGATGGTCCAGATGGCGGCCGGGTTGGCGCCCTTGAAGACCAAGAGGCCAATCGGCAGCCAGGCCAGGGGCGACACAGGGCGCAGCAGGCTGATCAGCGGGTTGAACATGCGCGACAGAAAGCTGAAGCGCCCGATCACGAAGCCCGCCGGAATGCCCACCAGTGCCGCCATGCCAAAGCCGATGGCCACGCGCTGCAGGCTCATCAGCACGTTCCAGCCCACGCCCTGGTCGTTGGGGCCGTTGCGGTAGAAGGGGTTGCTGAACACCTCCAGCGCCTGCTGCCAGGTGTCCTTGGGGCTGGGGATGCTGCCGCCCGTGGTGGTGGAGACCACCGCCCACAGGCCGACGAGCAGGCCCAGGCCACACAGCGGCGGCAGCACGGCCAGCCAGAAGCTGCGCGAGAGGGCCGACCAGTCGCGGCCAGTGGACGCCGTGGCGGGCGCTGCAGGTGCCTTGGGTGCAGATGTAACGGCTTTTTGGCTTCTTACGCTAGTGGATGTTGTGCTTGCAGCTACAGTATTCATAGCATTCTGTGCGGCCACGGGGGCTGCATCCAACGGGGAGTGAAAGACGGCACTGACCATGGTTTTCTCCTGTGCAGGGCTGGCTGGCGGGGTGGTCGGGCGGGCGCTGGGGCAGGGTTGCCGTCAGGCCTTGATCTTGAAACCGTCGGCGTACTTGGCGGGGTCCTTGCCGTCCCACACCACGCCGTCGATGAGCTTGCTGGTGCGCAGCACATCCTTGGGCACGCTGATCTTCATGGCACTGGCCACTGACTTGTACAGCTCGACCTGGTTGACTTCCTTGGCCACGGCCAGGTAGTCGGGGTGGCTCTTGAGCAGGCCCCAGCGCTTGTGCTGGGTCAGGAACCACATGCCGTCTGACAGATAGGGGAAGTTCACCGCGCCGTCGTTGAAGAACTTCATGTGGTTGGGGTCGTCCCAGGTCTTGCCCAGGCCGTTCTGGTAGCGGCCCAGGATGCGCTGGTTGATGGCGTCCACACCGGTGTTCACATACGCCTTGCCGGCCACGGTCTCGGCCATCTTCATCTTGTTGGACAGGCTGGCATCGATCCACTGGCTGGCTTCGAGTACGGCCATCATCACGGCGCGCGTGGTGTTGGGGTACTTCTTGACGAACTCGGCCGTGGTGCCCAGCACCTTCTCGGGGTGGTCCTTCCAGATGTCCTGCGTGGTGTTGGCCGTGATGCCGATGCCGTCCATGATGGCGCGGTGGTTCCAGGGCTCGCCCACGCAAAAGCCGTCCATGTTGCCCACGCGCATGTTGGCCACCATCTGCGGCGGCGGCACGGTGATGAGCTTGGCGCCCGACAGCGGGTTGATGCCCGCAGCCGCCAGCCAGTAGTGCATCCACATCGCGTGGGTGCCGGTGGGGAAGGTGCCCGCAAACGTGTATTCGCGCTTCTCGCTGGCCATGAGCTTGGCCAGGGATGGGCCGTCCACCGCACCCTTGTCGGCCAGGGCTTTGGAGAGGGTGATGGCTTGGCCGTTGTTGTTCAGGTTCATCAGCACGGCCATGTCCTTCTTGGGACCGGCGGTGCCCAGGTGCACGCCATAGACCAGGCCGTAGAGCACGTGGGCAAAGTCCAGTTCGCCGTTGACCAGCTTGTCGCGCACGCCGGCCCAGCTGGCTTCCTTGTTGGGGACGATGGTCACGCCGTATTTCTTGTCAAAGCCCAGCACCGAGGCCATGACCACGCTGGCGCAGTCGGTCAGCGGGATGAAGCCGATCTTGACTTCCTTCTTCTCGGGGGCGTCGGAGCCCGCTGCGTGGACGAGTGCGCGCAGCGCGGGGCTTACACCCACAGCGCCCACGGTGGCGGCCTGCAGCACGGTGCGGCGGTTGAGGCTGGTTTTCAACAGATCGGTCATGGGGCATCCCTGGTGGCGTGAAAAACAAAAAAGGCGTCCTCACACCGCGCCTGGCTGGCTGCATCAAAGCAACGCCGGGAGCGGGTGGGGACGCCTTTGTCCGTGGTGGAGCCTGGAACGGGTCCGGGGCTCCTTGCCAGCACCGGCCCGCCGTTGGGTCAGTGCTGTCAGTGGTCAGACCTGCATTGGTCTTGCACTGTGCAATGCAAAGCGCGTGCCAGCGCGTGTTGCGCCATGTTGGAGCGCTGGATGCTATGGAATGGATAGCTGTTTGCGCTTGATCGATAAGCGCTACACGCCTGCGGGGCTTGCGGTAGGAGCGTTTGTGTTGCGATGAGGGTGGTCGCACTGCCTTTGTGCGGCGCACCATTTGGGAGGGACCTTGGAATTGGGCGCGGCCTAGGCGAGGGATGCCAAGCAATGGCCGCCGAGCCGCGTATGCGGCGCTTCGCTTGCGTGCGAGGGCATCGTCCCCCTTCCCGAATGACGCAGTCATTCGAGAGAAGGGGGAAGCGGCGCAGCCGCTCAGGGGGTAGTTCTCTGGTTTTACCCCAGCAGATCCATCACATCCAGCATGCGCTGCGCCACATCCACCAGCTTCAGGCCCTTGTCCATGGCCGTCTTTCGCAGCTTTTCGTAGGCGGCCTGTTCGGTCAGGCCCTGGCGCTGCATCAGCAGGCCTTTGGCGCGGTCGATGGTCTTGCGGTCGCGCAGCTCGGTCTTGGCATCGGCCAGCTCGGCACGCAACGCCTGTTCGTGCTGGAAGCGGGCCATGGCCACGTCCAGGATGGGCCGGATGCGCTGGGGTGCCAGCCCCGCCACGATGTAGGCAGACACGCCCGCTGCCACCGCATCCTTGACGTGCGAGGTGTCCTCATCGTTGGTGAACATCACGATGGGGCGGCGCTCGTCGCGCGTGGCCATCACCACATGCTCCAGCGCGTCGCGGGCTTCGCTCTCGGCGTCCACGATGATCAGGTCGGGCTGCAACTGGGCGATGCGCTCGCTCAGGAACACATCGGCGGGCAGCGTGGCCACCAGGTTGAAGTTGTTCTCCAGCAGCCCGATGCGCAGCGCCCGCGACCGCTCCGCCTGTTCCACGGCGTGTTCGTCGTCAGGGTCGGCGACTGCCAGATCCGGGGCCACCACCACGATGCGCAAAGCCTCATTCATACCGGCGAGGATAAGCAATTTTTACGCCACAAATTGGTGCGCCGGGGTGGTGCACACCCTCCGAGGGCCCTTGCAGCCCCCCTGCGCTCCGGGTTATCCCGGCCACAGGCCCGCTGCGCCTCGCGGTACTGGCCGCCGTTGCAGGGCCTGAAAGTTGCTAATACTGACACCGTGGGAGGGCATACCCGGTAGCCCGCCCAGCAGGGCGTCGCATATACATCTGCACACACAGTCACACTGAAATGGAGTTTTTTGCATGAACAAGCACATCAACCGGCGCCGCTTCTCGGCCAGCATGGCCTTGACCGCAGTGGCGACTGCCGCACTCCTGACCGGATGCGGCAAGGTGCCGGACACCATCAAAATTGGTGTAGCGCAGCCCCTCTCTGGCCCGCTGGGCGCCCTGGGGCAGGATCTGCTCAACGGCGTGAAGCTGGCGGTGGATGAACTCAACAAGTCCGGCTATACCGTGGACGGCAAACGCGTGACGCTGGAGGTCGTGTCCGTGGACGACAAGGCCGACGCCACCACCGGCAAGGCTGTGGCGCAGCAGCTGGTGGATGCGGGCGTGGTGGCCGTGGTGGGCCACCTCAACTCGGGCGTGAGCATCGAGACCGCCCCCATCTATGCCGCCAAAGACATTCCACAGATCGCCATCTCGACCAACCCCAAGTTCACGCAGCTTGGGTTCCCTACCACGTTCCGCATGGTGGCCAACGACACCCTGCAGGCGCGCGCCATCGGCTCGTTTGCCGCCACGCAGCTGGGCGCCAATCGCTACGCCGCGCTGGACGATGGCACGCCCTACGGCAAGGGCCTGGCCGACGGTGCTGCCGCGCAGCTCAAGGCCGAGAAAAAAGAAGTGGTGGTGCGCAAGTCGTTCGACGACAAGACCGTGGCCTTTGACGAACTGGCTGGTGAACTCAAGGCGGCCAATGTGGAGGTGATCGTCTCGACCCTCAACGACTTCCAGGCCCTGGCGCTGCTCGAATCGCTCAAGAAGGTAGACCACACCAAGGTCAGCCTGCTGGGCGGCGACACCATCAAGACCACCGACATGACCAAGGGCGCGGGCATCGTGCAGGGGCTCTACGCCACATCGCCCGTGCTGGAAGCCAAGGAGTTCACCACCGGCAAGCCCTTCCTCGAAAAGTACATCGCCGCTTTCAAGAAGCCCCCGGCCTACGGCGGCCACTACAGCTATGACAGCACCTACGTGCTCTCGGCCGCCATCCAGAAAGCCAAGTCCGCCGACCCCAAGGACATCACTAAGGCCCTGCACAGCATCAACGGCTACGCCCCGGTGATCGGCACCATGACCTGGGACGACAAGGGCGAGCAACGCTACGGCGCCGTGGGGGTGTACGAGCTGCGCAGCGGCAACTGGGAACTGCGCATGCGGTCGGACCGCTGGTAAACAGCCCTGCAAGGACGGATCAGCCCCGGGTTTTACACTCGGGGCATGAGTTTGCTGATCCTGGGTATTGAATCTTCGTGCGACGAAACCGGCGTGGCATTGGTCCGTTCTACGGGCGATGCTGTGCCTACGCTGCTATCGCACGCGCTGCACAGCCAGATCGAGATGCACCAGGCCTATGGTGGCGTGGTGCCAGAGCTGGCCAGCCGCGACCACATTCGCCGTGTGCTGCCGCTGGCCAAAGAGGTGCTGGCCGAGTCCGGCCAGACGCTGGCCGATGTGGACGTGGTGGCCTACACGCGCGGCCCGGGCCTGGCGGGGGCGCTACTGGTGGGCGCGGGCGTGGCCTGTGCGCTGGGCGCGGCGCTCAACAAGCCGGTGCTGGGGGTGCACCACCTGGAGGGGCATTTGCTGTCGCCCTTCCTCAGTGCCGACCCACCGGAATTTCCCTTTGTGGCCCTGCTCGTTTCGGGCGGCCACACCCAGCTGATGCGTGTGGATGGCGTGGGCCGCTACGAGATTCTGGGTGAGACCATTGACGACGCTGCGGGCGAGGCATTCGACAAGTCCGCCAAGCTCATGGGCCTGGGCTACCCGGGTGGCCCAGCGCTCTCTCGTCTGGCCGAGCAGGGCAGTGCCACGGCCTTCAAGCTGCCACGGCCTTTGCTGCACAGCGGTGATCTGGATTTTTCGTTTGCCGGACTCAAGACGGCCGTGCTCACGCAGGCCAAGAAGCTGGGCGACGAACTCGAAGCGCGCAAGGCCGACCTGGCGGCGAGCACCGAGGCCGCGATTGTCGAAGTGCTGGTGAAGAAGACCCTGGCCGCCCTCAAGCAGACCGGCCTGAAGCGCGTGGTGGTCGCCGGTGGCGTGGGCGCCAACCGGCATCTGCGCGCCCAGCTCAACGCGGCCTGCGCCGCAGCCAAGGTGCGCGTGCACTACCCCGAGCTGCACCTGTGCACCGACAACGGCGCCATGATTGCCATGGCGGCAGCCATGCGCCTACAGGCCGGGCAGCAGCAGGCCAATACCGACTACGCGTTTGACGTGAAGCCTCGCTGGCCGCTGGATGCGATCACAGTTTGATGTTTAGGTGAAAGTGGCCGCTAGCGCTTGTCCAGAAAGCGCTAGCAGCTATCTTTTTTGAACTTCAGAAGGGGTAGTGGCGGGGAGTGGTCTGCACTGTGATCCAGCGCAGTTCGGTGAACTCACGCACCCCGGCCATGCCGCCAAAGCGGCCATAGCCCGAGCTCTTCACGCCGCCAAAGGGCATCTGGCCTTCGTCGTGCACCGTGGGGCCGTTGACGTGGCAGATGCCCGATTCGATGCGCGCCGCCACGTTCCAGGCCTTGGCCACATCGCGGCTGAACACGGCGGACGACAGGCCGAACTCGTTGTCGTTGGCGCAGGCAATGGCTTCCTCCACGCCGTTCACGCGCACCACGGGCTTGACGGGTCCGAACGACTCTTCGCGGTAGATGTCCATTGCGGCCGTGACATGGTCGAGCACCGTGGCCTGCATCAAGGTACTGTCGCTCTTGCCGCCGCAGACCAGCTTGGCGCCCTTGGCCAGTGCGTCGTCGATGAGGGCGTTGCAGCGGTGCACCGTGGCCATGTCCACCACCGAGCCCAGCACCACCGGGCCCTTGCGCGGGTCGCCCAGGGGCAGGGCCTTGGCGCGCTCGCCCAGCTTGGCCACAAACTCGTCGGCCACGGCGTTGTCCACGATGATGCGTTCGGTGGACATGCAGATCTGGCCCGAGTTGGCGAATGCGCCAAACACGGTGCCCGCCACGGCGGCGTCGATGTCCGCGTCATCCAGCACCAGCAGCGGGGCCTTGCCGCCCAGCTCCAGCACCACGGGTTTGAGGTACTTGGCGCAGGTCTGCGCAATGATGCGGCCCACCTTGGTGGAGCCGGTGAAGTTGATGCGGCGCACTGCCGGGTGGGCCACGATGGCCTCGACCACCGCACCGGCATCGGCCGGGGCGTTGGTCACAAAGTTCACCACCCCAGCGGGCAATCCAGCCTCTTGCAGCGCCTCGATGATGAGACCGTGCGTGGCGGGGCACAGCTCCGAGCCTTTCAGGATCACCGTGTTGCCGCAGGCCAGTGGCGTGGCGATGGCACGCACACCGAGGATGACCGGAGCGTTCCACGGCGCAATACCCAGCACCACGCCCGCCGCCTGGCGCACGCCCATGGCCAGGCTGCCGGGCACGTCGGACGGGATCACCTCACCCGCGATCTGCGTGGTCAGCGCGGCGGCTTCCTGCAGCAGACCCGCAGCCAGGTGCACGTTGAAGCCGGCCCACATGCCGGATGCGCCCGTCTCGGCCGCCATGGCCACGGCAAAGTCGGCCGTGCGGGCCTCCAGCGCGTGCGCGGCCTTGAGCAGCAGCGCACGGCGTGCGTTGGGCCCCAGGGCGGACCAGGCCGGGAAGGCCTTGGCGGCTGCGTCGGCAGCGGCCTTGGCATCGGCCACGCTGGCGGCGGGGGCCGTGGTGGCGACCGAGCCATCGAGCGGGTTGCGGCGCTCAAACGTGGCGCCGCCGGTGGCTTGCACGCGCTCGCCGTTGATCAGCATGGAAATGGCAGTCATGGATGAAAGCTCCTGAAGAAGAACAGATGAAAAAGAAGGGGGGAAAGGTATTCAAGCGACGCCAAGATAGGCTTGGCGCACCACGTCGGACTGCAGCAGGTCAGCGGCCGCGCCAGACGCCACGATGCGTCCGCGCTCCAGCACATAGCCGCACTGTGCGATCTGGAGGGCCTTGCGCACGTTCTGCTCGACCATGAGCACCGTCACGCCCTGCGCAGCAATGCGCTGCACGATGGCCAGCAGCTCATCGACCATGCGCGGCGCCAGTCCCAGCGAGGGCTCGTCCAGCATCAGAAGGCGTGGGCCGCTCATCATCGCGCGGGCCACGGCCACCATTTGCTGTTCGCCGCCGCTCATGGTGCCTACGAGCTGCGTGGCGCGCTCCTTGAGGCGCGGGAAGTCTTCGAACGCCTGGTGCAACCGCTCGGCCCGCACCCGTGAGGGCACCAGCCAGCCGCCCAGCTCCAGGTTCTCGGTCACCGTCATTTGCGGGAACAGCTGGCGGCCCTCGGCCACCAGCGCTAGGCCGCGCTGCACGCAGGCGGTGGCATTCATGGCGGGCAGGTCGCTGCCGTCCAGCGCCACGGTGCCCGTGCGCGGCAGCAGCCCGGCCAGCGCCTTGAGCAGCGTGGTCTTGCCCGCGCCGTTGGGGCCGACGATGACGGTGACGCCGGGTGCGGAGTGCAGCGACAGGTCTTGCAGCACCTGAAAGCCGTGGTAGCCCGTGGTCAGGTTCTGCACGGTGAGGTGTGCGCCGCTCATGCCGTGGCTCCTTCACTGTTGGCTGCCATTTCGTCACCCAGATAGGCCTCGATCACGTGCGGGTCACGCACCACCTCGGCGGGCGTGCCATCGGCAATTTTGCGGCCCTGGTGCAGCACCAGCACGCGCTCCACGTACTTCAGCAGCGTGGTCACCGCATGCTCGATCCACACCACCGTCAGCCCCCAGTCGTCGCGCAGGCGGCGGATGCGCTGGGCCATGGCGTCAACCTCTGCTTCCGTCAGGCCTGCGGCCACTTCATCGAGCAGCAGCAGGCGCGGGCGGGTGCCCAGGGCCATGCCGATCTCCAGCAGGCGCTGCTGTGACGGCGTCACATCGGCGGCAGGGCGGTCGGCCAGGTGGGCCAGGCCCAGCATGGTCAGGATCTCGCCTTCGCTGCGCAGGCCCTCCGGCCCCTGGCGGTGGCGGCCTGCGAACTGCATGCCAAAGCGCACGTTGTCGCGCACCGTCATGTCGGGGAACACGCGCGGTGTCTGGAAGGTGCGCGCAATGCCGTGCGCCGCATAGTGGTGCGGGCCCTTGCCGGTGAGGTTGTCGGTGCCGCTCACCAGCGTGCCCGAGGCGGGCGGCTGCACGCCCGAGATGGCGTTGAAGAACGTGGTCTTGCCCGCGCCGTTGGGGCCGATGATGCCGATCAGCTCACCCGTGTGCAGCGTGGCGCTCACGCCGTCCACGGCCGTGAGGCCGCCAAAGCGCACGGTCACGGCGTCGATGGTCAACAGGGCTTCAGCCATGGTGTGCCTCCGCAGCTGCAGGCTTGCGCCGCTGCCACAGCGTGGCCAGGCCATTGGGCAGGTACATCACGCACAGGATCAGCAGCAGGCCCAGCACCATCATGTAGCCGTAGGGCAGCTGCAGGCGCAGCGTTTCGGCCAGCAGGCTGAACACGATGGCCGCCAGGATGGGGCCGCCCAGGCTGGTCGCGCCGCCGATCAGCGCGATCAGCACGGTCTGGAAGCCGATGAAGGGGCTGAACACGGCTGCGGGTTCGATGTACGTCCAGCGCACCGCCATGGCCGCGCCCACGGCGCCTGCAAAGGCGGCAGTGATGCCAAAGCCCGCGATCTTGGCCAAGCGCGTGTCCACGCCCAGCGTCTGCGCGCGCTGCTCGTCGGCACCAATGCCCGAGAGCGCCAGTCCAAACCGGCTGCGCTGGATGGCAATGGCCGTGGCAATGGCGCCCGCCGCAATCAGCAGCACCGTGAGGTACACCGTCTCGTTGCTGGGCACCACCGTGAGCACGCGGCCCACGGTGCCGGAGACCTGCTTTTCCACAAAGGTCACGGCGTGGCGGATCAGCTCCGTCATGCCGAAGGTGAGTACCGCAAAGTAGGTGCCGCGCAGGTGCAGCACCGCCGCGCCCATCACTACCGCCACCACGGTGGCAATCAGTGCGCCGCTCAGAATAACCAGCGGCCAGGGCAGCACGCCCAGCAGCATCGCGCTGGTGTACGCACCCACACCAAAGAAGGCCGATGTGGCCAGCGACAGGTAGCGCGTGGCGCCGCAGAACAGCGACCAGCTGGTGGCCAGCGCGATGTACATCAGGCAGCTGAGCAGCACGGAGGCCATGAAATCGGACACCAGCCACGGCAGGGTGGCGATCACCGCCACCCCCGCAGCCAGCGCCAGCCAGGGCTTGTTGGAATAGAGAGCGGTCATTTTTTGGAGAACAGTCCGTTGGGGCGCCAGATGAGCACGCCGATGAACACTGCATAGCTCAGCAGCATCTTGAGAGACGGGCTGCTGAAGTGCATGCCCAGGGCCTCGACCACGCCCAGCAGCAGGCCGCCCGCCAGGCTGCCCGCCAGGCTGCCAAAGCCGCCCAGCGTGATGACGATGAGTGCCGTGACGGTGTAAGGCTCTCCCATGGAGGGCGAAATCTCATACGTCATCGACAGCAGCGCCCCCGCCACGCCCGACAGGCCCAGGCCAATGCCGAACATCATGGGATGCAGGCGCCGGGTGTTGATGCCCACCAGCTGCGCGCCCGTGGGCGACTGCATCAGCGCCCGCACGGCTTTGCCCAGCAGCGTGAGCTTGAGCAGCGCGATCAACCCCGCTGACAGCGCCAGCGCCACGCCAAACAGCACCAGCTTGTTCTCTGTAAAGCGCATGCCCGCAATCTGCACCGGGTCGGCCAAGTATTCATAGCCACGCAGGTCACCGCCCCAGATCAGCAGGGCAGTGTTCTGCACCAGGAACATCAGGCCAAAGCCCACCATCAGGCTGCGCGCCTCGAACACGTCCACATTGGGCGCGCGCGCTGCCAGGCGCTTGAAGCACAGCGCGTGCACCACCACCCCCAAAACAAACAATGCGATGAAAGCCAGCGGCATCAGCAGCAGCGGCGAGATGCCCCAGAGGGTGTGCGCCGACCAGGTGAGGAAGGCGCCCAGCATCAGGAACTCGCCGTGCGAGATGTTCATGATCCGCATCAGCCCATATTGCAGGTTCAGGCCCATGGCCACCAGCGCATAGATGCCGCCGGTAATAAGGCCACTGGCGACCAGTTCGGCCCAGGAAGTCAAAGACACAGTGTGGGTTCCGAAGAAGTTATTTCCACGCGGGCTTGCTGGTGTTCAGCTGCGCAGTGGCGCGGTCCTTGGGCCACACGACTTCGAAGTCGTTGCCCTGCCACTGGCTCACGGTGCCGGGGATGGACGCGTTCTCGCTGCCCTGGAAGCGGATGCCGCCCAGGATGGTCTGGAACTCGTTCTTGGCGATGTGCTCGCGCAGCGCCTTGCGGTCCAGGCCCACCTTTTCCACGGCCTGCTGCAGGATCTGCAGGCCCGCCCAGGCGTGGCCGCTGGCCCAGCGGTCGGGTTCCTTGTTGAACTTCTTCACGTGGGCGTCGAAGTAGGCCTTGGCCTCGGGGCTGGTCTTCACGCTCCACGAGCCCATGCCGATCACGCCCTCGGTGTTGGCGGCCATCACGTTCTTGTAGAGCTGGAAGGCCGTGCCCACCGATGCGTAGAAGAACTTGGGGTTCAGCCCCACCTCGCGCGCCTGGCGGCTGGCCAGGATGGTGTCGGGCGGGTAGGTGATGCCGATGAAGGCGTCAGGGTTATGGTCCTTGATGCCGCGCAGCACGGGGGCCAGGTCCTTCACGCCCAGCGGGTAGCTCTTGCGCTCGACCACCTGGATGCTGGTCTTCTTGAGCGCATTGTTCAGCGCGGCAAAGTTTTCCAGGCCAAACAGGTCGTCCATGTAGACGATGGCAATGGTCTTGACGTTGTTGGCCACCAGCATGTCCACCAGCGCGCCCATCATCTTGTCGGGTTGCTGCAGCAGCGAGAAGAAGTAGGGCAGGTTCATGTCGATCAGCTTGCGCGACAGCGCCGTGGGCGCCAGCAGCGGGTAGCCAAAGCGGTTGGCCAGCGGCGCAATGGCGAAGTTGGCGCCCGAGCCCCAGGGTGGCAGGATCAGGTCCACCTTGTCGCTACCCATGAGCTTTTCGTAAGTGCGCACGCAGGTCTCGGTCTCGCTGCGGTCGTCGTAGCCGATGAGTTCGATGGGGCGCTTGGTGCCCTTCACGCTCAGGCCGCCCGCCGCGTTCACCTGTTCAGCCCACAGCAGGTAGTTGGGCTCCTGGCTCACCTGCGCGCCGGCCGCCCAGGGGCCTGTGCGGGCAATTGCATAGCCAATGCGGATGGGGGCTGCGCTGCTGCCCTGGGCCCACAGCCGGGGGGCCACGGCCAGGGTGCCGACCGTGGCGGCGGCGCCTTTGATCCACTGGCGCTTGGAGGGTTGGTGTGCTGTCATTGTGTGTCTCCTCGGATGGGGCCTGCGTGGTGCACGCCTTGTCGGGAATCGTAGGGAGACGGGCCCCAGCGCGCTGCGCTGAGCGTGCACAAAACGCTTGCCTCAGCGTGCAGGCGGCAGCGGGTTTACCCGGATTTCCCTCGGTGGCACGGGGTAACGGGGCGCCGGATAATTCAGGGGCATAACGATCCGGCTTGCGCCCAACTGCCTGGAGACACCATGGCCCAATCATTGACCGAGGTATCCACCGACGCCGTGCCCGCGCGCGACCGCCTGCACCTGTGGGGTGATGCCGTGTGGCGCCTCATTGGCGGGCTGGAGTCCGATGCGTTTGGTGACGATGCCTTTGCGGGCCACATCACGTCCGGCCAGGCGGGCTATGTGAACCTGTGCCAGCTGGATGTAAGCCGCCACCGCGTGGTGCGCACACCCAGCCTCATCCGGGGCAGCGACCGGGCCTACATCAAAGTGGTGGCGCAGCTCGAAGGGCGGGCCTGCTTTGAGCAGAACGGCCGCCAGGTGTGGCTGTCACCCGGCGAGTGGAGCGTGTACGACACCACGCGCGCCTACGCCGTGAGCAACCCCGAGGCCGTGCGGCAGATGGTGCTGATGATCCCCAAGGAGCAGCTGCCTGAGCGCAAGCTCAAGCTGGACGACCTGATGGTGCAGCGCTTTTCGGGCACCACGGGCGTGTCGCGCCTGGCGTGGGACACCATGCGCGCCGCCTTCTCCGAGTTGCCCACCATGTCCGATGCCGCTGCCGACGGCGTGGCTGATGTGATCACGCACCTGGTGCAGCTTTCGCTGCTGGAGCGCAACGGGCAGCAAAGCCTGCTGTCGCAGCGCGAGGCGCTGCGCGACCGCATCAGCCAGTACATTGACCGCCACCTGGGTGACCCCGACCTCACCATCGACCGCATGGCCCAGGCGCTCAACTGCAGCAAGCGGCACCTGTACAACGCGGTGGCGGATGACGAAGAAACCCTGGCCGCCATGATCCAGCGCCGCCGCCTGGAGGCCTGCCTGCGCGACCTGCGCCACCCGGCGCACGCGCAGCGCTCGGTCACGGACATTGCGCTGTCCTGGGGCTTCAGCAACAGCGCGCATTTCAGCCGGGCGTTCCGCGCGCATGTGGGCTGCAGCCCCAGCGAATACCGGGCCCGGGCGTTTGCGCCGGTGGTGTTGCTGCGCGACGAGTCGCTGCGCGCGCACTGACCGACGACCTGGCCCACAGGCGGGCTGTGCCCGTTGTGCGGCACTGCAGGCCCATGTGTTTGAGGTCCAGGCTGCGTCGGCGCGACCGCCCAGTGATCGTTGACTTGCATCAATTCTTTACGCGGGCTTGACCCAGTCGGTACCTTGGCTGCGCAATCGCTGCTCACAATGGGGTTTTCCCCTGCGTACCCATTGCCCATGCGTTTTCTCCCACCGGCCTCTCCAGGCGCTCCCACCGCTCGCACAGCGCACGTTGTGCGCGCTGCGCCGTGGAGGCAAACGGCCCTGATTGTGTGCGTGCTGCTCGCCACCGGGTGTGCCAGCCTGGCACCCACCGACGACACCTTGCCCCAGGTGGCCGTTCCCTCGGCTTGGTCTTCGGGAGGTAACGGTGCCTCGCAAGCGGCTGCAACTACATCCCTCGCCCAGTGGTGGCAGCGGTTTGACGATGCAGTGCTCACCACGCTGGTCGAGCAAGCCTTGCGCGCCAACACCAGCGTGCGCACTGCCCAGGCCGCGTTGCAGCAAGCACGTGCCCAGGTGGATGTGCAGTCGGCCGGGCTGCTGCCCAGCGTGGGCGCATCCGCCTCGGCGCAGCGCAGCCGGGCCAGCAACAGCACGGGCAACAGTTTCCAGGCTGGCTTTGATGCGAGCTGGGAGCCCGATGTGTTTGGCCGCGTGCGCAGCGGCGTGAACGCCAGCGAGGCCGATGCGCGCGCGGCAGAGGCCAGCCTGGCCGACGTGCAGGTGTCGCTGGCCGCCGAGGTGGCCATCAACTACATCGAGCTGCGCGGGCTGCAGCAGCGCCTGGCCATTGCGCGCAGCAACCTGGCCAGCCAGCAGGAGACCCTGCAGCTCACGCAGTGGCGCCTGCAGGCGGGGCTGACCACCTCGCTCGTCACCGAGCAGGCCCGTGCAGCGGCCGAACAGACGGCCGCGCAGATCCCCTCGCTCGAAGCCAGCCTGGCGCAGTCGCGCTACAGCCTGGCCGTGCTGACGGGGCAGGTGCCCGGTGCGCTCGACGCCACCCTGGCCGCCAGCGCGCCGGTACCGCAACCGACCACAGAGCTGGCGTTGGCAATTCCGGCGGAAACGCTGCGCCAACGCCCCGATGTGCGCGCTGCCGAACAACGCATTGCCGCCGCCCTGGCGCGCGTGTCGCAGGCCGATGCGGCGCGCTACCCCAGCTTCTCGCTCGGCGGCTCGCTGGGCCTGCGCGCCCTGACGCTCGGGGCGTTATCGGGCGGCGGTGCCGTGACCAGTGCCTTGCTGGGCAGCGTATCCATCCCGCTGCTCGACGGTGGCGCCGCCCGCGCGCAGGTGCGTGTGCAGTCGGCCGCGCTGGAGCAGGCCCGCGTGGCCTACGAATCCACGGTGCTCACGGCCCTGCAGGATGTGGAGAACGCGCTGGTGGCTCTGCGCGGCGACCGCGAAAAGCTGGAGCGCCTGACCGCTGCCGCAGACGCAGCCCGCAACGCCGCCTTGCTGGCGCAGCAGCGCTACAGCAGCGGGCTCATTGATTTTCAGGCGGTGCTGGAGACGCAGCGCACGCTGCTTTCGACGCAAGAGAGCGTGGCCACCACCACCGCTGCTGTCGCGGCGGACCATGTGCGCCTCTACAAGGCGCTGGGGGGCGGCTGGCAGCCGGCCCCGTAATCTGGTCGCCCCGTTGCTTGCCCCCATTTTCTGAATCACGTCCCATGCCCCATACCGAACCCTCCGTGACTTCTACCGCCTCCACGACCGCCAAGGCGGCCCCCGCTGACCTGAGCGCCTTGCTGGGCGCTGACCGGCCCCGCCGCTGGTGGCAGCGCACCACCGTGTGGCTGGGAGTGGCGGCGCTTGTCGTAGTGGGTGGTGGCTTGTATGCCTGGCAATCGCGCCAGAGCGCCAGCACCGCACCCACCTATGTGACCGAAGAGCTGCGCCGGGGCAACCTCACGCTCACCGTGTCGGCCAACGGCACGTTGCAGCCTACGCGCTCGGTCACCATCGGCAGCGAGTTGTCGGGCACGGTGCGCAATGTGCTGGTGGATGTGAACGACAAGGTCAAGAAGGGGCAGCTGTTGGTGGAGCTGGACACCGCCAAGCTCGAATCGCAGGTGCTGCGCTCGCGCGCCTCGCTCGCATCGGCGCAGGCCCGTCTGGCCCAGGCCGTGGCCACCACCAAGGAGGCCATTGCCAACCTGGGCCGGCTGGAGGAAGTGGCCCGCCTGTCCGGCGGCAAGGTGCCTTCGGCCTCCGAACTGGACGCAGGCCGCGCCACGCTGGACCGCGCCCGCGCCGACGAAACCAGCGCACGTGCCACGGTGGAAGACGCCCGTGCGGCGCTGTCCACCGACGAGACTAATCTGTCCAAGGCCTCCATCCGCTCGCCCATCGACGGCGTGGTTCTCACCCGGTCGGTGGAGCCCGGCAACGCCGTGGCCGCTTCGCTGCAGGCGGTGACGCTGTTTACCGTGGCCGAAGACCTCACGCGGCTGCGGCTGGATGTGAGCGTGGACGAGGCCGATGTGGGTTCGGTCAAGGTGGGGCAGGACGCGAGCTTTACGGTCAGCGCCTATCCCTCGCGCCGCTACCCGGCCCAGGTCACGCGTGTGTCGTTTGGCTCCACCAAGACCGACAACGTGGTCACCTACATCACCTGGCTGGAGGTGAACAACGGCGACATGAGCCTGCGCCCTGGCATGACGGCGGCGGCAACCATCACTTCCACTGAGCGCAAGGACGTGCTGCTGGTGCCCAACACGGCGCTGCGCTTCACGCCCGCGCAGGCCGCCGGGGCGGATGCGAAGCCTGGGGCGGGTGGTGCCAAGCCCGGCGCGTCGGGCAGCGGCAGTGGTGGCGGCATCATGTCGCAGCTAATGCCGCGCATGCCACGCTCGGGCTCGGGTCCACGCAAGCCGGGTGCAGGTGCAGAGGCAGGCGATGGTGCGGGCAAGACGCGCCAGGTGTGGGTGCTGCAAGACGGCGCTGCAAAGCCCATTGATGTGCAGGTGGGCATCAGCGACGGCCGCCATACCGAGGTGAGCGGTGAGGGTCTGACCCCCGGCATGGCCGTGATCACGGACCAGCGCGCGGCAGGGGCCAAGCCATGAGCGTGGCGGGCGACACCCTCCTCATCCGCCTGCGGGGCGTGACCAAGGTCTATGGCGAAGGAGCGCTGGCTTTTCAGGCGCTCAAGGGCGTGGACCTGGACATTGCACAGGGCGACTTTGTGGCCATCATGGGCCCCAGCGGCTCGGGCAAGTCCACGGCCATGAACACGCTGGGCTGCCTGGACCGGCCCACCACGGGCGAATACCTGTTCAAGGGCGTGCATGTGGAGTCGCTCTCGCGCGACGAGCGGGCACGGCTGCGGCGGCGCTACTTTGGCTTTGTGTTCCAGGGCTTCAACCTGCTGGCGCGCACCTCGGCGCAAGAGAACGTGGAGCTGCCCCTGCTGTACCGGGGCGAGGCCGCTGCAGCGCGTCATGCGGCGGCGGCGCGCGCGCTGGATGCGGTGGGCCTCAAGGGCTGGGAGCACCACACGCCTGCCGAGCTGTCGGGCGGGCAGCAGCAGCGCGTGGCCATTGCGCGCGCCATCGTCACCGAGCCCGATGTGCTGCTGGCCGACGAGCCCACGGGCAACCTCGATACGCAACGCAGCATCGAGATCATGGAGCTGCTGTGGCGGCTGAACGCCGACCACGGCATCACCGTGCTGATGGTCACGCACGAGCCCGACATGGCGCAGTACGCGCGGCGCATCGTGCGGTTTGTGGATGGCGTGGTGGACAGCGATGCGGCCAACCCGCACCCCAATGGGCTGGACGCGGATGCGGTATCGAAGGTACCGAACGCAGCGGCTGTGGCCGGTTCAGACGCAGGAGGCCACTGATGCTGCTCAACACGCTGCTGCTGGCGCTGCGCTCCATCCGGCGCAATCTCATGCGCTCCTTCCTCACCATCCTGGGCATCGTGATCGGCGTGAGCGCCGTGATCACCATGGTCACGCTGGGCAACGGCGCCACGCTGGCCATCCAGAACCAGATCTCGGGCCTGGGCACCAACCTGCTGCAGGTGCGCCCCGGCCAGCGCATGGGGCCCGGCGGCGGCACGGGCGCCCCGGCCTTCAAGGACACCGATGCCGACGTGATCGCGCAGCAGATCGGCGGCATCCTGGCCGTGGCGCCCGAGGCGCGTGCCGCCGCCACGGCGGTGGTGGGTGGGCGCAACTGGACGACCAGCGTGATCGGCAGCACCAACGCTTGGCTGGAGACCGGCAACTGGACGGTGCGCACTGGCCGCGTCTTTACCGACGCCGAATTGCGTGCCGGTGCCGCCGTGTGCCTGATCGGCGAGACCGTACGGCGCGAGCTGTTTGGCACGGCCGATGCCGTGGGCGGCCAGCTGCGCGTGAAGGCGTTTTCGTGCGAGGTCGTGGGCGTGCTGGCGTCCAAAGGGCAGGGTGCGTTTGGCAACGACCAGGACGACACCGTGTTGGTGCCGCTGCGCACGCTGCAGCGCCGCGTGACGGGCAACACGCGGGTGAACACGCTGCTGGTGTCCATGAAGGACGGCAGCGACCCCGAGCGCGTGAAGGCCAGCCTCACCCAACTGCTGCGCGAGCTGCGCAAGCTGTCGGACTCGGACGAAGACAACTTCAACGTGCTCGACACCAAGCAACTGGCCGACACGCTCTCGGGCACCACCAAGGTGCTGACCACGCTGCTGGGCGCCGTGGCGGCCGTGAGTCTGCTGGTGGGCGGCATTGGCATCATGAACATCATGCTGGTGAGCGTGACCGAGCGCACGCGCGAGATCGGCCTGCGCCTGGCCATCGGCGCGCTGGAACGCGAGGTGCTGCTGCAGTTCCTGATCGAGGCCGTGGTGCTGGCCGCGCTGGGCGGGCTCATCGGCATCGTGCTGGCCACGGGCGCGTCGCTCGCGCTGTCGGGGCTGATGGGCGTGCCCTACCTGTTCAACCCTGGCGTGAACCTGCTGTCGTTTGTGTTTTCGGCCGGGATCGGTGTGGTGTTTGGCTACTTCCCGGCGCGACGCGCGGCGCGCATGGACCCCATCGATGCGCTACGGCACGAGTGAGCAGGGCCGTGGGCTGGCTGCCGAATGGCGCCTGACCGGGTGCCCTGGAAGAAAAAAACAAGCAAAAAGGCATGAAGCGCTAGTGCATCATGCCTTGATTGCTATTGGAAATATAGCGATGGCCGTCATGCGCCATCGCCTTGGGAGTGGCCGGCCTCAGTGAATGGTCAGCGTGGTGGCCTTGCTCACGGGCTCCAGGCGGACCAGCGTCAGGGTCAGCACGCCGTTTTCCAGCTTGGCGGTGCTGGCGCTGGCGTCAATCTCGGTGGGCAGCTCCCACGCGCGCTGCACCTTGCGCGGTGCGCCTTCCACGCTTTGCACCTGCACCACCTGGCCTTCAATGCTGATCGAGAGCTGTTCGCGGGCCAGGCCGGGTACATCCAGCTGCAGGGTGGTGGCCTTTTCGTCCTGCGTCACGGTGCAGCCGGCGGCGGGTGCTGCCGCTGCGGATGCAGGCTGTGCCAGCGCGCCCATCAGAAAACGTTGCAGCGCCAGGTCGGCGGAACGGGGGGCTTGGGCATAAGCGGCGCGGCGGATCACGGGGGCGAAGATCATGGGTAACTCCTATACACTGCGCGGCTCTCGACGTGGTCGCCGCATGGCAGAGAGGTGTGTGCGGCCACGCCGCATTTCAAGGGAAAAATGCCATGAATAAATTGCAATCTGTGGGCTTGAAATCAGGCGCAGCGGCATTACGTCACACCGTTTGGGCGGCCGCAGTGGCCCTTGCAGGCGCCGTGGCGTTGGCGCCTGCCGCGCAAGCGCAGACCCCGCCCTCGGCAGGCGTGGCCCAGGCCAGGCCGGTCAAGCTGGCGCTCATCGAAAGCCTGTCGGGCCCGTTTGCCAACACGGGCGAGGCTGTGTATCGCAACATCTACTGGGCCATGGAGCGCGTGAACGCACGCGGCGGCGTGCAGCTGCCTGCCAGCAGTGGCGGTCCCCGCCCGCTGGTGCTGGAGCGCTACGACAGCAAAGGCCAGAACGAAGAAGCCCTGTCTGCCCTGCGCGCCGCGATTGACGATGGCGCGCAGGTCATCCTGCAGGGCAATTCGTCGTCCACGGCCGCCGTGCTGATCGAGGCCATCAACAAGCACAACGAGCGCGAGCCGAACAAGCGCGTGCTGTTCCTCAACTACTCGGCGGTGGACCCCATCCTCACGAACGAGAAGTGCAGCTTCTGGCACTTCCGCTTTGATGCCCATGCCGACATGCGCATGGCCGCGCTGATGGAGGTGATGCGCGAGGACAAGGCCTTGAAGAGCGTGTACCTCATCGGTCAGGACTACAGCTTTGGCCAGGCCGTGCTGCGCGAGGCCAAGAAGCAGCTGGCTGCCCAGCGCCCCGATGTGGCCGTGGTGGGCGAAGAGCTGCACCCCATCGGCCGCGTGAAGGACTTTGCGCCTTACGCCGTCAAGATCAAGAGCAGCGGCGCACAGGCCGTAGTCACCGGCAACTGGGGCAACGACCTCACGCTGCTGGTCAAGGCCGCGCGGGACGTGGGCTACGAGGGCAGCTTCTACACCTTCTACGGCAACGCGCTGGGTGCGCCCGCAGCCATTGGCGACGCAGGCATTGGCAAGGTAGTGGCCGTGGCCGACTGGCTGCCCAACGTGCCGGGCGCGCAGAGCGAGGCGTTCTACCAGTCCTTCCGCACACGCTTTCCCAAGCCGCAGGACGACTATGTGCACATGCGCATGCAGCTGATGGTGGAGGCACTCGCGCAGTCCATCGAGCGTGCGGGCAGCACCGATGTGGTGGCCGTTGCGCGCCAGATGGAATCGGCCAACGTGCAGCTGGCCGGCCAGGGTGGCACCATGCGCGCGGCCGACCACCAGTTCCAGCAGGCGCTGGCGGTGGGCGTGATGGACAAGAAAGGCGCGCCCGGCGTGAAGTTCGACGTGGAAGGCTCGGGCTACGGCTTCCGCGTGGTGCGGCAGATTGCAGCCGCCAAGGCACAGCAGCCGCACAGCTGCCAAATGCAGCGTTATTGATGCAGCGCTACTGATGCGTGGGTCCGCCCCGGGTTGCCGGTGTGGACGGGGCGATGGAGCTCAGCGCCGGATGCGGTGGCCGGTCTTGAACACCCACCACACCACGGTGAGACACAGGGCCATGAACACCAGCGTCATGCTGGTGCTCACCGCGATGTGCACATCGGCGTGGCCGTAGAACGCCCACCGCAGCCCGCTGATGAGATAGACCACCGGGTTGAACAACGAGACGGTTTGCCAGAACGGCGGCAGCATGCTGATGCTGTAAAACGCCCCGCCCAGAAAGGTGAGCGGCGTGATCACCAGCAGCGGGATCACCTGCAGCTTCTGAAAGCTGTCCGCCCACAGGCCAATCAGGAAGCCGAACAGGCAGAACGTGACGGCCGTGAGCACCAGAAAGCCCACCATCCACACCGGGTGCGCCACCTCGTACGGAACGAACACCCGGGCGGTGGACAGGATGAGCACCGACACCAGCAGCGACTTGCTGGCCGCCGCGCCCACGTAGCCCAGCAGCACCTCCACCCAGTTGACGGGTGCGCTCAGCAGCTCGTAGATGGTGCCCGACCACTTGGGCATGTAGATGCCGAAGGCCGAGTTGGAAATGCTCTCGGAGAGCAGTGACAGCATGAGCAGGCCGGGGATGATGTAGGCGCCATAGCTCACCCCGCCGATGTCACCCATGCGCGAGCCGATGGCGGAGCCGAAGACGATGAAGTACAGCGCGGTAGTCAGCACGGGTGCAATGAGGCTCTGCATCCAGGTGCGGAAGGCACGGTTCATTTCAAAGCGGTAGATGGCGCGCACGCCATGCAGGTTCACACCGGTCATGCTGGAATCGCTTTCTGGGCCGAAGCGGTGGGGGCCTTGTCCTGGTGCACCAGGCTCACGAAGATGTCTTCGAGCGAGCTTTCACTGGAATGCAGGTCCTTGAAGTCGATGCCGTGCTCCGTCAGGGCGCGCAGCAGGGCGGCGATGCCGGTGTCCTCGCGCTGCGTGTCGAAGGTGTAGGTCAGCACGGTGCCGCCCTGGCTCAGCGCCAACGGCCAGCGGGCGAGCGATGCGGGCACCTGCTCCATGGGTTGCTGCAGCGTGATGGCAAGTTCCTTCTTGCCCAGCTTGCGCATCAGCACGGCCTTGTCTTCCACCACGATCAACTCGCCCTTGCGGATCACGCCGATGCGGTCGGCCATGTCCTCGGCTTCTTCCAGGTAGTGGGTGGTCAGGATGATGGTGGTGCCCGCGTCGCGCAGCGCCCGCACCAGGCGCCACATATCGTGGCGCAGCTCCACATCCACGCCCGCGCTGGGTTCGTCGAGGAACAGAATCTTGGGCTCATGCGACAGCGCCTTGGCGATCAGAACGCGGCGTTTCATGCCGCCCGACAGCGCGAGAATCTTGTTGTCCTTCTTGTCCCACAGCGACAGGTCCTTGAGGATCTTCTCGATGTATGCGGGGTTGGGGGCCTTGCCAAACAGGCCCCGGCTGAAGTTCACCGTGGCCCACACGGTCTCGAACGAGTCGGTGTGCAGCTCCTGCGGCACCAGGCCAATCGCCGCACGGGCGGCGCGGTAGTCGCGCACCGTGTCGTGCCCATCTGCCGTAACGGTGCCCGCCGTGGCATTGCTCATGCCGCAAATCACGCTGATCAGCGTGGTCTTTCCCGCGCCATTGGGGCCGAGCAGAGCGAAGATCTCGCCGCGCCGGATGTCCAGGTCGATGTTCTTGAGTGCCTGAAAGCCGCCGGCGTAGGTTTTGCTCAGGCCGCGTACGCGGACGATGGCGTCCGTGTCGGGTGCTGGAGAAGGTGATGCAGGCATGGGGAAGGTTCTCTTGGAAGGCCAGGCGCGCCGCCTTGGCCGGGCCGCTGCACAAGCGGTCGAAGCCGGGCATTGTGGACTGACTTGCGCAAGCGAGCTGGGCGGGGGCTCCGTGCCCGCAGAAACCTCCGGGTTCAGCCGGTGGGTGTTTGGTTCGCAGAGCAGGGGTTCGCCATCAGCGCGCTGCCGCCACCTCGCGGCCCAGCTCGATCACCGCCATGGCGTAGTAGCTGGACCAGTTGTAGCGCGTGATGGCGTAGAAGTTCTCGGTGCCCGCCACGTAGCTGGGGGCATCGTTGCCGTTTTGCAGTTCCACCAGCGCCAGCGGGCCGGTGTGCTGCGCACCCTGGGCATCCAGCACGGCGCCCTTGGCCTGCATGCTGGCGGCACTGAAGGTGGGTAGGATGTCAGGAGCGAGCAGGTCGTCCAGCTGCAGGCGCGCATTGTCGAACTGCACCCCAAAGTGCGTGGGCATGCCGGGCGTCCATCCGTGGCCGCGGAAGTAGTTGGCCACTGAGCCAATGGCATCGGCCGGGCTCTTGAACAGGTCCACGCGGCCGTCGCCGTCGAAGTCCACCGCGTAGCGCACCCAGCTGGAGGGCATGAACTGGCCCAGGCCCATGGCGCCGGCATAGCTGCCGCGTGGCTCGAACGGGTCGGTGTTGCTGCGGTTGGTGAGGCTCAGGAACTGCTCCAGTTCGCGGCGGAAGAATTCGGTGCGTTCCTTGGCGCGCGGGTGGGCGGAGGGGAAGTCGAACGCCAGCGTGGCCAGCGCGTCCATCACGCGGAAGGTGCCCATCTGCTGGCCGTAGATGGTCTCCACACCGATGATGCCCACGATGATCTCGGCCGGCACGCCAAACTCGCGTTCGGCACGCTCCAGCATGGCCTGGTTCTCTTGCCAGAAACGCACGCCTGCACGGATGCGAATGGGGTCGATGAAGCGGCTGCGGTACACGCGCCAGTTCTTGGCCGTGCCCTTGGCCGGCGGCAGCATGAGGCGTGGCACCTGGGGTAGAAAATGCGCCTGACCGATGGCCTGGCGCACCCATTCGCGGTCCAGGTCGCGGCGCGCGGCCAGGTCGTCGGCAAACTCCATGGCCTCGGGGCGCGATGCGTAGAGCACCGGGGCCTTGGCGCCGGACAGCCCCTGGTGGGCCTGGCCGGCTTTGGCATGCGCCTTCTGGGCTGCTGATTTGGGTTGATTTTCGGGCTTTGCGCTAGCGGGTAATGCCCAGGCAGCTATCAAAAAAATAGCTGCTGCGGTCCATGGTGATGTCTTCTTCATGTCAGTCGTTGTAGCTTTGTAGGGCCCGGTGCTTTGAAACTGGCGCGCCCCGTAACCAGGGATGCCGAGCAAGGGCCGCCCCGCAGCGAGGGCATCGTCCCCCTTCCCGCGCGCAGCGCGAGAGAAGGGGGAAGCGGCGCAGCCGCTCAGGGGGATGATTCACTGCTTTGGCCAGGCGATGCTGCGGAACTCCCGACGCAAGTCGCCCAGCGCGGCCTCCGGGTGGGGGGCATAGCGCACGCGCTCCAGCCGCAGCAGCCAGTCGGCCACCGCCGCAGCGGGTGCGCCGAATTGTGCCTGTACCCGCTCGGCCATGGCCCGGGGCGGCAAGGTGTCGGGCACCACCAGCCCGGCGCGGGCCAGGCGCTGGCGCGCGCGTGCCAGCAGACGCAGCCAGGGGTCGTGCTGGCTGCGCTCCCACAGGCTCCAGCCCATGCCCCCGAGGGCCGCCACGATGATCAGGATGCCCAGCACCATGGTCAGGTCCTGCCAGCTGGGCGACTCAAAGCCCAGGGACTTGAGCAGGTCCAGCTGGCGGCTTTGCGTGTAGTTGAGTACCCACTGGTTCCAGCTGTTGTTGACGGCCTCCCACACGGCGCGCAGGTTCTGCGCCAGCCCCGGGCTGATGACCGTGCCCATGGCCGTCGCAAAGGCGCTCTGAGGAGCGCGCAGCCGCTGAAAGGCCCCGGTGCGGCCGGGCGACACGGCACCCGTGGGGTCCACCCGCACCCAGCCCCGGCCGGCCAGCCAGACTTCGGCCCAGGCGTGGGCATCGCTTTGGCGCACGGTCCATATGCCGTCCACGGGGTTGCGGTCGCCACCCTGGTAGCCGGTGACGATGCGAGCTGGGATGTCGAGCGCACGCATCAGCACCACAAAGGCCGAGGAAATGTGCTCGCAAAACCCTTCCTTGCGGTCAAACCAGAACTCGTCGGCCGTGTGCTGGCCGTACACGCCGGGCTCCAGCGTGTAGACATATCCGCCGGTACGCAGGCGGGTCAGGGCGGCATTGACCAGCGCCTCGGTGTTGTCCTGCGCCGGGTTGGGGTTGAGTGCGGGGTCGTTGCGCATTTGCTGGGCCAGTGCCAGCGTGCGGGGGTTGAAACCGGTGGGCAGCTCGGTGTAGGTGCGCAGGGCGGCGTTGGGGGTGCTGGGGCCGTGGGCAAACTGCGTGTAGCTTTCGGCCTTGTAGCGCACCACATCCGTCACGGCGCGGGTGGTCAGCCACTGCAGGTCCTGCGTCATGAAGGTGTCCATGCCTGCGACGGCGGGTTTGTCCACCGCAGCATCCAGCAGCAGCAGCCAGGGGCGCTGGTGAGGCTCCAGCGTGACCTCGTAGCGCACGGGCTGGCCTTGCACGCGCAGATTGGCGACAGTGTTGGCGCGTGCCTGCGAATAATCGCCAGGGCGGGGCGACACCGGGTGCCACTCAACACCGTCGAAGGTGCCGAACACCGGGCCACGGAAGTACAGGTCGCTCTGCGGTGGCGCGGCGCCGTCAGGGGTGTCAAATCGCACGCGCATGGCCACCGTGTCGTCCAGCGCCAGTTCGGCGATATTGCCCACCTTCATCACGCCCGACAGGCCGCTGCGCCCGCTCATGGTGTCGCTGGGCATGCCCCACAGGGGCGCCATGCGCGGGAACAGCATGAACAGCGCCGCCATGATGGGCGCGCCCAGCAGGGCCATGGTGCCTGCGGTGCGCAGTGCCTGCGACAGCGGAGGGCGCCCCACGGGCATGTGGGCGTTGACCAGGGCCGTGAGCAGCCCCAGCAGGGCCACCAGCATGGCAGCGGCCGTGAACAGCGACTGCGAGAAGAAGAAGTTGCTGAGCATCGTGAAGAAGCCCAGAAAGAAGACCACCAGCGCATCGCGCCGTGCGCGCAGCTCCAGCATCTTGAGCGCCAGCAGCATCACGATCAGCGTCACCCCGGCATCGCGGCCCAGGATGGTGCGGTGGGTGTACAGCGTGCCCGCCACCGCGATCACCAGCGGAACGGCCAGCACCCAGCGCGTTGGCAGCGGGCGCCCCTTGAAGGCCAGCCAGCCGCGCCACAGCATCAGCCCGGCGGCCAGCAGGCTTGCCCATGCGGGCAACACGTTGACCTGCGGGGCGATGACCCACGCAATCACGACGAGCAGGAACAGCGTGTCGCGCGCATCGCGCGGCAGGGCGTGGAGCGTCTGGCGCAGGCTCATGGCTGCGCGGCGGTGTGGAGGGCGATGGATTTCATTTTGCTACGTATTTGATAGCTATTGGGGCAATATGAACATGCGCTTGGGGCCAATATGGGCTGAAATAAGCGGCAGCGGGTCAACACAGGGCCAAGGCCTCCAGGCAGCGCCTGCGGTGGGCTGCGCCGGTGTCGGGCGCGATCTCGGTGCCGGGCAGGCGCAGGCCATAGTCCAGGTCCAGGCGGTCGGCCTGCAGCACCCAGGCCGTCAGGCGCGACACGCGTGCCTCGTGGTTGGGCAGCGCGGCGTGGGCCAGATCCAGCCACAGCTCATGCCGCTGCGCCTGCTGCGCATCGCGGCTCACCAGGTCGTCGGTGCCGGTGGCCAGCGACTTGGCGGCCTTCTTCCAGACCACCAGTTTGAGCGGGTCGCCCCGCCGGTAGGCCCGCACCCCGTCGAATTCGCCAATGCCCTGCGACGGCGCATTGCCCGTGCCCCCGGCGCGGGGCTCGCCCGGCGGCAAGGGCTGTGGCGGCACCTCGGGCGCGGGGTACACCAGCACCTCGGCAGCTGGGCGCCAATAGGTCCACACGCGGAAGGTGCCCAGCGGAAACCGCGTCTCGGCCGTCAGGGTGGGCACCCGGTGCAGCCCCCGGCGCCCGGGCTGGAAGGCGACCTGCACGCTGGCCTGGCCCTGGGCGGGCACATCGGTCCAGGCCCAGTGGTGCTCGGCCTTGCCGGTGCCGTGCACCGCCAGGGCAATGCCATAGCGGGGCGACTTGCGATCGCTGGACAGCTGAATCTCGAACGCCGTGCTGGTGCCCAGAAAATGCGGCTCGGGCGCCTTCAGGTGCAGCGTCAGCCCGCGCAGGTTGGCGTGGCAGATGTGCATGCCCACTACCGCGCTGCCGGCCAGCAAAAAAGTCAGCAGGTAGCCCAGATTGAGCTGGTAGTTGATGGAGGCCACCAGCAACACCACAAGCGTGAGCGCCAGCATCCAGCCCGAGCTGGTGGGCAGGATGTAGACGTTGCGCTGGGTGAGCTGCAGCGTGTCGGACAGCGGCAGGCGCGCCTGCCACCAGCGCTGGAAGCGCCTGCGAAGGCGTGCCACGGGTCTGAGCCGCGCAGCCAGGCCGCGCCAGCCCGTGGGCGTGGTGAGGGAAGGGTGGGCAGCGGATTCCATCGGTCAGGGCAGCGGCACGGCATCGACCATGGCGCGCACCTGCTCGACCGCGCCGCGCCCGGCGTCGCCCACGGGCACCAGGCGGTGGGCGATGGTTTGCGGCAGCACGGCCTGCACATCGTCCGGCGCCACGTAGTCGCGCCCGCTGATGAGGGCCTGGGCCTTGGCGGCACGCAGCAGGGCAATGCCCGCGCGGGGCGACAGGCCCTGCAAGAACCAGCGGCCCGAGCGGGTGGCGGCGATCAGGTCCTGCACATAGTTGAGCAGCGGATCGGCGGTGTGCACGGCCTGCACCTGGCGCTGCAGCTCGGTCAGCTCCTCGGCCGACAGCAGCGGCAGCAGGCTGCTCACCATGTCGCGGCGGTCGTCGCCCGACAGCAGCAGGCGCTCGGCGGCGCGGTCGGGGTAGCCGATGGAGATGCGCATCAAGAAGCGGTCAAGCTGCGACTCAGGCAGCGCAAAGGTGCCCAGTTGGTCGTGCGGGTTCTGGGTGGCGATCACGAAGAAGGGGTGGGGCAGGGCGCGGGTTTCGCCCTCGACCGAGACCTGCTTTTCTTCCATGGCTTCGAGCAGGGCGCTTTGCGTTTTGGGGCTGGCGCGGTTGATCTCGTCGGCCAGCAGCACCTGGGCAAACACCGGGCCGGGGTGGAACACAAAGGCTTCCTTGCCACGTTCGTACACCGACACGCCGGTGAGGTCGCTGGGCATCAGGTCCGCAGTGAACTGGACGCGCGAAAACTGCAGCCCAAAAGTGTGGGACAGCGCGTGCGCCAGTGTGGTCTTGCCCACGCCAGGCACGTCTTCGATGAGCAGGTGCCCCCCCGCCAGCAGGCAGGCCACGCAGTCCTGAACCTGGGCCTTTTTGCCCACGATCACCGTGTTAAGCTGATCCAGGAGCGATTTGATCTTGTGCTGTGCATTCATGGCACGACGTTATCCGAAAAACGGCAAAAAATGCGAGACGCGGGGACAAGACTGTGAGCAAGACGGGCTATTTCACCCACCGGGATTGTTGGAAGCACGAGATGGGCCCGGGCCACCCCGAATGCCCCGAGCGGCTGGATGCGATTGAAGACCGTTTGCTGGTCACAGGCGTGGGGGATGCGTTGGAGCGCTACGAGGCGCCCGAAGCCTCACTGGCCGACATCGAACTGGCCCACGGCCGTATGCACATTGCGGCGCTGCGCGGCCTGTCCGACCGGCTGAATGAAGAGCTGATGGCCGGCGGCCCGAGCTACGCGCAGATCGACACCGACACCTCCATCAACGCCCATACCTGGAAGGCGTCCCTGCGTGCCGCAGGTGCCGCGCTGGCTGCCACCGATGCGGTCATGGCGGGCGAAGTCGAAAACGCGTTCTGTTCTGTACGCCCCCCAGGGCACCATGCCTGCCGCGACAAGGCCATGGGTTTCTGCTTTTTCAACAACGTGGCGGTGGCCGTCAAATACGCCTTGCAGCGCTACAACCTGCAGCGCGTGGCGGTGGTGGACTTTGACGTGCACCATGGCAACGGCACCGAAGACATCCTGGCCAATGACCCGCGCGCGCTGATGGTCAGCATCTTCCAGCACCCGTTCTACCCCTATAGCGGCGACCACGACCCGGCCCCCAACATGGTCAATGTGCCGGTGCCCGCGTACACACGCGGCATGGACATCCGCGAGATCATCGAGATGATGTGGATGCCCCGGCTGGAGGCCTTCAAGCCCGAGATGATTTTTGTGAGTGCTGGTTTTGACGGCCACCGCGAGGACGACATGGGCCAGCTGGGCCTGACCGAGCAGGACTACACCTGGATCACCCAGCGCGTGAAGGATGTGGCCCGGCGCTACTCCAAGGGGCGCATCGTGTCTTGCCTGGAGGGCGGTTATGTGATGGGGCCGCTGGCGCGCAGCGTAGAGGCGCATCTGCGGGTTCTAGCCGACTTGTAAGCCCTCTCAGCCTGGAGCACCTGCGCTTTGACAGGCCGTCTGCTTGGTGGTGACGGCCCGGAGACGCGCCAGTCTCGGCGGTGCCGGTCGTGCAAAAAACTGGAGAAGAATGATGACGAATTCCCATGATCTGCTGCAAATTGCCCGCGACACACGCGGCGTGGTCACCCTGACCCTGAACGACCCCACCCGCTTCAATGCGCTGGGCAGCGAGATGCTCACGGCGCTGCAGCAGGCGCTGGACGACGCGGGCCGCGACGAGTCGGTGCGTGTGGTGGTGCTGGCGGCCGCCGGCAAGGCGTTTTGCGCGGGCCACAACCTCAAGGACATGGCGGCCCACCCAGAGCTGGCGTACTACCAGAAGTTGTTTGCGCAGTGCAGCCGGATGATGCTGACGATCCACAAGCTCAGCGTGCCCGTCATTGCGCGGGTGCAGGGCATGGCGACTGCTGCGGGGTGCCAGCTGGTGGCGCAGTGTGACCTGGCTGTGGCGGCAGACACGGCCAGCTTTGCCACCAGCGGCATCCACTACGGCCTGTTCTGTGCCACGCCCAGCGTGCCGCTGGTGCGCAACGTGCCCGCCAAGCGGGCGATGGAAATGCTGCTCACCGGTGATTTCATCGATGCGCCCACCGCGCTGGCGCAAGGGCTGGTGAACCGCGTGGTGCCTGCCGATGCGCTGGATGCCGAGGTCGAGCAACTGGTGCAATCCATCCTTCAAAAGCCGCGCGTGGCCGTGGCCATGGGCAAGGCGCTGGTGTACCAGCAGCGCGAGCTGGGCATCGATGCCGCCTACCAGCTGGCCGGCCAGACCATGGCCACCAACATGATGGACGAGGCCGCCCAGGAGGGCGCCCGTGCGTTTGCCGAGAAGCGCCAGCCCGCCTGGAAGCGTTGAGGCACGGCACGATGGACAAGCCGATGCTCGACGACGTGGGCCTGTGGGTGCAGGCCTTTCTCAGCCCCACGGTGCTGGTGGAGCTGGCCGTCCTGGCCGTCTGCGTAGGCCTGGCCTGGGGGCTGGTGGCGCTGCTGCAGCGCGGCCTGCGCCGGGGCGACCCGCGCTCCATCCTCTTTGGGGTGCGAATCGTGGACGGCGCGCTGTTCCCGCTGGTGCTGCTGAGTCTGGCCTACATCGCGCGCACCCTGCTGCACCACTGGGTGGCGCTGGCCGCGTTCAAGATTGCGATCCCCGTGCTGGTAGCGCTGGTGGTCATTCGCATCGGCGTGAAGGTGCTGCAGGTGGCCTACCCGGATGCTGCCTGGGTGCGGCCCATCGAGCGCTCCATCTCCTGGATGGCGTGGCTGGGCATGGTGCTGTGGGTCACCGGGCTGCTGCCGCTGGTGCTGGACGAGCTGGACCAGATCCACTGGAAGGTGGGCGGGGCGACGCTGTCGGTGCGCACCATCATCGAAGGGGCAGTTACCGCCGCAGCGGTACTGCTGATTGCCTTGTGGATCTCGGCGGCCATCGAATCGCGCCTGCTGCGCTCGGCCACGGGCGCCGAGCTGTCGCTGCGCAAGGCCGTGAGCAATGCTGTGCGGGCGCTGCTGGTGTTTGTGGGCTTGCTGGTGGCCTTGTCGTCGGTGGGCATCGACCTGACTGCGCTGTCGGTGCTGGGTGGTGCGGTCGGCGTGGGCATTGGCTTTGGCCTGCAGAAGCTCGCGGCCAACTATGTCAGCGGTTTTGTGATCCTGGCCGAGCGCAGCATGCGCATCGGCGACAACGTCAAGCTCGATACGTTCGAGGGGCGCATCACGCAAATCAATGCCCGCTACACCGTCATCCGCTCGCCCTCGGGGCGCGAATCCATCGTGCCCAACGAACTCTTGATCACCCAGCGGGTGGAAAACCTGTCGCTGTCAGACCCGCGCGTGTGGATGTCCACCGTGGTCAGCGTGGCCTATGAGAGCGATGTGGACCAGGTGGCCCAGTTGCTCACCGATGCCGCCCTGGTCAGCCCGCGCGTGCTGCGCGACCCCGCCCCCAGCGCCGCGCTGTCGGCCTTCGGGGCCGATGGACTGGAGTTCACGGTGGGGTTCTGGATTGCGGACCCTGAAAACGGGTCGTTGGGACTGCGTTCGGACATCAACCGGGCCATCCTGAGTGCGCTGCGGGCCCACCAGATCGAAATCCCTTACCCGCAGCGGGTCATGCATGTCCAGGTCGATGGCGCAGTCCCGGCTGCGATGTCGCCGGGCGGGACTCCCGCGCCAGCACCCGCTTCTGCTGGCTGAGCCGGGGGCACGCCGATGTCCTGGTGGGAGGCCGGTAGCGCAGGCGACAGCCCACTCTAGACACTGGCCTTGTGCACTCGCCTATAATTCACAAAAAGCACGATCGTTCTTTTTTGTGATTGTGCAGTCTGTGTGGTGGCTCCGTAGCGCTTTCGCTGCAGTGCGACATAGAATGTTCTAGTTTACGTAAACGTCAATTCAACCAACTCTCTAGGAGCCGCAGCAATGAAGGTCTTGGTCCCTGTCAAGCGCGTGGTGGACTACAACGTGAAGGTCCGCGTGAAGTCGGACAACACGGGTGTGGACATCGCCAACGTGAAGATGAGCATGAACCCCTTTGACGAAATCGCCGTTGAAGAGGCCGTGCGCCTGAAAGAAAAAGGCCTGGTGACCGAAGTCATCGCAGTCTCCTGCGGCGTAGCCCAATGCCAGGAAACCCTGCGCACCGCCATGGCCATCGGCGCCGACCGCGCCATCCTGGTGGAAACCGACGTCGAACTGCAGCCCCTGGCAGTGGCCAAGCTCCTCAAAGCCCTGGTCGACAAAGAACAACCTTCTCTCATCATCCTGGGCAAAC
>NZ_JBMDJH010000027.1:0-51322 GCF_057809085.1 Acidovorax sp. FG48 | reverse complement strand
CTTACTTGTCTGGGCCTACCTTTTGGCAACGTGCACTTCGTTGTTTAAACCGCCGCTTCAAAACCCTGTGGGAGCATAAAAAAACCGGCCTGTGGGCCGGTTTTTTGTTGGCGGGGTCGGGGGCAGAAAAAAGCCTGGCTACGCGGGCGCAAACCCGTTGGCTGGCAAAAACGACCCTTTCGAGCTTGTTGCAAGCCCGGGAGTCGCCCCACGATGAAACTATTTGGTCAGGATGAGCTTGCCCAGCTTGGTGGCCTGCAGGCGGTACACCGAGCCGTTGTGGCTGATGGCGACCGTCTTGTGGCCTTGCAGCAGCACGCTGCTGTCCAGCGCGGCGGTGGCGCCCTGCGCGCCGGAGGACGATGCCTCGCCAGATGCCGGGGCGCCCGCCGGGTCGGCAGACGCAGTGCGGCGGAGCGGGGCGGAAGTCAGGGAGGCTTGCATGGAGGTTTCCTGGGTCATTGCAGTGCGTTTTGTTAATGATAACGATTCGCAATTACAAGTCAAGCGAAGAGTGTGTTTCTTTTTGTTCCTGCGCCCGACCTGCATCAGGCGCAAGGCCGGGGGCTTTGTGCGCTGCGGGCGCCGGGTAAGCAGGCCATGAGCCCGCTGCAAAAGCCCAACCTCTTTGCCGCCCGCCAGCGCGTGCCCCGTGGGTAGGCTGGCAGGGCGCGCAGCACGCGCAGGGGGCTGCAGCTAGCTGTCACCGTGCCTTTACTGCCCCTGTGGGTCCGTCACAAACCCGATCTTGCGCACGCCAGCGCGCTGCGCGGCGGCCATGGCCTGGGCCACGAATTCGTAGCGCACGTTCTTGTCGCCACGGATGTGCAGGTCCGGCTGGGGCTCCTTGGCGGCCTCGGCCTGCAGGCGGGGGAAGAGTTCCTCTTCCGACACCTGGGACTCGTTCCAGAAGAACTTGCCATCGGCCGACACCGACAGGCGCACGGTCTCGGGCTTGACGTTCTCGGGTTGGTTGGTGGCGCGGGGCAGGTCCACGTTCACCGCGTGTTTCATCACCGGCACGGTGATGATGAAGATGATGAGCAGCACCAGCATGACGTCCACCAGAGGCGTCATGTTGATCTCGTTCATCACGTCATCGGTGTCGTCTTGGGTTCCAAAGGCCATGGCTTAGCTGCCTTTCTTCATGGGCAGCACCTTGCCGGGCTCGCCAGCGTTCACGCGGGCGCCGGTCACAAAGTAGGCGTGCAGGTCATGGGCAAAGCTGTTCAGGCCGTTCAGGATGGACTTGTTGCCGCGCACCAGCGCGTTGTAGCCCAGCACTGCCGGGATGGCCACGGCCAGGCCCAGGGCGGTCATGATCAGCGCTTCGCCGATGGGGCCGGCCACCTTGTCGATGGTGGATTGGCCCGATGTGCCGATGGCCAGCAGCGCGTGGTAGATGCCCCACACGGTGCCAAACAGGCCAATGAACGGTGCGGTGGAGCCCACCGACGCCAGGATGGCCAGGCCCGAGGACAGGCGGGCAGTGAACTCGTCGATGCAGTTGCGCAGGCAGCGGGTCACCCAGTCGCTCACGTCCAGGCTGTCGTGCAGATGGGCCTTGGTATTGCGGTGGTGGGCGGTGGCTTCGCGGCCCTCCAGCGCCAGGTGGCGGAAGGGGTTGGTCGGGTCGGCGCCCAGCTTGGTCAGGCCAGCGGCAAAGTCTTCGCTGTGCCAGAAGTCCTGGGCGGCGCGGGCGTGTTTCTTGAACTTGATGATGTCCAGCGCCTTGATGAGGATGACGATCCACGAGGCCAGCGACATGGCCAGCAGCAGGATGGCGACGGCGCGGGTGACAAAGTCACCCTGGATCCAGACGTTGGCGATGCCGAATTGCGATTCCATGAAAACTCCCTGAGCGGTGATTGGTTTATTCGAGAACAAAGTTGACGGGGACGAGGTTCCACATGGCCTCGGGCACGCCGTTGCGTTTGCCGGGCACAAAGCGCCAGCGCATCACGGCGTCCTGGGCCTGGCGGTCCAGCCGGTCAAAGCCGCTGGACTTGTTGACCTCGACCTTCTGCGGCACGCCGTCGGTGCCGATGAGCACCCTGAGCACTACCTTGCCTTGCTCGCCCATGCGTTTGCTGATGGCGGGGTAGCTGGGCTTGGGGTTGTTGAGATAGGCCGCGTCGCTGGACGGCAGCTCGATCTTGGGCGGTGCAGGGGGTGCCGGTGGCGCAGGCGCGGGGGCCGGGGGCGCCACGGGGGCCTCGATGGGCGGCGCGGGTGGCTGGGGTGTGGTGATGCCCGTGGGGGCGTTGGGCGCAGGCGAAGGGTCGGCAATCGCCACCGGCATCGGGGCCGGGCGCGGCGCGGCCTTGGGGGCGGGCTTGGGCGGTGGAGGAGGGGCCGGTGGCGGTGGGGTGACCTTGGGCGGGGCGGGCGGTGCGATGAATTCGCTGAGCAGCTCGGCCGGCACGATCACTTCGGCCGCCTTGCGCACCAGGCCGGACTGCAGGGCCCAGATGCCTGCCACATGCAGCGCCACCACGGAGCCGACGATCACGGCATTGCGGCTCACACCGCCAGGGGGGGCGAAACGATCAGGGTGAGACATAAAACGAAAGGAAAGGCAGCGCCGACCCAAGCTAGTACTCCGTTTCACCAAAAAATTGACATGAAATCGCACCTTTGTCCGCCATGCTGCGTTGCAAATCCTCGTGATAGCTACAGCTATCACTGCGGTTTGCGCCTTGCTTGGCGAACAAATGCATCGATTTCATTTCGTCAACCTTTTGATGAAACGGAGTACCAGGCCGACGCTGCCGGGTAAACCCGGATTATTTGCGAAAGATCCACCAGGCCGATCCTGCGACCAGGATCAGGCTGCCTGCGAGGGTTGAGAGGAGTTCCATGACTTGCTTTTCAGAATGGAGCTGGCAAGCTGGATCGCCTGTGGCGCCGCGTCGTTGCGCAAGGCGGCTACCGGTTGCGAAGCACTGCACTGCGCCACCACGTCGCGGGCGCAGCTTTCGCAGCATCCGCATTGGGTGGCCACGCCCAGTTCGAACTGGATCTCATCGAAGCTCATGCCGGCACGGGCATGGCGGGCAATCTCACGGTCCGAAACCCGGCGGCAAACACAGACGATCATGGCGGCAGGCAGTGTGGCTGGCTGTTGAAAGGATGATTGAGATTATAAATACGAATCTATCGCATTTGCAATAAATCATTCCTGCCGACAGGGGGAAGGTGACACCTGCCTCCGGCGGTTACCGATACCCCCGCTTTAGCCTGGGCCCGATGGGGCTCCGTCCTGCCCCTCCAGCAGTGCAGGCGTGGCCTCTGCCAGGGTGGCGCAGCCGGTCAGTGCCATGGCGACCTCCAGCTCGTCGCGCAACAGGCGCAGCACATGGGCCACGCCCGCCGCCCCCGCATTGGCCAGGCCCCACACGGCAGGGCGGCCCACAAGCACGGCCGATGCGCCCAGTGCCATGGCCTTGAGCACGTCGGTGCCGCGCCGGATGCCGCCGTCCACCAGCACCGGCACCGCGCCGCCCACGGCCTGCACCACACGGGGCAGGGCAGTGGCGGTGGCGGGGGCCGTGTCGAGCGTGCGCCCGCCGTGGTTGGACACGATGAGGCCCGCCGCGCCCACCGACACGGCCTGGCGCGCGTCGGCGGGGTGCAGCACGCCCTTGAGCAGTACGGGCAGCCGTGTGATGGACTGCAGCCACGCGATGTCGTCCCACGTGGGTGCATGGTGCAGCAGGCCGTCGAACAAGGCGCTCTGGCCGGGGCTCAACGGCGGGGAGGCAGGTGTCTGCGAACCTGCCAGGTTGACCGGACCCACGCCGGACGGCAGCCGAAAGCCCGCGCGCCGCTCCCGGTCGCGCACGCCGCTGGTGGGGGCGTCCACCGTGAGCACCAGGGCCTCGTAGCCGGCGGCTTCGGCACGCTGCACCAGCGCCTGGGTGAAGCCCCGGTCCGGCTGCAGGTAGAGCTGAAACCACAGCGGGCCGCGCCCCGGGTCGGGCAGCACGGCCTGGGCCACGCTCTCCACCGACACGCTGGCCTGGGTGCTGAGCACCACGCCCGCGCCCAGCGCTGCTGCAGCGTAGGCCATGGCCAGTTCGCCATCGGGGTGCGCCATGCGCTGGAAGGCCACGGGTGCGAGCAGGATGGGGTGCGCCAGCGTGCGGCCCAGCAGGGGCACGCGGGTGTGCCCACCCGCCAGCGGCCGCAGCACGCGGGGCCACAGGGGCAGGGCGTCCCAGGCCGTGCGGTTGGCGCGCAGGCTGATCTCGTCGGCCGCACCGCCGCTGAAGTAGGCCCAGGCGTTGTCGTCCAGCTGCGTGCGCGCGTGCTGCTCGTGGTCGGCCAGGGTGACCAGGCCCGAGGGGATGGTGTGGCGTGCAGGAAGTGGCGTCATACAAACAAAAATAGCACCAAGCGCTAGTGGATCATGCGCTGGGTGCTATCAAAATGGTAGTTTTTGGGGTATCTCATACCCCCGGTCGCTGCCGTGGGGTTGGGCGTTTGAGGTGTCTCACACATCGGCCCACATGCGCAGCAGGTTGTGGTACGTGCCCGACAGCGCGATGGCCGACGGGTCGGTGTCGCCGTGGGTCTGGCGCAGCTTGAGCAGTGCCATGTCCATGTCGAACAGCAACTGCCGTTGTTCCAGCCCGCGCACCATGCTCTCCACCCAAAAAAAGCTGCTCACGCGGTGGCCGCGCGTGACCGGTGCGACCTGGTGCACGGTGCTGCTGGGGTACAGGATCATGTCGCCCGCAGGCAGCTTGATGCGCTTCTCGCCCAGGGCTTCTGCAATCACCAGTTCGCCGCCGTCGTAGTCCTCGGGCGGGGTGAGGAACAGCGTGCACGACAGGTCGCTGCGCACCCAGCAGTTGTCGGCGCGCGAGTGCATGACGGCGCTGTCCACGTGGTTGCCATAGAAGTTGGCGCCATCACCGTACTTGTTGAACAGCGGGTTGTAGATGCGGCGCGGCAGCGCCGCCGAAAAGAAGAGGGCGTTGCGATTCAACGCGGCCTTGACCAGGCCCTGGAGCTGCGCGGACAGCTCGCTGGCTTGCGCGAGCTGCAGGTTGTTTTTCTGGTGCACCGCCTGGCCGCCCGCGCTGCGGGCGCCGTCCACCCAGGGGGCGTCGGCTGCCCAGAGCTTTTGCCGGAAGAACGCGACCTCGTCGGCGGTGAGAACGTCTTGGATGTGCAGGAACATGGAACCATTGTGAACCGGCCCCGGGCAGTGCCGGGGCCGGTTCATTCGAAGGACTTCAGAGGTGCGTCAGAACCGTGTCTTCAGCGTCAGCTGCACAGCGCGCGGAGCGCCGGGCGTGTAGAAGCCGCGGTACAGGCCTTCGGCATACGTGCGGTCGAACAGGTTGCTCACGTTCAGCTTCAGCGAGGTCTTGTCGTCAAACGCGTACTCGGCCATGGCGTCCACCACCGCAAAGCCGCTGGCGTACACGGCGCGCGAGCCCTCGGGGTTCTGCTTGGCGCGGTACGTCAGGCCAGCACCCACACGCAGCTTGGAGGTGACGGCGTAGGTGCTCCACACGCTGCCGCTGTGCTTGGGCGTGAGGCCGGGTCGGTCACCCTGCACCTGCGCGCCGCCGCCGTTGGCGGCCAGCACCACGTTGCTCTTGTCGATCTTGGCCGACGGGATCCAGGTGTGGTTGAAGAACAGTTCCCACTTCGGCGTCAGGCGGCCCGCCAGGTTGAACTCCATGCCGGTGGCGTGGCGCTTGCCTGAGAGCAGTTCTTGCGCGGCAGCGGTGTCGGGGTCGGTGTTGCGCTCGTTGTACTTCTGGCTGTAGAAGGCGGCCACACCCAGCAGGGCGCGGCGCTCGAACAGCTCGAACTTGCCGCCGACTTCGATGTTGCGGCTCTTTTCCGGGTCGGTGTTGGCCGTGCGCGCCGTGGTGGCACCGGGGTTGCCAAACTGGTAGGTGTCGCCCGAGGTGTTGTACGAAGTGCCGTACGACACGTAGTACGAGGTCAGCTCGTCAGGCTGGAAGATCAGGCCCATGCGGGGGCTGAACAGGCTGTCGGAGCGCGAGTTGCTCAGGTTGCCTGCGGCATTGCGGTACGAGGCGCGGAAGTTGTCGTAGCGCAGGCCGCCGACGAGCTTGAGCGTGTCGGTCAGCGACACGGTGTCCTGGAAGTACAGGCCCAGGTTGCGCGATGTAAAGGTGTTCCACTGCACCGGTGCACGGCCGTCGGCCACCCAGGCGCCGTCGTTGGGCGTGCCCACGGTGGTGGTGGGGCGGGTGGTGGTGTTGGCGTAGTTCTGGTTGCGCTTGGCGTCGTCGTCGTAATAGTCCACGCCGGTCAGCACCGCGTGCTTCTTGCCGCCCCAGGTGTAGGTGTTGTTGTAGTCGCTTTGCACTTGCAGCACGTTGCTTTCGCCCACGCGGCCCTTGGAGCCACGGGTCAGCACGGTGCTGCTGTTGATCTGGTCGAGCGTGATGGCGCTGTTCTGGAAGCCGATGGTGCTGGCCAGCAGGTCGCGCTCGTACTTGCCGTAGCGCAGGCGCGTGGTCAGCTCGCCGTTGTCGTCAAAGCGGTGGATGTGGCCCAGCGTGACGTACTGCGAGGTGGTGTTGTTGTGGTCACTGGCCAGGCCGTAGTACTTGCCCGCTTCCAGCGGCATGTTGATCTTGCCGTCGGCCGAGAGGCGCCAGGGGTGGTTGTAGAGCGGGCGGCCCTTGGATTCGAGGTAGTACAGGCCGATGGAGAACTCATCGCGCGTGCCGATGCCCCAGGCAAACGTGGGCGCAATGCCGCGCTTGTCCTGCTTGGCGCCGTAGTTGTCGTACTCCTGCACCATGGCGTTCAGGCGGAAGGCCGCGTTCTCGCCCGTCACCCAGTTGAAGTCGCCCGTGGCGCGGTGGTACTTGCCGGTGCCCAGCGTGTAGCCGGCTTCGTGCTGGTCGATCAGCAGCGGGTACTTGTTGACCTGGTTCACCACACCGCCGGTCGAGCCCTTGCCAAACAGCATGGAGGCCGAGCCCTTGAGCACTTCGATGCGGTCGTTGTTGAAGGTGTCGCGCTCGATCAGCGGAGCGTCCTTCATGCCGTCCACGTAGATGTCGCCTGCCAGACCCAGCGAAAAGCCGCGCAGGCGCACATCTTCTTCACCGGTCTCTCCGGACTGGAAGGTCACGCCCGCTGTGGTGCGCAGCACTTCGCGGAAGTCGTCCTGGTTGCGGTCGTTCATCAGCTTTTCGGTGAACACCGTCACGGACTGTGGGATGTCCTTGATGTCCTGCTTGCCCTTGCCCACGGTGGTCTTCTTGATGAGCAGGGTGTCCTTGCCCTGGATTTCGGCGGTTTCCTTCACCGTCACGGTGGACAAGGTGGTTTCTGGCGTGTTGGTCTGCGCCATGGCGCCCATCGAGGCGGCCAGCATCAGCGCGCCCAGCGGCAGCAGGGCCTTGTCGGACGATGCGGCTTGCGAGGGCACAGCAGCGGGAGAAACAACAAATGCGGGAGAAGAACGCAGCATGCCGCTGCGGCGCTGGGCGCGAGATTTAGCCAAGAGGGCCTCCGTCAATAGGGGTGTGCAGGTGGCGCGCAGGGGCACCAAGAGCAGGCGAGAGGCAGTGGCTAGATCAACATGGCTGTGCGTCGTCGTGCAGCTTTATGTTACATCAAATGCGGGTCATTCTCATTTGCATTGATGCGAGCGCGCCACACTTCGACAGGGTTGGGACGTAAAAAAACCGGCAGAGCCGGTTCTTTTACGGGTGCGACACAGGTCGCAAAGCGCCAGCGCTTACTTGACGTGCTTGCCGATCAGGCCAGCCAGTTCAAACATGGAGACTTGGGGCTTGCCGAACAGCTCCTTGAGCTTGGCGTCGGCGTTGATGTTGCGCTTGTTGGTGGCGTCCTGCAGGTTGTTGGCCTTGATGTAGACCCACAGCTTGCTGATGATCTCCGTGCGCGGCAGAGGTGCCGAGCCCACCACAGCGGCCAGCGCGGGGCTGGGCGTGAGCGCCTTCATGAATGCGGCGTTGGGGGTCCGCTTCTTGGCGGGTGCAGCGGCCTTCTTGGCTGCTGGGGCTGTGGTTGCCGGAGCTTTTTTTGCAGTTGCCATGTTGGGTTGTCCTTGTTGGGAATAAATTTTTACCAGCGAAAACGACGCTTTCCCACTGGCAGGCCGATGCTAATGGGAAAAAAACGCGTTTCCAAGGGAGAAACGGCTTTTTTTGCCTCGATTTGTAGCGGTGGCGCCGCGCAGCGTGCAGCAATTCGCCGCAGGGCCGCGCCAGTCTTGACAAAAACCCATGGCTGGGTGGCCTGGCCTATGCCTGCGTGGAGCCGTGGCTGTCAGGGCTTGTATTGCGCAGACAATCTTGGCTTGGCCCGTTTCACTGACCCACTCTTTGAAAGATTTTGTCCCTATGTCGGCAGTTTCTAACCCTCCCTTCTCCACCTGCGATTTCTGCGATGTGCACAAGGCCGATGTGAGCGGTGCGTTCCGCGTCTTGCCGCCTGTTTTCCAGAGCTATGGCGGCAAGCTGGTGTTTGCGGGCCCGGTCACCACGGTCAAATGCCACGAAGACAACTCCCTGGTCAAAGCCGCCGTGGAGTCGCCGGGCGAGGGCCGCGTGCTGGTGGTGGATGGCGGTGGCTCGCTGCGCCGCGCGCTGGTGGGTGGCAACTTGGCGGCCGCTGCGGCGCGCAATGGCTGGGCGGGCCTGGTGGTGGACGGCTGCGTGCGCGACGTGGCCGAACTGAACGCCGCTGCCGTGGGCATCCGGGCGCTGGCGCTGATGCCGCTGCCCACCGAGCGCCGGGGCGAAGGCCAGCGCGATGTGGCGGTGCTGATCCAGGGCGTGTGGGTGCGGCCCGGCGACTGGCTGTATGCCGATGCCGACGGCATCGTGGTCAGCGCGCAGGCGTTGACTACTTGACGGTTCCTGTGCAGGTCAGGATCGGTCGGGGCGGTCGCCCCGCCCCACGCGCAGCGCTGCGCGCGAGGGCAGGGTGGCCAGCAACACGCTGGCCAGGGCGATAGCAAATGCAACCAGTTGCATGCCCGTCAACGCCTCGCCCAAAAACAGCACGCCCACCAGCGCCGCACTCACCGGCAGCATGACCGAGAAAACGCCGCCCTGCGCAGCGGGCACGGCCTTGAGCCCGGTCATCCACAGCCACACCGTCCACATGCAGGCGGCCAGCGCGTAAAACAGCAGCAACACCCAGGTGCCCCAGCCCACCGAAGCAAACGGAAAGTCCAGCGCCAGGTACAGGCCAAACGGCGTTGTCAGCACAAAGCCCCACAGGTTGATGAGCGAGGTGATGCGCTTGGGCCCCAGGCTGCCGGTGAGCTTCTTGCCGATCACGGTGTAGGCGGCCTCGCAAACCACGGCCCCCAGCAGCAGCATCTGGCCCCACCAGGCATGGTTTTCAGTGTTTTTGGCTCCAAGCGTCGGTTCCATATGTGCTGAATGCTCTGGTTTTGATAGTGAAAACAGGGCGATGCCCACCACGGCGCAAAGCACTGCCATCCAGGTGCGGGGCGCTACCCGCTCGCCCAAAAATGCCCAGCCCATCAACGCCACCGCCGCAGGAATGGCCGCCATGGTGACGCCTGCCGAAACCGCATCGGTCAGGCTCACGCCGTAGATCATGCAGATGGTGAACAGAAAGTTGCCCAGAAAGGACTCCAGGAACAGCAGCCGTTTCGTCTGTGGTGTCAGTGGCGGCTCGTTGTCGGGCTTTTTGAGCCAGTGCAGCATGGCAATGCCCCCGATGCCAAAGCGCATCCAGGCCAGCAAGAGCACGGGCAGCACGGCCGCGAGCGGTTTGGTGAGCGCCACATAACTGCCCACCAGCGACATGCTGAGGGCCAAGCACAGATAGGCGAAAGGGCGGCTGGGCGGGGGCGTATTCACTAGACTGGGACGCTGTTCAAACAAAAAAGACTGCGCATCATGCCCGAGCCTTCTTCGCCAGTTGCAGCCCCACGCCATGTGTTTGTGTACGGCACCTTGCGCCGCGGCGGGTCGAACGACATCACGCGCTTGTTGCCTGCGCCGCGCTGGGTGGGGTTTGCGCAAGTTGCAGGGATGCTGTTCCACCTGGGGGCTTACCCCGGCATTACCCTGGGCGGCGACCGGCCGGTGCATGGCGAGGTGTATGCCATCGAGCCCGCGCTGGAGACCGTTCTGGATGCCATCGAGGGGTTGGGAGGAAACCACCCGACCGATGAGTACCGCAAGCGCGAAATTGCGGTGACGGTGGAGGGCCAAGCGCTGTCTTGTCTGGTGTACGAGATCCATCCCCGATATGCGCAGGGCGCACGCCAGATCGAGCATGGTGACTGGCTCAGGGCAGTTGAGGCTACAACCATCTGAATTCTCACAATACGAAAGTTGAATTTCTTGATGTGGGATGCGATAGATGTTGCGTTGCCGCAATTTTTCTCGATATGAGAAATCAATTTCTGTATTGAGAAATCACGTGTTTAAGTGGTTGTTTTGAAAGAAGAAAATTTATCTCTTCTATAAGACATAAGAGCTTGCGCAAGTCTTATAGAAGACTTAAAGTTGTCTTCAAGGGCGGCACACAGCAGCCCGGCGTTTTCAACCAACCCCTGGAGTGATCTCATGCCCCAATCCCTCAACGAACAACTGAGCCGCGAACAGCAAATTGCCGCCCTGGAAAAAGACTGGGCGACCAACCCCCGCTGGAAGGGTGTGAAGCGCGGTTACTCCGCTGCGGACGTGGTGCGTCTGCGTGGATCGCTGCCCATCGAGCACACCCTGGCCAAGCGCGGCGCTGAAAAGCTCTGGGACAAGATCAACGGCGGCGCCAAGAAGGGCTACGTGAACGCTTTCGGCGCGATCTCCGCGGGCCAAGCCATGCAGCAAGCCAAGGCTGGTCTCGAAGCCGTGTACCTGTCGGGCTGGCAAGTGGCCGCCGACGGCAACACCAGCGAAACCATGTACCCCGACCAGTCGCTGTACGCGTACGACTCGGTGCCCACCATGGTTCGCCGCATCAACAACACCTTCAAGCGCGCTGATGAAATCCAGTGGGGCCGTGGTATCAACCCCGGCGACAAGGAATTCATCGACTACTTCCTGCCCATCGTGGCCGACGCTGAAGCCGGTTTCGGCGGCGTGCTGAATGCCTTCGAACTGATGAAGAACATGATCGCTGCAGGCGCAGCCGGCGTGCACTTCGAAGACCAACTGGCTGCCGTGAAGAAGTGCGGCCACATGGGTGGCAAGGTGCTGGTGCCCACACAAGAAGCCTGCGAAAAGCTGATCGCTGCACGCTTTGCCGCTGACGTGATGGGCGTATCCACCATCGTGCTGGCCCGTACCGACGCCGAAGCTGCCAACCTGATCACGTCCGACCACGACGCCAACGACAAGCCTTTCCTGACCGGCGAGCGCACGCAAGAAGGCTTCTACCGCGTGAAGAACGGTCTGGAACAAGCCATAAGCCGTGGCGTTGCCTACGCTCCTTACGCCGACCTGGTGTGGTGCGAAACCGGCGTTCCAGACATCGGCTTTGCCCGTGAGTTTGCGCAAGCCGTGCACGCTGCCTGCCCTGGCAAGCTGCTGTCGTACAACTGCTCGCCATCGTTCAACTGGAAGAAGAACCTCAACGACAAGCAGATCGCTTCGTTCCAGGAAGACCTGTCGGCTCTGGGCTACAAGTACCAGTTCATCACGCTGGCCGGTATCCACATCAACTGGTTCAACACCTTCCAGTTCGCCCATGCATACGCCCAGGGCGAAGGCATGAAGCACTACACCGAAATGGTGCAGGAACCCGAATTCGCAGCACGCGAAAAGGGCTACACCTTCGTGTCTCACCAGCAGGAAGTGGGCGCAGGCTATTTCGACGATGTGACCACGGTGATCCAGGGCGGTTCGTCCAGCGTGAAGGCCCTGACGGGTTCGACCGAAGAAGAGCAGTTCCACTGATCTAGAGCCTCCGTACCCCGGGGGATGGATAGGCGCCATACAGCAGCCAGAAGCAAAAGGCCACCCCAAAGGGGTGGCCTTTTTGTCCTTCCGCTGTGCTTGAGCGACGGTGAAAGTGTGCTGTCTCACCGCTTGGGGGCGCGCCCTCATTGCATGCCGACAGGTCGTGCAATCGCGGAGACATCGCAATCGAGACGATCCAGTGTCGACGAAATGGTGGCTCCATGCCCCTGGCCCGCTGACATGGTCAGTGTCCATTCCAGGTCGTAGTAGTTGGATCCCAGGTACTTGGAATGAGCAGTGGCGAGCGGCTTTTTGTATTCGGCGCCCTGTAGCTTCCAGTAGATTTGCTGGTCGATGGGAGTGTCCCCGCCGCATCGCAAAGCCACCCGTACGATGGTCTGCGGCGCATAGGGGAGCGATATGTTCAGGCCCTGTTCAAGTCGTGCTGGCAGATAGGTCATGTAGTTCACCTTTTGCTCTGACAACAAGATGTTGGTGGGCTCCTGGTTGATGCGTGCACCATGGTTCTTGAGGGCGTAGATACGGCTTGCCGCCACTTTGGCAACCGGCGCCAAGTCTTTGGTGAAATCGAACTGGGGTGGGTCTTGCCGGGATGTGACGAAGTAGAGTGTCTCGAAGGCCGGTGCCGTCGTTGTGGGACGGGCGCAAGGCAGGTCGAGCGTCCGGTTGACGGCGTTTCCCATCACCAAGGGGTCCAGGCCGATGACCTGCGCTTGACACGCGCCCAGGCTAGTCAGGCTGTCGCGCATCTCATGCAGGTGTTTGAAGGTGTACGCCGGAATCCTGAATCCTAACGGCTCCAGTTTCGGGAAGAACAGCGAAGCGATCATGAGGTCGTATTTGCCCTTCCTCTCAAATTGGATGTAAAGGGCCAGATGCGCCACGACGACCAAGGCTAGGGTCGCTGCCGCCAGGGCATTGAAACGCTTTGTGGCCCACTGTACTTGCTCACTGGTGCGCGCGAGTCCATAGGCTGCAAGCACCGCGAGCCAGGGGTGGACCACATCCAGATGCCAGAAGGCTCCTCGGCCCAGGAAGGCCATGGAGAGCATGAACCAGAGCAGCGTGGTGATGAAGACCCAACGGATGGTGCGCTCCCTGCTGGCATAGGCGATGCCCAGCAATGCACCTGTAAGCATCAGTGCCAGATGCAAAGCTGCCAGCGTACTCAGACCCGTGATGCTCGGTTGGATACTGTCAATGGCGCTGTAGGGCATGAGCAATACGTCGCGCCACTTCTCCGCATCCAGCAGGTTACTGAGCCAGTGGCTACCCGGGGCGGTGCCGGACGCCGCCTGTATCGGTGCCATCAGTCTGGAGATGAGGCCCGACTGACTCGCCCACAATGCGGTGAACCCCATGACAAGAAGCACAGATACCTGCGTCTTGCGGTTCAGCAGGGTTTGGTGGTTCAGCAATGCGTATGTCCCGAGGCCCAGCAACAGTGGCGCTGCGGAGGGGTGTATTTGCACCAGCAGAAACACCACCACGGGGAGCATCAGCGCATCATGTCTGCGTTGATGCACCAGACTGATGAACAGGCCCAGCGTGACATTGCTCAGCGTCATGACCAGTGCCGGGTTCCACGCACTGTGTGTATACATGGAGGCGAAGATAGGGAACGCCAGCACGGCGTAGGCCAGTGCGGACCTGCTGCCCCATTGCGCTTGCACTGTGCGCCACAAGTACCACACGGACAGTGCGAATAGGGCCCCGAATGTGATGAATATCGCGGCCTCGGTATCCCTGACCAGGAGGGGGAGGGCAAGCAAATAATAAAAGCCGGGCGGCAGACTCAAGCGCTCACCAAACAGGGGAGGGCCGTTGAGTGGCCACTCATGGTGATGAATCAGTTTCCGCGCGATTTCCACGTCCCGTATTTGATCGGGACCGTGGAAGGTGATGTCATAAAAATATACCTGTATCGCGCCCAATACTGCGATGAAGATCAGTGCGATCCAGTCACTGGATATTTGCTTCGTGCGCATTGGAGGGACGGTCTTCTGTATGGGGGCCTGCATTGTGATGTTGCTGTCTGATTCCACGTCTTGCAGTGAGACATGGTGTTGCGCCTTCCGATGAAGGACGGGCTCCGAGTGCTGTGCATATACCTTCTCTGCACATCACCGTGTTATCCGCATGGCTTGCCCGTACGTGGCGATGACTGCTGCACGTTGCGTCCTGCGAACGATGGTGAAGCGCAGAGAACGTTTGCTGCCCCAAGCTTGAGCACATTGCTAACGTGTGTTCAAGGTCTTATGTGTGAAAGTCCAGGCATTATTTAGGATGAAGTTATTTAACGCCACCGCACCCACGGCCACGAAAGCCCCCCACCCGTACCACAGGCCCAGAACATCCGTGAAGAGGGTGATGATGAGAATGTTCAATCCCAGTCCGACCAGGGAGACAACGCAATACCGTATCAGTGAAGCCCAGTAGCTGCCGCTGTATCCAAAAGTCCATATTCTGTTGACGCCGTAGGAGATCAGCAACGCCAACACGAATCCAATGGTGGTGGCCACGACGTGCCCTGTGACACCAAGCTCCACCAGCAAAAACAGGGTAGACATGTGCACCAGTGCGCCCATGACCCCCACGACACCATAGCGAAGCACTTTGGTCAGAGCGGGGCTCAGTGTGGCAAATGGATAGGAAATGGCTGTGCCCCTGATATCGCGCGGCATGCCAACAAAGTGGCATTGCCTGACTGTTTGGTGCGAACGCAAGGTCGCGCCGGCTTGATCTCTGGAATCGATGTCACGGGTTGTTTTGACGGATTTCCTGGGAAACGATGTAGCGGGGTCTTTGTTTGACCTCGTCGTAGATGCGCGCGAGATATTCACCGATGATCCCAAGACCAATCATCAGCGAGCTGCCAATGATCAGCAGTAACAAGATGACGGTGGTGAATCCGGTAATGGCTGCCCCAGACAGTTTCATGTACACCGTATGCATGCCCAGAAGTACGGAGAAGGCAAAGAACACAACACCAAAAATGGTGATCAGATGAAGAGGAAAGGTGCTGAAGCTGGTGACGGCCACGGCAGCGAGACGAACCAGGCTGAAGACGGACCATCCTGAGTCCCCAGCAATACGGGGTTCAACCTCAAAGGGAACCTGGGTCGACCTGAACCCCATCCAACTGATCATCCCGCGAAAGAAAACATTGCGTTCCTTCATGGAGCGATAGGCCTGGATCACCCGCTGATCCAGCAACTTGTAGTCGGACGCTCCATTCAGATCGTGGCCTGAAAACGCACGCAAGATCAGATAGAAAAGTTTTGCTCTTGCTGCAGAAAGTGTGGATTCGTCGCCCCTGCTGGACTTGACCGCTTCCACTATGTCAAAGTCGCCAGTGCGCCATGTGGCGATCATCTTCGGCAGCAGCGATGGAGGATGCTGAAGGTCGCCGTCCATGATGACCACCGCTTCGCCGCAGGCTGTCTCGAGTCCAGCAGCCACAGCGGCTTCCTTGCCAAAATTGCGACTCAGCCGCAGGCCCCGCAATTGCGGCATGTGTTCGGCAATCGCCGTCACTTCTTGCCAGGTGTTGTCTTTGGACCCATCGTCCACCACCACTATTTCCCAGCTGGATGCGGTCGAGGCCACAAACTTCCCCACCTGTTGGAGCGTGAGGCGGATACCGGCTTCTTCACAATACACCGGAATAACGACAGAAATCTCTGGTTGCATAAACATTCTCGTAAAGCACATCCTTGTCCCGAAAAGGGTGGCTACAGGCGAAGCGTAAAGTATCGCTGGAGCACCGTCTGTGGCATTGCTGCACCAGAGTAACTGCATGGTGGGGCTTGGCGACCGTGCTGGACTATCGCCGTATTACCGTTGCATTGGCCGTGCGGCGTGCGCCGACCCAAAAATCATCGCACAGTTTCCGCCTGATCTTTGAACATGTTGACGATCTCAGCCCCCGCAGGGTTGGTCTTATTTGAGAGCCCAGCGGTTCGTTGCAGATATCGATATGGCGGACCCGTCGCTTATGGCTTCACATGGCTCCTTGGCGCAGCACAAACGGCAAGCAAGGAATTGGGCAATATGTGCGGAGTTGACTCAGCTACGCCGATGCGAGGCTAAAATGTCGGGCACACCTCAACAAACAAGAGCGAGAAAGGCAGTCTGGTTATGACACCGCGAACTACATCGGAGATGTTGACCGGCCTTTGAGGCTGGCTGTTCGCGCCTGCACGAGATTGCACACACCTCCAAAAAGCGCGGACCTGTTCCGCGCTTTTTTGTTTTACGGGCCTGGCGCGTGCCCGCATCCATTGCACTGATCACAGAGAAAGAATTATTCCCATGATTCACATTACGCTTCCCGACGGTTCGCAGCGCGAGTTTCCAGGCCCCGTTACGGTGGCCGAGGTGGCCGCGTCCATTGGCACTGGCCTCGCCAAAGCCGCCTTGGCGGGCAAGATTGGCGACAAGGTCGTGGATACCAGCTACCAGATCACGGCTGATAGCCCGCTGTCCATCTTGACGGCCAAGGATGCGGATGGCCTGGATGTGATCCGCCACTCCACCGCCCACTTGCTGGCCTATGCGGTCAAGGAGCTGTTTCCTGATGCCCAGGTCACCATCGGTCCAGTGATCGAAAATGGCTTCTATTACGACTTTGCCTACAAGCGCCCCTTCACGCCCGAGGACCTGGTGGCCATCGAAAAGCGCATGGCTGAATTGGCCGCCAAGGACGAACCCGTGGTACGCCGCGTGTTGCCGCGCGATGAGGCGGTGGCGTATTTCAAGGGCCTGGGAGAGCACTACAAGGCCGAGATCATTGCGAGCATTCCCAGCAACGAAGATGTGAGCCTGTATCGCGAAGGCAATTTCGAAGACCTGTGCCGAGGCCCGCACGTGCCGAGTACCGGAAAACTCAAGTTCTTCAAGCTGATGAAGGTGGCGGGTGCCTACTGGCGCGGTGACCACCGCAACGAGATGCTCCAGCGTGTCTACGGCACGGCTTGGGCTACCAAGGACGAGCTGCAGCAGTATCTGACGATGCTGGAAGAAGCCGAGAAGCGCGACCACCGCAAGCTGGGCCGTGAGCTGGACCTGTTCCATATTGACGAGCATTCGCCCGGTACGGTGTTCTGGCACCCCAAGGGCTGGACGGTGTGGCAGGAGGTCGAGCAATACATGCGCCGCGTGTATCGCGAGAACGGCTACCAAGAGGTGAAGGGGCCACAAATCCTGGACCAGGGTCTGTGGGAGAAAACGGGCCACTGGGACAAATACCGCGAGAACATGTTTGTGACGGAGTCGGAAAAGCGCGACTACGCGCTCAAACCGATGAATTGCCCCGGGCACATCATCATCTTCAAGCAAGGTATCAAGAGCTACCGCGACTTGCCGCTGCGTTTTGGTGAGTTCGGCCAGTGCCATCGCAATGAGCCGACTGGTGGCCTGCACGGCATCATGCGCGTGCGTGCGTTCACCCAGGATGACGGCCATATCTTCTGTACCGAAGACCAGATTCAGTCAGAGGTGGTGGCGTTTACCACGCTGCTGCAAAAGGTCTACAAGGACTTTGGTTTCACGGACATCATCTACAAGCTGTCCACGCGCCCCGAAAAGCGCATCGGCAGTGAGGAAAGCTGGGACCGTGCGGAAAACGCCTTGGCAGAGGGCTTGCGCGCGTCCGGTTGCGAGTTTGAGTACCTGCCTGGCGAAGGCGCGTTCTACGGCCCCAAGATCGAGTACACGCTCAAGGACGCGCTGGGGCGCCCGTGGCAATGCGGCACGATTCAGGTCGATCCCAACATGCCCGAGCGGCTGGACGCAGAGTTTGTGGGCGAGGATGGCGGCCGCCATCGGCCCATAATGCTGCACCGTGCCATCGTGGGAAGCCTGGAGCGCTTCATCGGGATTCTGATCGAGCAGCATGCGGGCGCCTTGCCCACTTGGCTTGCTCCCGTGCAGGTTTCGGTGCTCAACATCACGGACGCGCAGTCCGATTACTGTCGTGAAATCGCAGCAAAACTGCAAAAAGCGCTGCCCAATCAAGGCCTTAGGGTGGCCCTGGATCTGCGTAACGAGAAGATTACGTATAAAATACGGGAGCATTCGATGCAAAAGCTGCCCTACATCCTCGTCGCAGGCGACAAGGAAAAGGCGGCGGGAGCCGTTGCAGTGCGAGCCCGAGGTAATCGTGATCTCGGCGTGATGTCGGTCGATGCGTTCATTGAATTGATCGCCAACGACATCGCCACCAAAGCCTGATTTTGTACAAAAAACTGCTTTGCCGCTCGTGGACTGTGCGGGAACAGCTACTTTATTTGTAGCATTTTGATTCAAGGAAGATAGCCATCGCTACTGAATTTCGTGATCGTCGCCAGCGGGAAGAGCGCAAGCACCGCCTGAACCGTGAAATCATGGCCCCGGAAGTCCGTCTGTCTGGGCCTGACAACGAGCCCTTGGGTGTTGTCAGTCTTATGGAGGCCTTGCGGATGGCCGGTGAGCTGGACGTGGATCTGGTGGAAATCGCTGCCACGGCGAACCCACCGGTGTGCCGTCTCATGGACTATGGCAAGTTCAAGTACCAAGAGCAAAAGCGTGCGGCAGAAGCCAAAGCCAAGCAGACGGTCATTGAGATCAAGGAAGTCAAGTTCCGTCCCGGTACGGACGATGGCGACTACAACATCAAGATGCGCAACATTCGCCGCTTTTTGGCGGATGGTGACAAATGCAAGATCACGCTGCGGTTCCGCGGTCGCGAAATCACGCACCAGGAACTCGGCCTGGCTCTGCTGAACCGGATTCGTGACGAGTTGGCTGACAGCATCATCATCGAGCAGTTTCCCAAGCTGGAAGGCCGCCAGATGATCATGATGATTGCCCCCGGCAAGAAAAAGCCTGCGGCCAAGCCAGCGTCTGAAGGCGCTGCACCTGCGGCAGGCCAGGCGGCATAAAGCTGCGGATCGGTATGAAGTTTTGAGCACTGCGCCCCTCAACAGGCGGAGTGCTTGAAAAGGTGGTGCCTTCGGGCATTGCCGAGCGGAAGGCGAAAGCCTTTCGATAAAAGTGGCTCGGGGCCAACAAGTTTGCAGATCGGTTTGCAAACGCCTCACGAGCACAATGAAAAAGGAGCATTCACATGCCCAAAATGAAGACCAAGAGCAGCGCGAAAAAACGTTTCCGCGTTCGTCCCGGTGGCACCGTCAAGCGCGGTCAAGCCTTCAAGCGTCACATCTTGACCAAGAAGACCACCAAGAACAAGCGCCACCTGCGTGGTGCAGTGAATGTGCATGAGACCAACATGGGCTCGATCGCACAAATGCTGCCCAGCGCTGGCCTTTAATAACTGACGAACAAGGAGTACATACATGCCTCGCGTCAAACGTGGTGTAACGGCCCGTGCCCGTCACAAGAAAGTTCTCGCCCTTGCCAAGGGTTTCCGTGGTCGCCGCGGTAATGTCTTCCGTATCGCCAAACAGGCGGTAATGAAGGCTGGGCAATACGCCTACCGTGACCGCCGCACCAAGAAGCGCGTGTTCCGCCAGTTGTGGATTGCCCGTATCAATGCCGCTGCCCGTGAACTGGGCCTGACCTACAGCCAGTTCGCCAACGGCCTGAAGAAGGCTTCCATCGAGATCGACCGCAAGATGCTGGCCGACCTCGCAGTGCACGACAAGGCTGCCTTTGGCAGCATCGTGGAGCAAGTCAAGGCCAAGCTGGCTGCTTGAGTTCACGATGAGCGGCTATCTTTTTGATAGCTGCTTGCGCAATAACAGCAAGGGCTAGGGCTTGTAAAGGCACTAGCCCTTGTTCATTTTCACGGGTCGATAAAAAACGACTTACGCAAAACAGGCTGCTGAGGCAAGACGCTTGCCACATGGCGTATGCCATTGGCACTTGTGCATCCTTGTTTGCGTAAGTCATGAAAGAGTCGTTATGAACGAGTTGGATTCCCTGGTTGAGAGCGCGACGCAACTGTTTGCCCAAAGCGCCACCCCCGCTGACCTCGAAAACGCCAAGGCGCAGTTTTTGGGCAAGTCGGGTCGCGTGACGGAGCTGATGAAGGGCATGGCGCAGCTGTCCGTCGAGGAAAAGAAATCCCGTGGTGCAGCCATCAACGTCGCCAAGCAGGCCATTGAAGCGGCGCTGACTGCGCGCCGCCAGGCATTGGCCGATGCGGAGCTGCAACTGCAGCTCAAGGCCGAGGCACTGGATGTGAGCCTTCCAGGCCGCCAGCGCGGGCAGGGGGGGCTCCACCCCGTTTCGCTCACTCTGGAACGTATCCAGGGCATCTTCGGTTCCATGGGTTTTGACGTGGCCGAAGGCCCCGAGATTGAAACCGACTGGTTCAATTTCACCGCATTGAACACGCCGGAAGACCATCCCGCGCGCTCCATGCACGACACGTTCTACGTGGAGGGCGGCACGGCCACCGCTCCCAACCTGCTGCGCACCCACACCAGCCCCATGCAGATCCGCCATGCGGTGCAGCACGTGAAGAAGCACCGCGCCGCGCTGGATGCCGGCCAGGCTATGCCCGAAATCCGCGTGATCGCCCCTGGCCGCACCTACCGTGTGGACAGTGACGCCACGCACTCGCCCATGTTCCACCAGTGCGAAGGCCTCTGGATCGGCGAGAACGTGAGCTTCAAGGACCTGAAGGTCATCTTCACAGATTTCTGCCGCACCTTCTTTGAAAGCGATGACCTCGTGTTGCGCTTCCGTCCCAGCTTCTTCCCGTTCACGGAGCCCAGCGCCGAGATCGATATCCAATTCCAGACGGGCCCGCTGGCGGGTCGTTGGCTGGAGGTGGCGGGTTCTGGCCAGGTGCATCCCAACGTGGTGCGCAACATGGGCCTCGACCCCGAGAAGTACATCGGCTTTGCGTTCGGCATGGGGCCAGACCGACTGACCATGCTGCGCTACGGCGTCAATGATCTGCGCCTGTTCTTTGACGGCGATATCCGTTTCCTGTCGCAGTTCCAGTAAAGCCCGCCGACTTCACGCAGCGCGCAGGGCCTGCCCTGCGCCGCGCACCTTCCGTACAAGAGTGTCCGACTATGCAATTTCCTGAATCCTGGTTGCGCGAGTTCTGCAACCCCCCCTTGACGACGGCCGAGCTGGCTGAAACGCTGACCATGGCGGGCCTCGAAGTGGAGGAGCTGCGTCCCGTGGCCCCACCGTTCACCAAGATCGTGGTGGGCGAGATCAAAGAAGCCTTGCAGCACCCCGATGCCGACCGACTGCGCGTGTGCCAGGTGGATGTGGGGCAGGGCGCGCTGCTCAATATCGTGTGCGGTGCGCCCAATGCCCGCGTGGGCATCAAGGTGCCATGCGCCCTCGTGGGTGCCGAACTACCTCCAGGTGATGATGGCAAGCCGTTTCTCATCAAGGTGGGCAAGCTGCGCGGCGTGGAAAGCCAGGGCATGTTGTGCTCGGCGCGCGAGCTCAAGCTGTCGGAAGACCACGGCGGCCTCCTTGAGCTGGATACCGCAGCGCCCGTGGGTCAGGACATCCGCGCGTACCTGAATCTGGATGACACGCTGTTCACGCTCAAGCTCACGCCCAATCTGGCGCATTGCCTCAGCGTCTATGGCATTGCACGCGAGGTGTCTGCACTGACCGGTGCACCGCTGCAAAGCCCCGCGTTCCCTGCGGTGACTGCCACGCTGGCGGACACGCTGCCTGTGAAGGTGAGCGCTCCTGATCTGTGCGGTCGCTTCTCGGGCCGCATCGTGCGCAATGTGAACACGCGCGCTGCCACGCCCCAGTGGATGCTGGACCGACTGGCGCGCTGCGGTCAGCGTGGCGTGTCGCCGCTGGTGGACATCTCCAACTACGTGATGTTTGAACTGGGCCGCCCTTCGCACATTTTTGATCTGGACAAGATCCATGGTGGCCTGGACGTGCGCTGGGGCAAGCCGGGCGAGCAGCTCAAGCTGCTCAATGGCAACACCATCACCGTGGACGACAAGGTGGGGGTGATCGCGGATGACAGCCAGGTGGAGTCGCTGGCAGGCATCATGGGCGGTGACGCCACGGCTGTGTCGGACGACACCCGTCACATCTACATCGAGGCCGCCTTCTGGTGGCCCAAAGCAGTGGCGGGCCGCTCGCGCCGGTTCAACTTTTCGACAGATGCCGGTCACCGGTTTGAGCGTGGCGTGGACCCGAGCCTCACGGTGGAGCACATCGAGCGCATCACCCAGCTGGTTATCGACATCTGCGGCACGCCCGACACCGCCTGCGGTCCCATGGATGATCAGGCCGTGAACCTGCGTGTGCCGCAGCCCGTCACGCTGCGCGTGGCGCGCGCCGCCAAGGTCATCGGCATGCCGCTGACGCAGGCGCAGTGCGCAGACGCCTTGCAGCGCCTGGGCCTGCCGGTGGTGCTGGGCGACGGCACGCTCACGGTCACGCCGCCCTCGTTCCGTTTTGACATCACCATCGAGGAAGACCTGATCGAAGAGGTCGCCCGCATGGTGGGCTACAACAACCTGCCGACCACCCCGCCTTTGGCGCCCATCACGCCGAAGCTGGCGCTGGAGGTTACCCGCAGCCCGTTTGCGGTGCGCCGCTCGCTGGCAGCGCTGGGCTATCAGGAAACGATCAACTTCAGCTTTGTGGAAGAGCGGTGGGAGCATGAGCTGGCTGCCAATCCCCAGCCCATCAAGCTTCTGAACCCGATTGCCAGCCAGATGAGCGTGATGCGCTCGACTCTATTGGGTTCTTTGCTACAAGTTTTGAAGTTCAACCTCGACCGCAAGGCCGAGCGAGTACGTGTCTTTGAGCTGGGCCGCGTGTTCCTGCGGGACGGCAGTGTGCGCAATACCGACACCACGGTGGAAGGTTTCCACCAGCCCATGCGTGTGTCCGGTCTGGCCTATGGTCCTAACGACATGCTGCAGTGGGGGCGTAAGGAGCAGGCCATCGATTTCTTTGATGTGAAGGGCGACGTGGAGGCCCTGCTGTCCCCTCTGCGCGCAACGTTCGAACCCGGCAACCACCCAGCCATGCACCCCGGCCGCTGCGCGCGCGTTCTGGTCGCTGGTCGCGCGATTGGTTTTGTGGGCGAACTGCATCCGCAATGGCGTCAGTCGTGGGATTTGCCCCAGGCGCCTGTGATGTTCGAACTGGAGCTGGACGCTGTGTTGCAGCGCGTAGTGCCGCAGTTCAAACCTGTGACCAAACACCAGGCGGTCGAGCGCGATCTGGCCGTGGTGGTGGCCGAGCGTGTGACCCACGCCGACATCATGGGCGCAGTCGAGAAGGCTGTTCCTGGCGGCATGCTGCGCTCTGCGGTGCTGTTCGACGTGTACCGACCCAAGGCGCTGCGTGCTGGCGAAGAGGCACCCGCAGGGGGCTTGGCACTCGGTGAAAAAAGCCTGGCCGTGCGCCTCACCCTCGGTCGCGATGAAGCCACGCTCACCGAGGCGGAAATCGATGCCGCGGTGCAGTCCGTGATAACGCAGCTGACGCAGCGCACCGGCGCTCGTCTGAGGGTGTGACGATGTCCAAGGGGAGCGACCAACCATGATCGAATTTGCAGTCGAAAGCCTGGAGACACCGGCACTGACCAAGGCGCAGTTGGCAGATCTGTTGTTCGATCAGATCGGCCTGAACAAGCGCGAGTCCAAGGACATGATTGACGCCTTCTTCGACCTGATTGCCCAAAGCCTGGTCGAGGGCAAGGACGTCAAGCTCTCGGGCTTTGGCAACTTTCAGATCCGGACCAAGGCGCCCCGTCCCGGGCGCAATCCGCGCACCGGCGAGGCCATCCCCATCAAGGCCCGCCGTGTGGTGACCTTCCACGCCAGCAGCAAGCTCAAGGAGCAGATCCAGACGGCGGCTGCTGCGTGAATATGTGCTGTTTTTGTTGCCAAGATGTTCTTGGTGGCTGGCGGCGCAGGCTGGTCTGCAGTACGCTTGAAAGCTTTCCCGTTTGAACCTGCATCTCATGGGCACCACCCTCCCTTCCATTCCCGCCAAGCGATACTTCACGATTGGTGAGGTCGCGGAGCTGTGCGGCGTCAAGCCGCATGTGTTGCGCTACTGGGAGCAGGAGTTCACGCAGTTGCGCCCGATGAAGCGGCGCGGCAACCGCCGCTACTACCAGCACCATGAGGTACTGATGATTCGCCGGATTCGTGATCTGCTGTACGACCAAGGCTTCACCATCAGTGGGGCGCGCAATCGCCTGCAAGAGCTTGCCCATCCGGTGCGGGATGGAGGGGGGGGCGACGAGGTTTCCGTGGCGCAAGATACCGAGCTGCCCAGCATGCTGGTGGACAGCACGCGCGACCTTTCCATCGTTGCTGCAGGCTTTTCTCTGGACTCCAACGCAGTGCGCCAAGAATTATTTGAAATTCGTGCGCTACTTTCTCTGAACTGAGCTTTTTTCTGCATATAATCTAAGTCTTGTCGGCGTGTAGCGCAGCCTGGTAGCGCACTTGCATGGGGTGCAAGGGGTCGCGAGTTCGAATCCCGCCACGCCGACCATTGTTAGCAAAAGCCCAGAACCGAAAGGTTCTGGGCTTTTTTGCTTTTGTCGCTTCGGGCTTTCTTTGCATCACCGCTGGCGCTGGAAGGTCGGCCCTCCGGATTCACACTGGCGCCTCTGTGTTCTGAAGGCGGCGAAATCAAGAGCCCGTGGTGGCTATGCCAGCCGGACGGCGGCGAAGGATGGCTACTAAGGCATAACAGCCCAGCGCCCCGTGATGGGCAAGGAGACCTCATGATTGATGGCTTGGTAGCCGGACGGCTATATGGTGAGGCGGAGCGCCGCACGGACAAGGCGGGCAAGGCTTACAGCCTGGCGAAGGTCAGGGCCAGTACTGCAGAAGGCGAAGTGCTGTTCGTCAACGTCATCGCCTTTGATGACGATCTGTGCGCGTCCCTGCATCGATTGCGCGATGGTGATTCCGTGGCGCTTTCTGGCAGCTTGAATCCCCGTGTGTGGACAGACAAGCAGGGCAATGCAAGGCCCGCACTGGATATGGTGGCGCACCGCCTGATCAGCATGCCGATCTCAGACGCTGAACAATAGGGGCGCCGCGCTCCGCCGGCGACGTGTGGTGACTTATAGGCGGGATGAATGCCTGCGTAGGCGGCAGGCTTGAGGCCTAGCTGGCCTTTCGGGCATTGCCCGAAGGATTGGGGGCAAAACCCAAGGCTTTGAGCTCATCCTCGCTCATGTGCAGTTCGGTCAATTCGGGCTGACGCGCCTCAATGGCTCGCCTCCGTTCGAAATTGGTGGGTGGACCTTTTTCTTCCTGGCGGCGATCCTTGCCGCTGCGGCGGTCCATGCTGCCTCTGCGTTCGACACTCATGATGATGCTGCTGCTGGTGGTGGATGGAGTGAGGGGGTTGCGTACGCAGTCTGCCGCCAATGGATGGGTCATCTTTGGGCGCCGACTGAGGCACACAGTCTGCATCAGTTGCTGGCATTTGCAAACATCCAAGGTGCCATCCTCGCCCTGCATCTTGCGCAAGAAACGATTGTTGACGAAGGCTGGTGCCTGTCGTGGGGGGGCGATGCCTTGCCGCCGAAATGGCCGTTTTGGAGGGCGTCGGCCGCCATCCTATGGTCGGCGAGCCTGCGATGCAGTGGGTCGATTTCTTGACCTTTCGAGGCTGCCAAGAAAAAAGCCCTGACTCTTGCGAATCAGGGCTTTTCATTTGGTGCCGGAGAGATGAATCGAACACCCGACCTTCTCATTACGAATGAGCTGCTCTACCGACTGAGCTACACCGGCTTAGCCTTGGATTATAGCGTGGAATGGTAGCTGGTCACGCGTTCGACTTCATTTTTTGAGCCGAGGATCACGCTGACACGCTCGTGCAACTGGGTGGGCTGGATGTCGAGGATGCGTTGCTTGCCGTTGGTGGCAGCGCCACCGGCTTGTTCTACCAGCCAGCCCATGGGGTTGGCCTCGTACATCAGGCGCAGCTTGCCGGGCTTGTTGGGTTCGCGCTTGTCCCAGGGGTACATGAAGACACCGCCACGGGTCAGGATGCGGTGCACGTCGGCCACCATGCTGGCGATCCAGCGCATGTTGAAGTCCTTGCCGCGCGGGCCTTCCTTGCCCTGCAGGCACTCGTCGATGTAGCGCTTCACAGGCTCGTCCCAGTGGCGCATGTTGCTCATGTTGATCGCGAACTCCTTGGTGTCTTCGGGAATGCGGATGTTCTCTTCGGTCAGCACGAAGGAGCCTTGTTCGCGGTCCAGCGTGAACATCGCTACGCCGTCACCCACGGTGAGCACCAGCGTGGTCTGCGGGCCGTAGATGCAATAGCCCGCGGCCACTTGCTGCGTGCCGGGCTGCAGGAAGTCGCCTTCCTCTACGCCTCGGTCGCCATCGGGCTTCTTCAGCACGCTGAAGATGGTGCCGATGCTCACGTTCACATCGATGTTGCTGGAGCCGTCGAGGGGGTCGAACAGCAGCAGGTATTCACCCTGTGGGTAGCGGTTGGGCACCAGATAGATGCCGTCCATTTCTTCGGATGCCATGGCCGCCAGGTGGCCGCCCCATTCGTTGGCTTCGATCAGCACCTCGTTGGCGATGATGTCGAGCTTTTTCTGGATCTCGCCCTGGACGTTTTCGCTGCTGGCCGTACCCAGCACGCCGCCCAGCGCACCTTTGTTCACGGCGTGGCTGATGCTTTTGCAAGCGCGGGCCACCACTTCGAGCAGCAGGCGCAATTGCGAGGGGATGAGGCCGTCCACCCGTTGCTGCTCAACGAGGTAGCGGGTCAGGCTGATGCTTTTTGCCATGTCAGTCTCTTCTCGGTCGTGGTTTATTCGGCAAGCGCGCGGGTCACCACCTCGCGCACATCGTTGGACAGGTCGGGCTTGGCGGCGACGCGGGCGATGGCCTCGCGGGCAGCGCTGCGCCACGGGTCTGCCAGCTTCTTCCAGCGGTCGAGCGCGCGCGCGAGGCGGGCCGCAACCTGCGGGTTGATGGCGTCCAGCTCGATCACGCGGTCGCTCCAGAACACGTAGCCCGCAGCGTCCGACCGGTGGAAAGCACCGGGGTTGGCACTGCAGTAGCTGAAGATCACGCTGCGTGCGCGGTTCGGGTTCTTGAGGCTGAAGTCCGGGTGCTGCATGAGCTGGCGCACGGCGGGCAACACGTTGCCGCCACGGTCCGGGGCGCCGGCTTGCAATGCAAACCACTTGTCGATGACCAGGGGCTCGTCCTTGAACAGCGCATGGAAGCGGGCGAGGGCGGGTGTGGCCAGTTCGCTGCCGCTGGCCACCAGGGCGGTCAGCGCATTGAAGCGGTCCGTCATGTTGCCGGCCACCTTGAAGCGCTGGTAGGCCTTGCCGGGCCAGACCACATCGCCCGTCTTCTGCGCGGCAATGCACAGCATGTGCAGCGCCAGGCCACTGAGTGCGCGGCGGCCGGAGGAGACGGGGTCGGGGCGATAGCCGCCGGTGTCCTGGTTCTGTTCCCAGACGGTTTCCCAGTCGGCCTGCAGCGCCAGCGCCAGTTCTTCGCGCATGGCTTCACGCACTGCGTGGATGCGCTGCGGGTCCACCACATCCAGTTGCTCGGCGATGTACGTTTCGGAGGGCAGCGTGAGCACCAGTTCCTTGAACGCAGCGTCCAGGGCCGGGTTGCGCAGCACGCTGCGCATGGCCTCTACAAACGCTGTCGACAGGATGGTTTGCTCAAATCGGCCGGTAGCGCCTGTTGTATATGCTTCATTAGCTATTGTATTAATAGCAATTCGCAGTGCCAGGCGCTGCCCAGCTTCCCAGCGGTTGAAAGCGTCGGCGTCGTGCGCCAGCAGCGTGAGCAACTGCGCGTCGGTGTAGTCGATGTCCAGCACCACGGGGGCACTGAACCCGCGCAGCAGCGATGGCACAGGCTCGCTGTCCAGGTTGGTGAAGGTCAGGGTCTGCGATGCCTCGGTGAGCACCACCACGCGCGAGGTGGCGTGGGTAGCACCTTCTGCAGCGCCTTCGCCCGCAAGGTGCAAGGGCAGGGCGGCACCGGTGGTGGCGTCGATCAGGCCCAGCTCAACCGGGATGACAAAGGGCTGCTTTTCGCTCTGGCCGGGGGTAGGGGCGCAGCTTTGCGACAGCGTGAGGGCGTAGCAGCGCGTGGCGGCGTCGTAGCGGCCCGTAGCGCGCACGCGGGGCGTGCCGGCCTGGCTGTACCAGCGCTTGAACTGCCCAAGATGCTGCGTGAGCGGGCTGCCCGGGTTGGCATCGGCTATTGATCGCACAAAATCGTCGCAGGTCACGGCCTGGCCGTCGTGGCGCTCGAAGTACAGCTTCATGCCCTTGGCAAAGCCTTCGCGGCCCACCAGGTTGTGCTGCATGCGCACCACCTCGGCACCCTTTTCGTAGATGGTGACGGTGTAGAAGTTGTTGATCTCGACGTAGCTGTCGGGCCGCACCGGGTGGGCCATGGGGCCCGCGTCTTCGGGGAACTGGGCGGTGCGCAGCACGCGCACGTCCTCGATGCGCTTGACGGCGCGGGCGGACGGGCTGCCCGCGAGGTCCATGCTGAATTCCTGGTCGCGGAAGACCGTGAGGCCTTCCTTCAGGCTGAGCTGGAACCAGTCGCGGCAGGTCACGCGGTTGCCCGTCCAGTTGTGGAAGTACTCGTGGCCCACCACGCTTTCGATGTTGGCGAAGTCGGTGTCGGTGGCCGTGGATTCGCTGGCCAGAACGTACTTCGTGTTGAAGATGTTCAGGCCCTTGTTCTCCATGGCGCCCATGTTGAAGTCGCTGGTGGCGACGATCATGAAGCGCTCCAGGTCCAGCGGCAGGCCGAAACGGGCTTCGTCCCAGGCCACGCTGTACATCAGCGAGTTCATGGCGTGTTCGGTCTTGCCCAGATCGCCGGGGCGCACGTACACCTGCAGCAGGTGGTCGGTGCCCGAGCGGCTCTTGATCTTCTGCTCGCGTGCCACCAGCTTGCCTGCCACCAGGGCGAACAGGTAGCAGGGCTTCTTGTGCGGGTCCACCCACTTGGCAAAGTGGCGGCCGTCTTCCAGGTCGCCGCTGTCCACCAGATTGCCGTTGGACAGCAGCACCGGGTACTGGGCCTTGTCGGCGCGCAGCGTGACGGTGTAGCTGGCCATCACATCGGGGCGGTCCAGGAAGTAGGTGATGCGGCGAAAGCCCTCGGCCTCGCACTGCGTGAAAAACGTGCCCTGGCTCACGTACAGGCCCATGAGCTGCGTGTTCTTGGCGGGGCAGCAGGTGGTGAAGATTTCGAGCGCAAAGGGCTCGGAGCCTTCAGGCAGGTTCTCCAGCACCAGGCGGGTGCCTTCCATCTTGAACGATGTGCCCTGGCCGTTGACCAGCACGCGCGCCAGGTTCAGGTCGTCACCGTCGAGCTTGAGCGGCTGCGCGGCCACGTCGGGGTTGCGGCGCAGCGTCATGCGGTTGAGCACGCGCGTCTTGGCCGGGTCCAGGTCGAAGGTCAGCTCCACGCTGTCGATCCAGTAGGCGGGGGCGGTGTAGTCCTCGCGGCGGATGGCGATGGCCGGGGCCGCGCCGTCTCCGCTTCCGTCGGCTTTATGCAGTTGCAACATGGATGCTCTCCAGAAAGTCGGTGTTCATGAGTTCGGTGTAGTCGCGCACGGCGGCCAGCACATGGGGCCCGGCCAGTTGCTCGGGCGTGTGGGTGCTGCAGATGGCCACGGCGCGCATGCCCGCGCGGCGCGCGGCCTCGATGCCAAAGGGCGCGTCTTCAAAAACGATGCAGTGCGCCGGGTCAGCCGCGATGCGGCGTGCGGCTTCGAGAAAGATGGCGGGCTGGGGCTTGCCAGGCAGGCCCTCGTCGCCGCGCACGATGGCCTGCGGCGCGGGCTCCAAGCCGAGATGGCCCAGGGCGAATTCCACGTTGCCAATGTCGCCCGCCGTGCCCACGGCCACCTTGAGGCCACGGGCACGCACCTGCGCCGCGAACTGGCGAAACCCGGCCACTTCGGAGAAGCGCGGGGCGAATAGCTCGCGGTAGATGGTTTCTTTTTCGTGCGTGAGCGCGTCGGCCTCGTCCTGCGACACAGGGCGGCCCAGCAGTTCCACGATGCACTCGGTGCCATTGCGGCCCGTGGTGCGCGCCATGAGGTCGGGCACGTCGATGTCCATGCCCCGGCGGCGTGCGAACTCGACCCACGCCTGGGCGTGCCAGGGCATGGAGTCGATCATGGTGCCGTCCATGTCGAAGATGATGGCGTCGGTGCGCATCCGCATCGCTCAGACGCCTTGCTTCAACGAAGCTTCGATGAAGGCGTCCAGGTCGCCGTCCAGCACCTTCTGTGTGGCCGAGATTTCAACGTTGGTGCGCAGGTCCTTGATGCGGCTGTTGTCCAGCACGTAGCTGCGGATCTGGTGTCCCCAGCCCACGTCGGTCTTGGTGTCTTCCAGTTTCTGTTGCTCTTCCATGCGCTTGCGCATCTCGAAGTCGTACAGGCGGCTGCGCAGGCGCTGCCATGCCACGTCGCGGTTGCTGTGCTGGCTGCGACCGTCCTGGCACTGCACCACGATGCCGGTGGGGATGTGAGTGAGGCGCACGGCCGAGTCGGTCTTGTTGATGTGCTGGCCGCCCGCGCCCGATGCGCGGAATGTGTCGGTGCGCACGTCGGCAGGGTTGATGTTGATCTCGATGGAGTCGTCGATTTCGGGGTACACGAACAGCGAGGCGAACGATGTGTGGCGGCCGCCCGAACTGTCGAACGGGCTCTTGCGCACCAGGCGGTGCACACCGGTTTCGGTGCGCAGCAGGCCGAAGGCGTACTCACCCTCGATCTTGATCGTGGCGCTCTTGATGCCGGCCACGTCGCCGGGGGTTTCTTCTTCGACCGTGGCCTTGAAGCCCTTGCGTTCGGCGTACTTGAGGTACTGGCGCAGCAGCATGCTGGCCCAGTCGCAGGCTTCCGTGCCACCAGCGCCTGCCTGGATGTCCACAAAGCAGTTGAGCGGGTCGGCCTCATTGCGGAACATGCGGCGGAACTCCAGCTCCTCGATCAGCGGTTTGAGCTTGGCCGCCTCGGCCTCGATGGTCATGAGGCCGGCCTCGTCGCCTTCCTCCTTGCTCATCTCGTACAGCTCGGCGTTGTCGGCCAGCTCACGGGTGAGCTTGTCGAGCGTCACCACCACGCTGGAGAGCGACTTCTGTTCCTTGCCCAGCTCCTGGGCCTTCTTGGGGTCGTTCCAGACAGCGGGGTCTTCCAGCGACGCGTTTACCGTGCGCAGGCGTTCGAACTTGGCATCGAAGTCAAAGATACCTCCGTAACTCAGCGGTGCGCTGAGCCAGGTCTTCGAGGGTGGTGCCGATGAGGTTGATGCGTTCTGCGTCCATGATTCTTGTCCTGCGTGTTCTGTGGAATAACCCGCGATTTTCTCATGGGAAGGGCGGGGGCCTCAGCAATGCCCTTTGTGTCGGGCGGCCGCCAGTGCCAGGCATGAAACCCGGTAGGCAATCTGCCGGGTGAATATCAAAAATGATAGCTGCTCAGGCAATATCCACTATCGCTTGCGGGCGCCAGGACGTCAAATTGCCTCAGGCAGCATCCAAAAACGCTTCGATCAGCTGCGCCACTTGCTCGGGCTGGTCGTGGTGCAGCATGTGGCCTGCGTCTTGCACGACGGCCGTGTTGCAGGTGCGCACATGGGTCAGGCGCTGGTGGTATTCGTCCAGGGTGTACCGGCCGTTCCACCACTGGCCCAGGCTGTCGCCACTGGCCTCGATGGCCAGCACGGGTGCGGTAATGCGTTCGTAGATGGCCAGGGCCTCGTCCGCGCGGTACAGCTGTGCGCTGGTGATCTTGTGGGCGGGGTCGCCCAGGATTTCCCACTTCCCCTGCGCATTGGGCCGTGCCCAGTGCTGGGCCAGCCATTGGGCCTTGTCTTCGGACAGGCGGGGGTTGGTCTTCATCAGGCGGTGGGCCACACCGTCGGCGCTGTCATAGGTCTTGAGTTCCTTGGTGCCCTGGTGCAGCTGCTTGATTTCGTCGATCCATTGCGCGTAGCGCGTGGGCGCCTGCGCGGGGCGTGTGGCGGGCAGGCCAAAGCCTTCGAGGTTGACAAGCTTGCGCACCCGCTCGGGCCGCACGCCGCCATACATCATGGCCACGTTGCCGCCCATGCTGTGGCCCACCAGGTCGATGGCTTCGCCGGGCGCGTAGTGGTCCAGCAGCAGGTCCAGGTCGGCCAGGTAGTCGGCAAACACATAGTGGTCCACCGGTGCACCGGTGGTCAGGCCAAAGCCACGCCAGTCTGGCGCGATGATGCGGCGTGGTTGGCGCAGCGCATCCACCGTGAACTGGTAAGACGCACTGACGTCCATCCAGCCATGCAGAAGCACCAGCGTGGGCAGGTCGCTGTGCTCGGGGCCCCAGTGGCGGACGTGGTAGTTGAGGTGCCGCAGCGCCAGTGTGCTGCTGCGCGAAGGGGTGAGGACTTGGTACATGCTGTGCCAATGTTACGTTGCCGCCGCGCTGGCGGGGCGCCCTGCGGTGTCACCAAGGAGTCCGGCGCCCGGCAGGTTTTGGCGATCGCTTGTACCATCGCCAGCCGGGGCCGCAGCAGGCCCTGTTTACTTTTCCACCATCTGGAGCCTTCACCGCATGAACACCGTCCGCTTGGGTCAGAGTGACCTGCTTGTCACCCCCATTTGCCTGGGCACCATGACCTTCGGCGAGCAGGTCAATGAGGCCGACTCGCATGCCATCCTGAGCCAGTCGCTTGCGCGCGGCGTGAACTTCATCGACACGGCCGAGATGTACGCCGTGCCCGCCCGGGCCGAGACCTTTGGCGCGACTGAAACCATCATCGGCAACTGGTTTGCCAAGAACCCCGGCGCGCGTCAGAAGCTGGTGGTGGCCACCAAGGTGGCGGGCCCATCGCGTGGCATGCCCTGGGTGCGCGAGGGCAAGGGCATGACGGCGGCCGACATCGTGGCATCGTGCGAAGGCAGCCTGCGCCGCCTGCAGACCGATGTGATCGATCTCTACCAGATCCACTGGCCCGAGCGCCATGTGCCTGCGTTTGGCAATCTGTATTACGACCCCGCCAAGGAAACGTCGCAAACCCCCATCCGCGAGCAGCTGGAAGCGCTGGCCGGGCTGGTGAAGGCGGGCAAAGTGCGCTACATCGGCCTGTCAAACGAAACCCCGTATGGCGTGCACGAGTTCGTGCGCCTGGCCGAGCAGCACGGCCTGCCGCGTGTGGCCACGGTGCAGAACCCGTACTGCCTGATCAACCGCACCTGGGAAAACGGACTGGATGAAACCTGCCACCGCCTGGATGTGTCTCTGCTGGCCTATTCGCCGCTGGGTTTTGGCCTGCTGACGGGCAAGTATGACGAAAGCGGCATCACCGGCCCCAATGCCCCGCAGGGTGCGCGCATTGCATCGTATGAATCCGTGCGCAAACAACGCTGGGGCCGCCCCGAGGCGCTGGAGGCATCGCGCCGCTACAACGCACTGGCGCGTGCCAACGGCATGACACCCACGCAGATGGCCCTGGCGTTCTGCTACACCAAGTGGCAAGTGGCCAGCACCATCATTGGCGTGACGTCGGTGGCGCAGCTGGAGGAAGACCTGAATGCCTGGGGCACCACGCTGTCGCCCGAGGTGCTGAAGGCCATCGATGCGATCCGCTGGGAGCTACGCGACCCTGCGTTGTGACCGGGGGCAGGGCGTGGCCCTGCGAATCGGCAAGATCAAACCAAGGGGCCGTGCAGGCCCCTTGGTTTTTCTGCGAGTTTGTGCGCGCTGCTGTCAGGCAGTTGCCTCCTGCCGGGTGGTGCGCCCTTCAGTCCACGGTGTCCCTTGGGGCTCACCCAGGTCCCAGAACAGCCCGGCCATCACCGCCAGACCTTCTCGTGCCACGGGCGCAAGCAAATGTTCGTTGGGCGCATGCTGGGCGCAGGCGGGGTACGAGTGCGGCACCCACAGCGTGGGCAGACCCAGCTGGTCGGCAAAGATGTCGTTGGGCAGCGAGCCTGCCAGGTTGGGCAGCAGCGTGGCGGGCTGGCCTGCGCTGGCCTGCAGCGAGGCCATCGTCCAGTCCACCCAGGGGTTGTGCAGATCGAGCCGCGTGGCGCCGCAGTGCATGCCCATGGTGATTTCGACCTGGTTGAAGCCATGCGCATCCAGGTGTTCGCGCAGCGTGGCCTGCACGTTCTGCCAATCGGTGCCCACCACAAAGCGCAGCTGGCAGTGCGCTACGGCCTGCGCGGGGATGGCGTTGATGGGCCGCTGCGCGTTGCCCGCGCCCAGCGCCAGCACCTCCAGCGTGTTCCAGCCCACCAGCTGTTCTGCGGGGGTGAGGCCGGGCTCGCCCCAGCCGGGGGTGAGCGCGGGGTCATCGGCGCCGGTGCCAATCACCACGTCCTTGAGGGCAGTGCGCAGCTTGTCGGGCACCGCAGGCGGCAGCAGGCCTTTGACGAGGATGCGGCCCTTCGCGTCCACCAGCGTGGCCAGGGCGTGCGTGAGCACGGTGGCCGGGTTGGCCAGCACGCCGCCCCAGTTGCCCGAGTGATAGGCCTTGTCGCGGCTGCGCACCGCGAGTGAGAAGTTGATGGCTCCGCGTGAGCCCAGGAAGAGGGTGGGGTGGCCCGCGTTCACGCGGGGGCCGTCGCTGGCCAAAAAAAGGTCGGCCCTCAGCGCGTCGCTGTGCCGCTCGCAGAAGGCGGCCAGGCCGGGCGAACCCGCCTCTTCGCCCATCTCCATGAGCAGCGTCACGTTGTACCCCAGGCGGCCGCCCCGGGCCTCGATGGTGTGGGCGAGTGCGGCCAGGCTCACGGTGTGCTGGCCTTTGTTGTCGGCCGTGCCTCGGCCATACCAGCGCTCGCCTTCGATGGTGAGCTCCCAGGGCGCGAGGCCCTCGCGCCATTGCGCGTCCTGCCCGTTGACCACATCGCCGTGGCCGTAGGTGAGCACGGTGGGCAGCGCAGGGTCTTCCACGCGGCGGGCCACTAAGAAGGGGCCGCCTTGTGGCGACGGGTTGTCGAGCACCTCGCATTCAAAACCCAGGGGCGCGAGCCAGGGCACCATTTCGTCGGTGAGGTAGGTGTGCAGTTCGGGCGGCACCTTGCCAGTGTCGCTTTCGGTGCGCCAGGCCACACGGCGGCGCAGGTCGGTGGCGAAGCGGCCATCGTCAAAGTAGCGCTGGACGTCTTGAATGAGTTGTTGGCGGTTCATCGTGCAGGTCCTTGTTGGGTGTTCGTCAGTCCACCACGATCTTGGCGCGGTGGGCCAGCGCGCGGTAGCGGCCGATTTCGTCATCGATCATGGCGCGCGTGGCCACCGGCCCCAGGTGCACGGGTTCCATGCCCTGGGTGCGCATCTGTTCCTGCAGACCACTGTCGCGGGTGACGGCTTCCACCTCGGTCACCAGCTTGCGGATGACGGATGGTGGCGTCTTGGCGGGGGCGGCGATGGCGTACCACGCGTCGAACACGGCGTCGGGCAGCTTGAGTTCCTCCACCGTGGGCACCCCCGGCAGCATGCTGGAGCGCGACTTGCCTGCAATGGCCAGGGCGCGCAGCTTGCCGGCCTTCACCTGCGGCGCCGCAGCGGCCACGGTGTCGATGCCCAACTGAATTTCACCGCCCATGAGGGCGATCAGCGACTGGCTGCTGCCCCGGTAAGGCACGTCCTGCAGTTGGATCCCAGCCGCCTGCTCCAGCAGCGCGCCTGCCAGGTGCGGACCGGAGCCCGAGCCGAAGGTGGCGTAGTGGATGCTCTTGGGCTTGGCCTTGGCCGCCGCGATCAACGCATTCAGGTCTTTGTAGGGTGCACTGGCGCTGACGACCAGCACCAGCGGCGCCCGGGCCACGGTGGCCACGGGCACGAGGTCCTTGGCAGGGTCGTAGGGCAGCTTGCTGCGCAGCGCCGTGTTGACCGTGTAGCTGGTGGAGCCCGAAACCAGCAGCGTGTAGCCGTCGGGGTCGGCACGCACCACGGCTTCGGTGCCGATGATGGTGGAGGCACCCGGCTTGTTGTCGATCACCACCGGCGTGCCCAGGCGGCTGGCCAGCTTCTGTGCGAGCGCGCGTGCCACCACGTCGGTGCCGCCACCGGGCGGGAAGGGCACCACCATGCGCACGGGGCGCTGGGGCCAGGCGTCGGCAGGGGCTGCTGCCTGGGCGCAGGCCAGGCTGGCGTGGCCGGCAAGAACTGCCAGGGTGGCAGACAGGAACGAGGCTCGAACAAGGCGTTTCATGCGGACTCCGGTGGTAGGGCCCCGACAGCGGGCGGCGTGGGAGCAATGGCCACGTGACGCCCGCGCAAGGGCATGGGTGAATTGGAGCCTCAAGCCATGCAAGATGGATGCTGGTTTACCATTGCTTGGAATAGAGATTTGGCAACTGACCGTTGCCTTTTTGTGATTTAAACAGCCATGGCCATTTCACTGCTCAGCCTGCCCTTGCGCTACTTTCTGGAGGTGGCGCGCACCGGCTCCGTCAACCAGGCCGCGCAGCGCCTGCACGTGGCCGCTTCGGCCGTGAGCCGGCAGCTGGGCAAGCTGGAAGACAGCCTGGGTGTGGTGCTGTTTGAGCGCCAGGCCCGGGGCATGACGCTGACCGAGGCAGGCACCCGCCTGCTGGCCCACGCCAGTGCACACGATGCGCAGGCGCTGGAGCTGGTCGAGCAATTGCAGGATCTGTCGGCCCAAGGTGCCCTGCGGGTGCGGCTGGCCTGCACCGAAGGGTTTGCGGCAGCCTTCATGCCGCTGGTCATGGCGGGGTTTCGGCAGGCGCACCCACAGGTGCAGCTGCAGTTGCAGGTGGCCGTGCCGCAAGAGGTGTCGGCCCTGGTGCTGCGCGGCGAGGCGGATCTGGCGCTGAAGTACAGCACGGCACCCGAGAAGGGCCTGCAGGTGCTGCACTCGGCCATCGCACCCATTTACGCCGTCATGCCCGCGCAGCACCCGCTGGCGCGCCAGCGCAGCGTGAGCGTGGCTGACGTGGTGCGCTACCCGCTGCTGCTGGGCGCCGCCAACACCACAGGGCGGCAGCTGTTTGACCTGAGCTGTGCGGTGCAGGGCCTGCGCTATGTGCCCGCTGTGGAGAGCAATTTTTCGTCGGCCTTGTTGCCGCTGCTGAGCGGGCAGGACGTGGTGCTGGCCAGCTACCTCACGGCGGCGCGCTGGGTGGAGGCGGGCCTGCTGGCTGCCCGGCCATTTGACGAAACCCAGCTGCAGCAACGGCGCCTGCAGGTGCTGGCAGCCGAGGGCCGTAGCCAGTCCGCCCTGGTGCAGCAGTTCACGCAAGCGCTGGCGATCGCCATCGAGGAATACGGCAAGCGCAAGGTCGGGCGCCGCCGCAAGGCCACCCCGGCGCCTGCCTCGGTGTTCTGACACATTGCCGCAGATTCCAGCACGCTCACATTTGGATACGGATACCATCGGTGCCCTATCCGCACCACACCATGGCCAAGAAAGAACACGTTTCCGAGACCCAAGCCACCCAGCTGCTCAAGGCGAACAAGGTGGCGTTCACCGAACACCCATATGAGTACCTGGAGCACGGCGGCGCGATGCACAGCGCCGAGGTGCTGGGTCTGGACCCGTTCACCGTGGTCAAGACCCTCGTCATGCAGGACCAGGACGCCAAGCCGCTCCTGGTGCTGATGCATGGCAACCGCAAGGTCTCCACCAAGAACCTCGCACGCCAGATCGGCGCCAAGTCGGTCGAGCCCTGTGCACCCGAGGTCGCCAACCGGCACAGTGGCTACCTGGTGGGGGGGACGTCTCCGTTTGGCACGCGGCGCACCATGCCGGTTTACATCGAAGAAACCATCCTCGCGTTGCCCCGCATTGCCATCAACGGCGGGCGCCGGGGCTTTCTGGTGCAGCTGGACCCGCAGGTGTGTGTGCAGTTGCTGGGCGCCAAACCGGTGCAGTGCGCGCTGGCAGAATAGGCCGCCGCGCGATACAGCCCGTCAGAAGGCTGACCATTTGATTTCCAAGGAGTTGCTTTGACCGCCGTCTATCCCGTTCTTGCCACCGTGGCCGCCTACCTGCTGGGCTCGCTGTCGTTTGCCGTCATCGTGACGCGTGTCATGGGCCTGAGCGATCCGCGCACCTATGGCAGCAAGAACCCCGGAGCCACCAATGTGCTGCGCTCGGGCAGCAAAGCGGCGGCCATCGTGACCCTGCTGCTCGATGCGATGAAGGGCTGGCTGCCCGTGGCGCTGGTGATGTGGTTTGGCCACCCCTATGGGCTCGAAGACGGCACCGTGGCGCTGGTGGGGCTAGCCGCTTTCCTGGGGCACCTGTGGCCAGTGTTCTTCCGGTTTGAGGGCGGCAAGGGCGTGGCGACGGCACTGGGCGTGCTGGTGGGCATCAGCGGTTGGCTGGGTCTGGCCACGGCGGCCACCTGGCTCATCATTGCGTTCTTCTTCCGCTACTCGTCGCTCGCCTCGCTGGTGGCCGCCGCGTTTGCTCCGGTGTACTACCTGCTGGTGGATGGCGTGGTCTGGTATGCCGAAGGCACGATTGCCGCCTCGATCGTGGTGATGGCGCTGCTGCTGGCCTGGCGGCACCGCGAAAACATCCAGCGCCTGATTGCGGGCACAGAATCGCGCCTGGGCAGCAAAAAGGCGAAACCTGTCGAGGGTGAAGAGAGCGCCAAAGCAAAACAGAAAGCCAAGGCTAAGGCCAAGCACTGATGTAGCCACGCGCCCGCTTGGGCGCTTGCCCTGCCGCGTCAGAGCGCGCCGGGCGCCGTCACCAGCCCGCGCAGCCCCGCGCTGTGCTGCGCGGCATACAGTCCCAGCCGCACCATGGTACGGTGGTTCAGCTCCAGGCTCACGGCGGACCGGGCCAGGGCCGACTGGATGCGGGGCTTGCCGCTGGCGGTCTGGTACAGGCTGGGCTGGCTGCGGTGGTTGCCGGTGTTGTCCAGCAGGCTGGCCACCAGCGGGTGGTTGGCCTTGTCGCTGCGGCGCAGCACGATGGCGGTCTCGCCGTTGTCCAGCTTGACGAAGGTGCCCGGGGGGCACAGGCCGATGGAGCGCACCAGCGTGTAGCTGACCTCGTCGCGCTGGTCCACCTCTTGTCCCACGATGGCGCGCACCGAGTCGGTGGCGCTGCGCCCGGCGCGGGATTTGCGCGGGCTGATCATGGCGGCATAGCGGTCAATGGTGCCGAGGACGCGGGTAAGCCGGTCGATCGGCTCCTGTTGGGCCAGGGGCACGCGCTCTGCAATGCTGGCATGGTGTTGTCCCACCACATCCAGCCAGAGTTGATCGTTGATGAACAGGCGCTCCAGCAGCAGCATGCTGTCTTCGGGGTGGCTCTTGATGGCCTCCTGCTGCTCGGCCGTGGGGCGTTCGCGCTGCACGGCCAGTTCGTCCTGCAGGGCCGTCATGCCAATGTTCATGGTGAGCGCAGCCCGCACCAGGCTGTCCCGCTCGCGCTGCGGCAGCTTGAGCTCCAGCGCCATGATGTGGCACAGCGTGCCACACACCAGTGCGTGCGATGCGCTGTAACCCACGGTCGATGTGGACGCATGCTGGAACATCAGGTACAGCGCCGCGTCGATGTCGTGCGCCACCAGGTCTTGCAGCCAGGCATCGAACTGCCGCACCTTGCCCGGAAAGTCCTGCACCTGCAGCGGTCGGCTCAGCAGCACCGACAGGGCTGACTCCAGGTCGGACCAGAGGCTGAGCAGGTCCTCGTACTCCCCTTCGGAGTGAGCGTGGGTGGCGGATGGGTGTGCAGACATTGCGGGTGTACAGGCGTCAGTGGCGCTTTTCCAGCACCATCTGGTCATTGGTGCGTGTCATCTGGAACTCGTTCAGGAAGCTGTTGCCCAGCAGCACGTAAGGCATGGGCTGCGAGGTGATGATGGCCTCCACCCCAAAAACCTCCACGTCCCCGATGCGGATGGAGTCGAGCTTCATGCGCCAGCCCTGGGCGACACCATTGGCGGTGTTCACGCGCACCGGCTGGCCGCTTTGGTAGTTCAGGCCCATGCGCTCCGCATCGGGCCGCCCGATGGCGACGGTGGAGGCCCCGGTGTCCACCATGTACTGCATGACCTGACCGTTGATGGTGCCGCTGTTCACAAAATGCCCGCGGCCGTCAGCCACCAGCTGAATGCGTTTGCCGCTGCCACTGCGCCCGCCCACGCTCACGGGTGCCTCGCCCAGCCGCAGCGTGCGCCGCGCGCCCTGGATCTCCACAGTGGCCTCGTCCTTGGCGACAGCGATGACTTTCACCCCCTGGAAATCGTCCCCCGCGCCCACAGCCTTGGGCGGGCTGGCGTTCACCACCAGCAGTACCTTGCTGCCCAGCACACCCGCCAGCGCCACGGCCTGCGCATGCGCCCATGCGGGGGCCAGCAGCAACCCGATGCACAGGGCGATGAAGCGCTGATAACGGCGCAGCCCCTGCGAGAGCGGGGGGAAGGCCCGCAAGGCCTCAGGGGGGTGTTGCTTCATATCAGTCGCGGAAGTTGTCGAATGACAGCGGTACGTCCGTCACGTCCTTGCGGATCAGGGCCATCGCGGCCTGCAGGTCGTCGCGCTTGGCGCCGGTCACGCGCACCTTGTCTTCCTGGATGGCGCCTTGCACCTTGAGCTTGCTTTCCTTGAGCAGCTTCTGGATCTTCTTGGCCAGCTCGCTCTCGATGCCGTTGCGCACCTTGATGACCTGCTTGACCTTGTCGCCGCCCATTTTCTGCACGTCGCCCATGTCCAGAAAACGCACGTCCACATTCCGTTTGGTGAGCTTGTTGCGCAGCACGTCTTCGATCTGGGTGAGCTGGAAATCGGCGTCGCCGATCAGCGTGATGTCCTTGTCCTTGATCTCGATGCTGGCGGCAGTGCCCTTGAAGTCGAAGCGGGTGGCGATTTCTTTCGCAGTGTTCTCGACGGCGTTCTTCACTTCAACCAGGTTGGCTTCGCAGACGGTGTCAAAAGATGGCATGGTGGTCTCAATCAATCTCGGGAAACAAAGGTGGCTCACAGGCCGCCGGCAGGGGCGGGTGCGACAATCGGGCCAATGGTAGTCGAGAAAAACGCCCCTTTACAGCCCTGCAACACCTTCGGCATTGCTGCACGCGCCCAGACCCTGGTGCGTGTGCGTTCAGTGGATGACCTGCTGGCTGTGCTGGCCGACCCGGAACTGGCACCCACACCGAAGTTTGTGCTGGGCGGGGGCAGCAACATCATCCTGACGGGCGATGTGAAGCCCGTCGTGCTCAAGATGGAAATCAAGGGCCTGCGCCTGGTCGAGGAAACGCCCAAGGCCTGGATCGTGGAAGCGGGCGCTGGCGAAGTCTGGCACGATGCCGTGGCCTGGACGTTGGCGCACGGCTATCCCGGCCTGGAGAACCTGGCCCTGATCCCGGGCACCGTCGGGGCATCGCCCGTCCAGAACATTGGCGCCTATGGCGTCGAGCTGCAGGACCGCTTCGAGTCGCTCGACGCCATCGATCTGGCCACCGGCCAGTCGTTCAGCCTGGATGCCGCGCAATGCGGCTTCGGTTATCGCGATTCGGTCTTCAAGCACGCCCCTTCTGAGGCGCAGGACGGCAGCGGGCTGCCGCGCGGCATGGGGCTGGCTGGCCGGGCGGTGATCACCCACGTGCGCTTTCGCCTGCCCAAACCCTGGAAGCCGGTGCTGGGCTACCTGGACCTGGAGCGCCGCCGCGCCGAGGCCGGGGTGGAGCACCCCAGTGCCGAGCAGATTTTTGACTGGATCTGCGACATTCGCCGCGCCAAGCTGCCCGACCCTGCCGTGGTGGGCAACGCCGGTAGCTTCTTCAAGAACCCTACTGTGTCGCCCGACCAGTGCGCCGACATCATCGCCCGCGAGCCCAAGATCGTGCATTACCCGATGCCGGACGGCAGCATCAAGCTGGCGGCGGGCTGGCTGATCGATGCCTGTGGCTGGAAGGGCAAATCCATCGGCAAGGCCGGGGTGTACGAAAAGCAGGCCCTGGTTCTGGTCAACCGGGGGCGGGGGGCCGAGAGTGTGACGGGGGGCGAGGTGATGACCCTGGCCAAGGCCATCCAGACCAGCGTGTACGAGCGCTTTGGCATCCGGCTGGAGCCCGAGCCGGTGGTGGTGTAGCGCGCGAAGTGTTTTGCGGCCCCTGTGCCTCGGGCGTGCATGTGTAGCGCCTGCTCTGATGCGGCAATGAAAAAGCCACCCCATGGGGTGGCTTTACTCATTGATTGATAGCTGCTCAGGCATATTGCACTTGCGCTACCAGCCATTTTTATCCCCAAGGAACTGCCAAGGCGCTCCCGGCGGCACCCGGGAGGCTTCTGGCAGTTGGGGGCTTCTGCAGGGCTTACTTGCGGTCGTTTTCCAGCTGGGCCAGGGCGGCATTGCCTCCCAGCGACAGCAGGCCAGCGCGCGAGTACACGCCCAGCTTGTCGCGCGTGTCCACGATGTCCAGGTTGCGCATGGTCAGCTGGCCGATGCGGTCCAGCGGGCTGAACGGCGCGTCTTCCACCTTTTCCATCGACAGACGTTCGGGCGCGTAGGTGAGGTTGGGCGACTCGGTGTTGAGGATGGAATAGTCGTTGCCGCGGCGCAGCTCCAGCGTCACGGTGCCGGTCACGGCGCGCGCCACCCAGCGCTGGGCGGTTTCGCGCAGCATGATCGCCTGGGGGTCGAACCAGCGGCCTTGGTACAGCAGACGGCCCAGCTTCAGGCCGTTCATGCGGTACTGCTCGATGGTGTCTTCGTTGTGGATACCACTCACCAGGCGCTCGTAGGCAATGTGCAGCAGCGCCAGGCCGGGGGCCTCGTAGATGCCGCGGCTCTTGGCTTCGATGATGCGGTTCTCGATCTGGTCGCACATGCCCAGACCATGGCGGCCGCCGATGCGGTTGGCCTCCAGGAACAGCTCTACCGGGTCGTTGAACTCGACGCCATTCAGGGCCACGGGCTGGCCTTCTTCGAAGCGCACCGAGACTTCCTCGGCCTTGACGACCACGTCATCCTTCCAGAAGGCGACGCCCATGATGGGGTTCACGATGCGGATGCCGCTGTTGAGGAACTCCAGGTCTTTCGCCTCGTGCGTGGCGCCCAGCATGTTGCTGTCGGTGCTGTAGGCCTTTTCGGCGCTCATCTTGTAGCCGAAGCCTTCCTTCGTCATGAAGGCCGACATTTCGGCGCGGCCGCCCAGTTCGTCGATGAACAGCTGGTCGAGCCAAGGCTTGTAGATCTTGAGGGACGGGTTGGTCAGCAGGCCGTAGCGGTAGAAGCGCTCGATGTCGTTGCCCTTGAAGGTCGAGCCGTCGCCCCAGATGTTGACGTCGTCTTCCTTCATCGCGGCCACCAGCATGGTGCCGGTCACGGCGCGGCCCAGGGGCGTGGTGTTGAAGTAGGTGGCACCGGCGGTGCGCACGTGGAAAGCGCCGGCCTGCAGCGCGGCGATGCCTTCGTGGGCGAGCTGCGTGCGGCAGTCGATCAGGCGGGCCTTCTCGGCGCCGTATTCCATGGCCTTGCGCGGAATCGCGTCGTAGTCGGGCTCGTCGGGCTGGCCCAGGTTGGCCGTGTAGGCGTAGGGCAGGGCGCCCTTGTTCTTCATCCAGCGCAGCGCGGCGCTGGTGTCCAGGCCGCCGGAAAACGCGATGCCGACCTTCTGGCCGAGGGGGAGGTTCTGGAGGATGGTTGCCATGGAGTTTTCTTTAAAAATGATAGCTGCCAGCGCAGTGTGGAATTGCGCTAGAGGCCAAAATCAATCAAATTTCAGCCCGAGCATCTCAGCCGAAATGGCAGATGTAGTGGTAGGCCTCTGTCACGCGGATGTCGAACTTGGAGTTGCCAGGCACGCTGAACTTTTCACCTGCAGACGATTTCACCCATGCATCGGTGCCTGCCAGCTTGTATTCGCACGAGCCTGCGACACATTCCATGATTTCAGGCGCGCCGGTGTTGAACGTGAGCGTAGCGGGCAGCACCACGCCCACCGATTTCTTCGTGCCGTCCGGGAAGGTGATGCCGTGGCTCACGCACTTGCCGTCAAAGTACACATTGGCCTGGGTGGTGACGGACACGCCGTCGATTTTTTCGGTGGTCATGGAATGCGCGGGTAGGAATGGAGGAAACCCGAGATTTTAGGGCAGGGTGCTGATGCCCCGGACGGCGCGCTGCCACGAAATCCGCGCACGTGACCGCACGCACCAAGAAAAAGAGCCCCGAAGGGCTCTTGGTTCACTGGGCTGCGCAGCTTGGCTGCCTGCGCTCAACGCCAGTAGGGGTTGCGGTGGTGCGGGTAGTAGGGGCGACCGCTGTCGTAGCCATACTCAATCACCGTCACCGGAGGCGTCACATAGGTGGGGGGCGCCTGGTACACCGGCTGCACAGGGTAGGTGGAGGTCACCACACCTGGCTGGCTGTACACGCCCTGGGCGGCATACGGGTCAGGCTGTGTGGAATAGGTCTGGCCAGCGGGCTGCACGTTCACGGGGATCCAGCGGCCTGGATCGTTCTGAGTACGGGTGGTGTACTGGCGGCCTGCGTATTCATACACTACGTTGTAGCCCACGGTGCGGTTTTCGTAGTAGGTCTCGGTGGTGCAGCGCTGCACGTTTTGGTATTGCGGCTGGCCGTTGCCCTCGATCTGGTTACCCACCACGGCTCCTCCCAGCACCCCGATAGCGGTGGCTGCGGCGCGGCCGCTGCCCTTGCCGATGGTGTTGCCCACTGCGCCACCGGCAATGGCGCCGATCACTGCGCCAGCGCCCGTCGTGCGGTTGCCGCTGTACACGGTCTCATTGCCACACACCTGCTGCGGAACGCCGACCTGCTGAATGATGGGCGTGGCAGACAGGACACGGCCTTGTTCCTGAGCGCTGGCCACGACGGCGACGGCAGCCAGGGCAGAAAAAATCACGATCTTTTTCATGGAGAAACTCCTTTCGGGTCGGTACATAACGCACCAGACTGAAGAAAAGTTTAGGCCCGCAAGGTCAATTCGGGGCCCGGACGCCGTAAATCTGCGTAAAGATTTGTGCGATTTTCCCGCGTTCCTCGTCCGAAGTCAGCCTTTGGATGCGCGATTGAGCCCGGCGGGCCACTGGTCCGGCACAAATCCGACCGTGACATGCAGACCTTGGGCGTCCTGCCACTGCACCACGGGGCGCTTGATCACGCTGGGTTGTTGCTGCACCAATGCGCTGGCGCTCGCGTCGTCCTGCACCGATGCCTGGGTGGCTGCGTCCAGCTTGCGCCAGGTGGTCCCCTGGCGATTGACCAGCTTTTGCCAGCCGACTGCCTTCAGCCAGCCAGGGAGCAGGTCGGCGGGAACGCCTTGCTTCTTGAAATCATGAAACTGGATATCCAGCCCCTGCTCGGCAAACCAGGCGCGGGATTTTTTGACGGTATCGCAGTTGGGGATACCGTAGACGGTGATGACGGTGCTCATGCCGCGCATCATCCTCGAAATTGCCGGGGTGAATGCGGGCTCGGCGACAATCCCGGGCTGTATGCAAACCAAACCCCACACCCTGGAAGGCTGGCTGCGCCACTGCGAGCAGCTGCACCCCCGCAATATCGACATGGGCCTGGACCGGGTCGCGGAAGTCGCCCGCCGCATGGCACTGCGGTTCGAGTGCCCGGTGATCACGGTGGCGGGCACCAACGGCAAAGGATCGACCTGCGCCATGCTGGAGGCGGTGGCGCTGCAGGCAGGTTATCGCACCGGCGTGTATACCTCACCGCATCTGGTGCACTTTGAAGAGCGCTGCCGTGTGCATGGAGAAATCGTCTCGGCGGCCGATTTGGTGCCGCATTTTGAGGCAGTGGAGGCCGCCAGAATCCAGAACGGCAATGAGGTCTCGCTCACGTATTTTGAGTTCACCACCCTGGCCATCCTGCGCTTGATGAGCCATGCCTTGCTGGATGTGGCGATTCTCGAAGTCGGCCTCGGAGGACGCCTGGATGCCACGAACGTGATCGACACCGATTGCGCCATCATCACCAGCATCGACATCGACCACACAGAGTTTCTGGGCCCGGACCGCGAGAGCATTGGCCGCGAGAAGGCGGGCATCATGCGCACGGGGCGCCCAGCCATCGTGAGCGACCCCATGGCCCCGCAGAGTGTGGTGGACCGCGCGAGAGAGATCGGCGCCGATTTGTGGAGTTTTGGGCGCGATTTCAATTTCTCGGGTGACAAGCAGCAGTGGAACTGGGCTGGCCGCGGGCGGCGCTATGCCGGGCTGGCTTATCCGTCCCTGCGGGGGGCCAACCAGCTGGTGAACGCCTCGGGCGTGCTGGCGGCTTTCGAGGCATTGCGTGAGCGGCTGCCTGTGACTGCCCAGGCTGTGCGCAACGGCATGGCCATGGTGGAGTTGCCGGGGCGCTTCCAGATCGTGCCGGGGCAACCGACCCTGGTGCTGGACGTGGCGCACAACCCGCACTCCGTGGCCGCGCTCACGGCCAATCTGGATGCGATGGGGTTCTTTCCCACCACCCACGCGGTGTTTGGCGCCATGGCGGACAAGGACCTGACGCCCATGCTGGCCAAGGTCGGGCCTTTGGTGGACCGCTGGTATTTCACCGACCTTCCCACGCCGCGCGCAGAGTCGGCTGCCGTGTTGCAACAGAAGTGGAATGCTGTGCACATGGTGGCGGGCGGTCGCCGAGACGTCACCTCCAGCTTGCATGCCGACCCGCTGCAGGCCCTGCAGGCGGCGGTGGCCGCCGCAGACCCCGCTGATAGAATTGTGGTCTTTGGCTCGTTCTATACGGTGGGTGGAGTGTTGATCAACGGAACACCTCGCTTGCACGCCAAACATCTGGGCGCCTGAGCGCCTCACGAGTCCTTAGTCCATGGCATTTTTCAAGTTCCGGTGGCCCGGTCAGGGTGAGCAGCAACAGGCTGAAAAGCCATCCAAGCGCTCGCGCACACCCCAGGCTGAGAGCATCGAAGTGATGCGCCGCCGCGCCCGGCACCGTTTGATTGGCGCCGCAGTGCTGGTGCTGGTGGGGGTCATTGGGTTTCCTCTGCTGTTTGATACCCAGCCACGGCCCATTCCGGTGGACATCCCCATCGAGATTCCGGACCGCAACAAGGTAGCGCCCCTGGTGGTGCCCGCGCCGGTGGCCGATGCACCTGCCGCCAAGCCCGCAGCCCCAGCCACCCCGGAGCCTGCCCCGACGGCTGCGGCGCAGCGGCCTGCGCCTTCGCGCACTGCCGCTGCCAATGGTCTGGCGGACGGTGAAGAACTGGTGCCGAGTGCTCGCCCGGCTCCCTCCAAACCCACTCCTCCTCCGGCAGCTGCACCTGCAGCCGCCAAGCCTGAGGTGAAACACGAAGCCAAGCCGCCCTCAGCTCCCGCGCCGTCTCCCGCCCCAGAGCCCAAGCCTGCACGGGCTGATGATTCGGCACGTGCCCGAGCCTTGCTGGAAGGCCGCAGCACCGAGGCGCCCGCCGCTGCCGGTGCCGAGGAGGCGCGCTTCATTGTTCAGGTAGGTGCCTTCGCTGATGCCGAAAAGGCCCGAGAAGCACGTACCAAGGTGGAGCGGGCGGGTCTCAAGACCTATACGCAGGTGGTGGACACGAAGGATGGAAAGCGCACCCGTGTGCGCGTGGGCCCGTTCACCAATCGGGCAGAGGCAGACAAGGCGGCGGCGCGCATCAAGGCGCTGGACCTGTCGGCTTCGGTGCTCACCCTGTAACCGTTAGTCGGACTGCCATTTATCCATGGCCGCGCTGGATTGGGTGTTTGTGGCCGTGTTGCTGGCCTCCATGCTGATTGGTGCGTGGCGCGGTCTGGTGTTTGAGGTGTTGTCGGTATTGGGTTGGGTGGCCTCATTTTTTGTGGCGCAATGGTTTGCGGCCGATGCGGCGGCCTTGTTGCCCATGGGTGGGTCGGGTGAGTCGTTGCGATACGCCGCCGGCTTCGTGGTGGTGTTTGTGGCTTCGGTTTTTGCCTGTGGTTTTCTGGCCTGGGTGGCCAAGAAGCTGGTGGAGGCTGTGGGGTTACGCCCGGCAGACCGCACCTTGGGCGCTGTTTTTGGTGTGTTGCGCGGCCTCGTTTTGTTGCTGGCGGTGGCTGTGGTGGCGGGTATCACCCCCGTGCACGAGGCACAGTGGTGGCAGGAGTCGCAGGGTGCACCGGTCTTGACCGAGGTGCTCAAGGGGTTGAAACCGGCGCTGCCGGACGAATTTGGAAGGCATCTGCCTTCGTGAGGATCGAAGCGGCAGCGGTCAGAAGCTGCTGCCGTTGGATGACCGCGGGGCTGTTCCCGCAAACGGATGGAATACAACTATGTGTGGAATCGTCGGCGTCGTCAGTCCTGCGCCCGTCAATCAGCTGATCTATGACGCTTTGCTGCTCCTGCAGCATCGTGGCCAGGATGCTGCTGGCATCGTGACCCAGCAGGGCCGCAAATTCTTCATGCACAAGGCCAAGGGCATGGTGCGCGACGTTTTTCGCACGCGCAACATGCGTGCTCTGCCGGGCAACGTGGGTCTGGGCCAGGTGCGCTACCCCACCGCCGGCAACGCCTACAGCGAAGAAGAGGCCCAGCCGTTTTACGTCAACGCCCCGTTCGGCATCGTGCTGGTGCACAACGGCAATCTGACGAACGCCCGTGAACTCCGCACCGAGCTGTTCCAGACAGACCACCGCCACACGAACACGGAGAGTGACTCGGAAGTCCTGCTGAACGTGTTTGCGCACGAGCTCGAACGAGCCACGCGCGGCGTGCCTCTGCAGCCCGAGGATGTTTTCACGGCCGTGCGTGCGGTGCACAAGCGCATCAAGGGTTCGTATGCTGTGATCGCGCTGATCGCAGGCCACGGCCTGCTGGCATTCCGCGACCCGCATGGCATTCGCCCTTTGGCCATGGGCCGCAGCCAGGACGGCACCGTGATGGTGGGTAGCGAGTCGGTGGCGCTGGAAGGCACCTCCCATGTGTTCGAGCGCAATATCAACCCCGGCGAAGCGATTTTCATCACGCTCGATGGCCAGGTTCACGCCAGCCAATGCGCAGAGAATCCGCAGCTCAATCCATGCATCTTTGAGTTTGTGTACCTCGCGCGGCCTGATTCGGTGTTGGACGGCATCTCGGTCTATCAGGCGCGTCTGAATCTGGGTGAAGCATTGGCCAAACGCGTGGTGTCCACGGTGCCGCCCAATGAGATCGATGTGATCATTCCCATCCCCGAGTCCAGCCGCCCCAGCGCTACGCAACTGGCGCACCTGCTCGGCGTCCCGTACCGCGAAGGCTTCGTCAAGAACCGTTATGTGGGTCGTACCTTCATCATGCCGGGGCAGGGCGTGCGCAAGAAGTCGGTGCGCCAGAAGCTCAATGTCATTGGCAGCGAATTCAAAGGCCGCAACGTGTTGCTGGTGGATGATTCCATCGTTCGCGGCACCACCAGCCGCGAGATCGTGCAGATGGCGCGCGATGCGGGAGCCCGCAAGGTGTACCTGGCCAGTGCCGCGCCGCCTGTGCGCTATCCCAATGTGTATGGCATCGACATGCCCACCAGCAGCGAACTGGTGGCCCATGGCCGCACGGTCGAAGAAATTCGCCAGGCCATCGGCTGCGACGCTCTCATCTACCAGGACGTGGATGGCATGAAGAAGGCCGTGGGTGCGCTCAACAGCGCTATCGTCGGCTTCGATGCCTCGTGCTTTGACGGCGTGTACGTGACTGGCGACATCACGGCGGAAGGGATTGCCAGCCTGAATGAAGGACGCGTGGGTGCGGAAGAAGGCGAGGAAGACACCTCGCGCCTTGCTTTGCCCAACGCGCAAGAAGCGTAGCCAAGGGCTTGCGCAGCCCCTCAGGGCCATCGCAAGCGATGCTGGACTTTCGGCAAAGCGGGCGATGCTGTTTCAGTATTGACTGCGCCCGATGGATTGACCTCACTTGAGAACTGGCCCCGTTGAGGGCCAGCATTGATTTTTATGACTGAAACCACTGCTTCCAGCACGGGCCGCGTACGCACCCGCTTCGCGCCATCTCCCACTGGCTTCATCCACCTGGGCAACATCCGCTCGGCCTTGTACCCTTGGGCATTCGCTCGCGCCACGGGCGGTGACTTCATTCTGCGCATTGAAGATACCGACCTGGAGCGTTCCAGCCAGGCGGCGGTGGACGTCATCATCGAGGGCATGGCCTGGTTGGGCCTGAACCACGATGAAGGCCCGTTCTATCAGATGCAGCGCATGGATCGTTACAAGGCGGTTCTGGCAGAGTTGCAGGCTGCCGGTCATGTGTATCCCTGCTACATGAGCGTGGCCGAGCTGGATGCGCTGCGCGAGCGGCAGATGGTTGCTAAGGAGAAGCCGCGCTACGACGGCACTTGGCGCCCTGAGGCTGGCAAGACTCTGCCTGCCATTCCGGAAGGCGTGCAGCCGGTGCTGCGCTTCAAGAACCCGCAGGGCGGGGTGGTGGCCTGGGACGACAAGGTCAAGGGCCGCATCGAGATCAGCAACGATGAGCTGGATGACCTGGTCATCGCGCGGCCCGATGGCACGCCCACCTACAACTTCTGCGTGGTGGTGGACGATATCGACATGGCGATCACGCATGTGATCCGTGGCGACGACCACGTGAACAACACTCCACGCCAGATCAACATCTTCCGCGCCCTGGGCAAGGAACCTCCGGTCTATGCCCACCTGCCTACCGTGCTGAACGAGCAGGGCGAGAAGATGAGCAAGCGCAATGGGGCCAAGCCTGTGACGCAGTACCGCGATGAAGGTTATCTGCCCGACGCCATGGTGAACTACCTCGCGCGTCTGGGTTGGAGTCATGGCGACGATGAGATCTTCAGCCGTGAGCAGTTCCTGCAGTGGTTCAACCTCGACCATCTGGGCCGCAGCGCGGCGCAGTTCGATGAAGCCAAGCTGCGCTGGGTGAATGCCCAGCATCTGAAAGCCATGGCAGACGATGCTTTGGCGGCGCTGGTGGCTCCGCAATTGCAGGCGCGTGGTGTTTCGGCGGAGGCGCTGGCCGATGGGCGTCTGCCCCGCATCTGCGCACTGTTCAAAGACCGGTGCGACACCACCGTTGCGCTCGCCCACTGGGCGCAGGTTTTTTATGACGATGTGTCGCCCGTGGATGCTGAGCGCGCGCAGCATGTCACCGATGCCATTGCACCGGCTCTGGACGCGCTGGCCGATGCGCTGTCTGCGTGTGAATGGGAAAAGGCTTCCATCAGCGCAGCGTTCAAGCAAGTGCTGGCTGCCCAAGGTCTGAAGATGCCCCAACTGGCCATGCCTGCGCGCGTGTTGACGGTTGGTACCGCCCACACGCCATCGGTCGATGCCGTGCTGGAATTGGTCGGACGTGAAAAAGTTGTAGCGCGTTTGCGAAACCGCTAAAAATCTGTCTATAATTCAAGGCTCAGGTGATGACAACAAATACTAAGCGTTTGAAGTCATTTAGTGGGGGTATAGCTCAGCTGGGAGAGCGCTTGCATGGCATGCAAGAGGTCATCGGT
>NZ_JBMDJH010000026.1:0-56246 GCF_057809085.1 Acidovorax sp. FG48 | reverse complement strand
CTTACTTGTCTGGGCCTACCTTTTGGCAACGTGCACTTCGTTGTTTAAACCGCCCACAAATATCGCCCCTGCGGGGCAACGTGCTGCAACCCCTTGCTCCGCGTGCGGGCGTTGCGTGGTCGGCAGGGCATTGTCAGGACGGCGGGCCCGACAAACACCCAAAGAACAGGTCTGCCATCGAGGGCGGAAGAAGCCACCCCATGACACCCACCGCCTGTCCAGGCAGTGAACTGGACCTGTGTGCCAGCGCGCTATTCAGCGGCGCGCCGTAGCGTATCCACCACAGGGCGCAGCAGCACCTCGCGCAAGCCCCACCAGCCCGCAGCCAACGCCAGCACCGCCCCTGCCAGCGCCCCCGCCAGCGGCACCCAGGGAGCGGCGGTCCAGGTGAAGTCAAAAACGTAGCGGGCCAGTGCCCAGCCCACGCCCACGGCCACGGCACTGGCCAGAAAGCCCGCCAGCAGACCCACGCCCACCAGTTCGGCCCGCTGCACCTGGCGCAGCAGGCTTGCCCGGGCACCCACGGCCCGCATGATGGCGTACTCCCGTGCACGCTCTTCGCGGGTGGCGGTCACGGCGGCAAACAACACCACCAGCCCGGCCGCGAGCGTGAAGGCAAACAGAAACTCCACCGCCCGGATCACCTGTTCCAGCACCCGCTGCACCTGGGCAATGGTGGCGCCCATGTCCACATTGGTGATGTTGGGAAACTGGCGCACCAGCGCATTGTCAAAACCGTGGGTCTCGGGGGCGCGGTAGGCGGCCAGGTAGGTGACCGGAACGTCCTTGACCTCTGCCACCGGGTACATCACAAAGAAGTTGGCGCGCATGGAGCCCCAGTCCACCTTGCGCAGGCTGGTGATGCGGGCCTCGTCCTGTACACCGCCCATATCGAACTGCAAGCGGTCCCCCAACTGCAGGCCCAAAGTTTGGGCAATACCTTCTTCCACACTGATGGCGCCCTCCTCACCCGGCGTCCAGCGTCCGGCCACCACCTGGTTGTGGGGCGGTGCCTCCACGGCGTTGGAGAGGTTGAATTCACGGTCCACCAGCCTCTTGGCGCGGTCGTCGGTGTAGTTGTCGGGGCCCACCGGCTTGCCGTTCACGGCCACCAGGCGACCCCGGATCATGGGGTACCAGTCGTAGCGCGCCACGCCGCTGTCCTTGAGCGTCTGCTGAAACGCCTCGGACTGGTCTGGCATCACGTTGATGACAAAGCGATTGGGCGCGTCGGGCGGCGTCGCCTTGCGCCAGCTGCTGATGAGGTCGGTGCGCAGCAGCACCAGCAGCACCAGGGCCAGCAAGCCCACGGCCAGGCTGCTGACCTGCACCACGGCATAGGCCGGGCGTGCAGAGATCTGCCGCGTGGCCAGCACCAGCCAGCGCGGGGCCGTGGCCTCGTTCACACTCTTGCGCAACAGCTTGACTGCCACCCAAGACAACCCCGCAAACAGCGCCACCGCCCCCGCGAAGCCGCCGACAGCAATCAGCCCCAGCTTGATGTCGCTGCTCACTGCCAGCAACAGCGCCGCAAAGCCCGCTATGCCGACTCCCAGCACCGCCAGCGAGGCAGGCTTGAGCCCGCCCACATCGCGCCGGATCACCCGCAGCGGCGGCACCTGCGCCAGTTGCAGCACCGGCGGCAGGCCAAACGCCAACAACAGCGTGAGCCCCATGCCCAGGCCAAACACCACCGGCCACAGGCTGGGCGGCGGCAGGGCCGACTCCACCAGGCCCGCCAACAGCAGCACGAAGGCGTAATGCACCACGTAGCCCAGCGCAACACCCAGCGAGCTGGCAAACAGGCCAATGAGCGCGAACTCGGTGGTGTAGGCCCCCGCAATGGTGCGCTGGCTCTGCCCCAGCACGCGCAACATGGCCGAGGCGTCGAGGTGCTCGGCCGCAAACCCGCGCGCGGCCAGCGCCACGGCCACGGCCGAGAGCAACGCAGCCAGCAGCGCCACCAGGCTCAGGAATTTCTGGGCGCGGTCCAGCGTCTGGCGCATTTCGGGGCGGCCGCTTTCCAGCGACTCCACGCGCACGCCATGCACTTCGGGTTTTTTGGCTTCGGCCACTGCCCACTCGTTGAACGCCTGGATGGCAGGCGCCGGGCCGATGACGGCAAAGCGATACGTCAGGCGGCTGGCCGGCTGCACCAGGCCCGTGACGGGCAGGTCACCTTCGTTGACCATGACCCGCGGCGCAAAGCTCATGAAGCCCGCGCCCCGGTCCGGCTCGATGACGATGATGCGCGCAATGCGCAGCTGTGCATCACCCAGCAACAGCTTGTCGCCCACGGCAAGGTTCAGCGATTCGAGCAGCGGCGCATCCACCCACACCTCGCCGGGCGCCGGGATGTCGCGCGTCGGCTGCTCCAGCGCGCCAGGAGCATCCGCCACCGTGAGGCTGCCGCGTAGCGGGTAGCCCGGCTGCACGCTCTTGAGTGCCACCAGCTTGCTGGCACCACCCTGCGCATCGCTCGCGCGGCCCATGGTCGGAAAGCCCAGCGTGGTCACCGACTGGAGCCCGAGCGCCTTGGCGCGCTCCACAAAAGCGGCTGGCGTCGGGTTGTCGCTGGCCACCACTGCATCACCCCCCAGCAGTTGCAGGGCATCGCGCTGCAGGCCCCCTTGCAGGCGGTCCGCAAAAAACCCCACTGACGTGAGCGCGGCCACGGCCAGGGTGACGGCCACGATCAGCAGGCGCAACTCGCCCGCACGCAGGTCCCGGGCCAGGGTGCGCCAGCCAAGGCGCAAGAAAGACAGGTTCATGGGCGGACCTTAGCGCAAAGCAAACGGGCTGGCGGTCTGTGGGGTGTTAGTGCCGGATCAAGGCCAACCTTCAGGGCCGCGCAGTGGGGGTGGCAGCGGGCGGGGTCGCCGCAACCGTCGCCAGCACCGGTTCTGCCGTGCCCCCTGCCACGGCGGGGATTTCATGGGTGGCGTTGGTGGCCAGCGCCTGCAGCCGTTGCTCCAGGGCCTGTAACACAGGGGTGATCTGCGGGCCCACGCGGATCTGCGGGTTCGAGAAGCCATCGACTTTTCCGGCCTCGACCTCGCGCTGCTGGATCAGCGGGACCGCTTTGGCAAATGCCTCGGTAAAAGAATGGGTCTGGCGCAGTTGCTCATTGAACACCGCGCGGCCAAAAAAGGTCAGCTCCGACAACCTGCCGCAGCCATACGAGGTGTGGGTGGCATCGGCCGCCGTCATGATCAGGGTGCTGTCCGTGGCCAGCGGTTCGATCCAGCCTCCGGAGAAGCATGCGGACACCGCGATCACCCGGTTGCGGATGCCCGCCTCATCGAGCGCTGTGCGCAGCATCTCGGGTGTCACCGGCGGCACCTCCAGCGGCCAATGCGACGCCGCCAGCTCATGGTTGCGCGCGCCGTGCGAGGTCATGTAGATCACCAGCACATCGCGCTCCCGGTCCATGCGTGCGGCCAGGGCAGCAATGGCGCGCTGCAGGTTCTCGGGCGTTGCCCACGGGTGGGTCTTCGCAGTGTCCGCATGGTTGAGCAGGTGCAGCACCCGCCCCTGGGCGTCAAACCGCTCCTGCAGCAGCGCGCTGACCATGCTGCTTTCGCGGCGGAACACGTTTTCATCCGCATAGGGGGCAAACACCAGCCCGTAGACATCCGTCACGCCAGGGCGCTCTGGCGCCAAGGCCTCCACCTGCTGTTGCCACAGCAGCTGCTGGTCTTCAAACAGGCCCTGTGACAGTGCCAGGTGTGCAGGTTCGGGAGGCGGTGCACCGTCGGCCGACTGCGCAGAGGCATCCGCCAGCGCCTGGGCGTCCTCCTCCCAAGGCTGGTCCTGAAACTGCCACATCCCCACGCCCACCACTGCGGCCATCGCCAGCCCAAACACCGCGGTTCGCACACGGGAGCGGATGAAGCGTGCGCTCACAACCACCAGGGCGGCCAGCACCCACACAGTGAGCACACCATAGGCGACCCAGAAAACGATGCTGGCCACCGCGCCGCTCCACCACTCCGGCTGGTGAACCGCCATCCCCATCAACACATACAGCACCAGCAAGGGGCCCAGAGGGGCCCATGCCGAGAGCACATACCAGGCCGCCAATCCGCCGGAAAGGCCAAGGGACCCAGGCTCGCCCGCCAGGGCCGGCGCTCGCTGTGCGGGCGCCATGGCCCACCATGCCAGCCACAGCAGCACCAGGCCGCTCCACATGGGTGCAAGCCAACCCCGCAGGCTGAACTGCGCAGGGCCCACCACCTGCCACCGTGCGGCCCCCACCAGCAGCGCCGCGCTGATCAGCGACAGCACCAGCAATTGCCAGGGCGTAGGCGCTGCGGCCCCCGTGCGCGGCGTAAGGAACAAGGCCGCGCGCAATCCCTCGCGCATCCAGCCCCACAGCGAAAGGCGTTCCGGCGCAAGAGCCGCCCTGCCTGCCAGCGATGGCGGCGGGTCTTGCGGCGATCGGCCCAAAGGAACTTCAATTTCCGTGTGGGCCAACTCGGGGCCCCATTGGCTGGGTAACGTGTCGGCCCAGGTGCTGCTGCTGGCGTTCAGGTCTTTCATGCGCGCATCATGCCATCGCAGGTTGACGTCTTGATGCGCATGACCGCAGCCGAAACACGGAGGCTGCGCGCCACTCCGCGAGCCCCTGAGCCGAGCAAGCAAGAGCCTGGTCCATGGCGCCATTGCCTCGGCGCTCGTACCGCTGGCAAGGGCCTTCCCAACGGCAAAATAAAACCAAAAATAATATTGATTAGATATTAAATAACTTATGGAGCATAATTCGACTCGTTGCAGTTACCGCTCACGACGCGAGCTGTCATCGCAACCCCTGCCTCCACGCGATTTCAACGCCCCAGGCAGGCCACCTTTGGCGACGCTTGTCGCCCAGTGGGTCTGAAGAGCTGCAGCCCACCGAGTCCATCGATGCTCACGCAAACCTGTGCAGGTCTGCGTTCCCGAATGCACCAGATTTCCAATAACGCCATTTCCATGGGCCAGTACGTCGTTTCGCCCGCGACACACCCAACCGACTGCGGCGGCTTTCGCGCCTCCTTCTCGGTCCAGCGCGCCGCAGGCAACGGCAGCTACTGCCGCGTATTCCGTTTTGACAAAGCCTTTGCCTCGCGCGAGGCGGCGCGGCTCTTTGCAGTCACCCAGGGCTGGCTCCAGACCTGCATGGCGCACCCGCCTGTGTGCTGATGGATTGATCTGCCAACGCCAGATCGTTTTCACCAGTCACCCCATTCCACCCCTTCAGTTGCCAGGCCAGCCGGCGCGCGCAGCTGTCTCCCCACGGTACGCTTTTCGTGCGCACCACATCTCAGAAAGGCTCTTCCATGAGCAGCAAAATCTACGTGGGCAACCTGCCCTACTCCGTGACCGACGCCACCCTCGAAAGCAACTTCGCCGAGTTCGGCGGCGTGTCTTCCGCCAAGGTCATGATGGACCGCGAAACCGGACGCTCCAAAGGCTTTGGATTCGTGGAAATGGCCAATGCCGAAGTGGCCCAGGCCGCCATCAGCGCAATGCACGGCATGTCCGTGGATGGACGCTCGATCGTGGTCAACCTCGCCCGCCCCCGTGAAACCACCGGCGGTGCCGGCGGCTACAGCGCCTCGGGTTACAACACCAACAAGCGCTCGGACGTTGGCTATGGCAACGGCGGCTTTGGCGGCGGTCGCTACTAAGCCCTGACGATCCACAACGAAAAGCCGGCGCTCAGACGCCGGCTTTTTTTCGTCCTGCCCCCATCCGGCGGTGCACGCCCAGCGCCTCTGGGCCTCAGCGTGGGCCAGCACTCTGCACGGGTGGCACAACGGGTGCCTGCGCCAGCTCCGGCTGCAGAACCAGGCGGTGCGCACCGCTGTAGCAGACAAAGCGGCGATTGGTCGCGCGCCCGATGGCGCACAGGCCCAACTGCTGGGCCACGGCGTGGCCCATCTGTGTCATGCCGCTGCGGGACACCACGATGGGCACACCCATCTGCGCGGACTTGATGACCATCTCGCTGGTGAGGCGGCCCGTGGTGTAGAACACCTTGTCCGCCCCCGACATGGGAACAGACGCAGAGCCTTCAGCGGGGCTGCCTGACGAAGACGTTTCAGGGTTCATCCACATCCAGCCGGCGATGGTGTCGATGGCATTGTGGCGCCCGACATCCTCCACGAAGGTGAGTAGCTCCTCCCCCTGGAACAACGCGCAGCCGTGGACCGAGCCGGACGACTTGTAGGTGGTCTCCTTGAGGCGAATCGCATTGACGATGCCGTAAAGCTGGCCCTGGGTCAGGCGGGCGTCGGGCAACTGGATGCGGTCCACTTCGTCCATGAGCCCGCCAAACACGCTGCCCTGCCCGCAGCCCGTGGTGACAACCTTGCTGGCCGTGCGCTCCTCAATGCGCGCGATGCCGTGGCGCGTGCGCACGGCAGCGGCATGCACCTCCCAATCGACCGTGATGGATTCAATGTCGAACACCGACTCGACCAGCCGCTGGTTGCGCAAGTAGCCCAGCACCAGCAACTCCGGTTGCGCACCCAATGTCATCAGCGTGACGAGCTCGCGCTTGTCCACATAAATCGTCAACGGACGCTCGGCCGGGATCTGCACCTGCTCGCGCTCGCCCAGCTCATTCACGATCTCCACCGCGTGGGTGAGCGGGGCATGGGCCCGCGTCAAGCGCGGCAGCGCGGGCATGGACGAGCCGGAAGGGGCAGATGAAGAACTCATGGGGCAAATATACGCAGTGCAAGACGCCAGCGGTGGGCGAAAGGGAATAGGTTGCGAAGTGGTTGCGCCACGGCGCCCCGGCACGTGGGCCCCGCCAGGCCCCCTTCGCACCACCGCCCACAAAAAAAGCCGCGCCCCACAAGGGAACGCGGCTCGCGGCCTGAAGCGACAGTGTGCGTCAGGACTTCGAAGCGGGTGCCGTCGCTGCTGCGGGCACCTGCGTGCTGGGAGGGCTGCTGGCCGTGCCTGGTGGCGAATGGGCGCCTGCAGCCTCGGCCGGTTTGGCGGCTGGCGGTGTGTAGGCGAAGGGGCCGGGATCTGCGCAAGCAGCTCCACCCGCAGCCGCTGGCTTGGCCGAGGGCGTGGTCTTGCGGTAGTGCGCGGCCACCTTGTCTTGCGATAGGCACAGCTTGTAGTTGTCCACCTTGCCGGCCCATGCGGCCTTGGCGGCGGCTTCGGCGGCCTTGGCTGCGGCCTCGGGGGACGGGGCCGGCAGCTTGGCAGATGCCACCGTGCATACGGCTGCCGCGCACAGCGCCAGCAAAGAGGTGCGGATGCTTGATCTCGTCATGGAGTGGATCCTCATACCTGGGCGGGCTGCTGGCCCGCAGATGCTGCTACGTCGGTCGCTGACTGGCTGGCGCTGCGCTGGCGCGGGATCTTGCCGGCCTGCACATCGTCGTACCACAGCTCATGGTGTTCCTTGGCCCAGCCCTCGCTCACATAGCCGGTGCGCATGGCCTTGTAGGCGCCCTTCATGCCCACTGTGCCCATGTAGATGTGGCCACAGATCAACGCCATCATCCAGATGGCCAGGGTGGCGTGGATCATGTGGGCGATCTGCATGTCGCCACGTACGTCGCCAATGCCGGGAATGAGCTTATCGAGCACGAGGCCCGTGGCCACCACAAAGATGCCGGGGATGGTGATGCCCCACCAGAACAGGCCCTTCTCGCCCGCATTGAAGCGGTGTGAGGGCACCTCGTGATTGCCCTTGCCCAGCATGCCGCCGCCCTTGGCCAGCCAGACAAAGTCGGCGCGGTTGGCGATGTTGTCCTTGATGAAGGTGAGAATGATCACCAGCAGCGACACAGCAAACAACGGGCCCACAAAGTTGTGCACGTTCTTGAGCGCATAGGTCAACCAGCCAAACAGCGTGGTCCCCAGGATGGGCAACAGGAAGAACTTGCCAAACGCCATCACTATGCCGGAGATGGCCAACGCGATGAATGCAAACGCATTGGCCCAGTGGGCCGCGCGCTCGAACGGGGTGAAACGCTCGATACGGCGGGGACCGGTGCCGTCGGGATGCTCATGCCCCAGCGGGCCTTTCACAAAGTAGAAGATGCCCAAAGCCAGCAACACGATGGCAAACAGCGCCGCACCGTAGGGGATGATCCAGTGGTTGCGCACTTGCCGCCACGCCTCGCCCGCATTGGTGTAGCGCGAGCCAGGGTACTGCACAAAGCGTTGGATCAGGTTGCCCGCCTCGGGCGCCTGGGTCACCGGTAGGCTGCTGTAGCCCGTCACGCCCTGCCCGACCTGGCGCCACATGGGCGCGTTGTTACCGGGCTGCACCTTCATGCGTTCGCCGTTGCTCTGTTCAGCGTATTTGGGATCAGCGCTGGCGTCGGGTTTGACCTGAAAGATGTTCTGGCTTTGTACGCCGCCCACGGCAGCGGGCGCGGTGGCGGCTGCGGGGGCCGAGGGGGCCGCTGCGTCTGGCGCAGCTGGCTGCGCCTGTGCGCCAGCCAGCCCGCAGGCCAGACTGGCCGCCAGGGCCATGGACCACACGATGTATTTCATGGTGGACCTCACTTCGCCTGGGTGCGGGTGTATTCGTTCTGGCCGTACTGCTGGCGCGCTTTCAACTGCGCTTCCCAGCTGGATTTGTCACCGGCTTTCCAGCCAGGCTGCGTGAAGTTGCTGCCAGTGCCCGCGTAAGGCGGAGCATCGCTGCGGATGCCCATGCCGGTCTGCGGTTTCTCGCCGCAGGCTGTGAGTGCCAGGGCGGCCACCGCAGCGGCCAGGGTCAGGTGTACGGTGCGCTGCATCATGACTTGCCTCCTGCAGGCTGGCCTGCCTGTTGTGAGCCGTAGGCCGTGCCCCAGCCCCACACCTCGGCACCCTTGCCACGCTGCACCACGCGGTTGCGGAAGATGTCCGCCACCACATCGCCATCACCGGCCAACAGGGCCTTGGTCGAGCACATTTCGGCGCAGGCGGGCAGTTTGCCCTCGGCCAGTCGGTTGCGGCCGTATTTTTCAAACTCGGCCTGGCTGCCGTGGGTCTCAGGGCCACCGGCGCAGAAGGTGCACTTGTCCATCTTGCCGCGCACACCAAAAGTGCCGGACGCAGGGAACTGCGGCGCACCGAAGGGGCAGGCATAGCTGCAGTAGCCGCAGCCGATGCACACATCCTTGTCGTGCAGCACCACGCCCTCTTCGGTGCGGTAGAAGCAATTAACGGGGCAAACCGCCATGCAGGGTGCATCGCTGCAATGCATGCAGGCCACCGAGATGGACTTCTCGCCCGGCACACCGTCGTTCAGGGTGACCACGCGACGGCGGTTCACGCCCCAGGGTACTTCGTGTTCGTTCTTGCAGGCGGTCACGCAGCCGTTGCACTCGATGCAGCGCTCTGCGTCGCAGATGAATTTCATTCGTGCCATGTGTGTCTCCTTGCGTGGCGCGATCAGGCGCGTTCCACGTTGCAGATCGTGGTCTTGGTTTCTTGCATCATGGTCACACTGTCGTAGCCATAGGTGGTGGCCGTGTTCACGGCTTCACCGCGCACCACGGGTGCAGCGCCCTTGGGGTAATACGCCAGCATGTCCGCCCCCTGCCAGCGGCCCGAGAAGTGGAACGGCATCCACACCGTGTCGGGTGCCACACGCTCGGTGACCAGCGCCTGCACGTTGATGCGGGCGCCCGTGGGCGAACTGAGCCACACGCGCTCGCCGTTGCGGATACCGCGGTCCGCAGCGGTCTTGGGGTTGATCTCGACAAACGACTCCTGCTGCAACTCTGCCAGCCAGGGGTTGGAGCGGGTTTCCTCGCCGCCGCCTTCGTACTCGACCAAACGGCCCGAGCTCATGATGAGCGGGAACTTCTCGCTCACCTTGTCGGCAATGTTCTTTTCCTGCACGGTCTTGTAGAGCGTGGGCAGGCGCCAGAAGGCCTTCTTGTCGTCGTGGGTGGGGTACTTGGCCATGAGGTCCGGCCGCGTGCCATACAGGGGCTCGCGGTGCTGCGGAATAGCATCAGGGAAGTTCCACACCACAGCGCGCGCCTTCGCGTTGCCAAAAGGATGACAACCATGCTTCAGGGCCACACGGATGATCGCGCCCGTGGGGTCGGTCTTCCAGTTCTTGCCTTCGGCCTTGGCCTTCTCGGCATCGCTCAGGTCGTCCCACCAGCCCAGCTTTTTCAGCAGCACATGGTCGAACTCAGGGTAGCCTGTGGTGATCTCGCAGCCCAGCGAATGCGAGCCGTCTTCGGCCAGCAGATTGACGCCGTCTTTTTCCACACCGAAGTTCGCACGGAAGTTACCGCCACCGTCCATCACATGCTTGGAGGTGTCGTACAGGTTGGGCGAGCCAGGGTGCTTGAGCTCGGGCGTGCCATAGCAGGGCCATGGCAGGCCAAAGTAGTCGCCACCAAAGTCGTAGCCGGTTTCCTTGTCCTTACCGCCCTTGGCCTTGAGGGTCTTCACGTCGAACAAGTGCATGTTCTTCATGTGGGCCTTCAGGCGCTCAGGGCTTTGGCCGGTGTAGCCAATGGTCCAGACCGACTTGTTGATTTCGCGCAGGATGTCCTCGGGCACGGGCTCGTCCATGCCCTTGACCTTCTGCATCTTGTAGTTCTTGCACAGCTCATCGGCAAAGCCGAGCTTTTGTGCGAACTGATACATGATCATGTGGTCGGAGCGGCTCTCCCACAGCGGCTCGATCACCTTCTCGCGCCACTGGATGGAACGGTTGGAGGCCGTGCACGATCCGCTGGTCTCGAACTGCGTGGCCGCTGGCAGCAGGTACACCGCGCGGTTGGGGTTCAAGTCCTCGGCCTTGCCGGGCATGGCGGCCATGGCGGCGGTGGCCGATGGATACGGGTCCACCACCACCAGCAGGTCCAGCTTGTCCATGGCGCGCTTCATTTCGAGGCCACGGGTCTGCGAGTTGGGCGCATGGCCCCAGAAGAACACGCCGCGCAGGTTGGAGTCCTGGTCGATCAGCTCGTTGTTCTCCAGCACGCCATCGATCCAGCGCGACACGGTGATGCCGTTCTTGGTCATCATCGCGGGCGATGCGTACTGCTTCTTGATCCACTCGAAGTCCACACCCCACACGTTGGCGAAGTGCTTCCAAGAGCCCTCGGCCAGGCCGTAGTAGCCCGGCAGCGAGTCGGGGTTGGGGCCGACGTCGGTCGCGCCCTGCACGTTGTCGTGGCCACGGAAAATGTTGGTGCCGCCGCCGCTCTTGCCGACGTTGCCCAGGGCCAGTTGCAGGATGCACGATGCACGCACCATGGCGTTGCCGATGGTGTGCTGCGTTTGTCCCATGCACCAGACGATGGTGCCGGGGTTGTTGTCGTGCAGCATCTTGGCGACCTTGAACATCTGGTCTTCCTTGACGCCACAGGCCTCTTCGACCTTGTCCGGGGTCCACTTGGCCAGCACTTCGTCGCGCACCTTGTCCATGCCATAGACACGGTCGTTGATGTACTTCTTGTCTTCCCAGCCGTTCTTGAAGATGTGGTACAGCAGACCGAACAGGAACGGAATATCGGTGCCCGAGCGGATGCGCACGTACTCGTCGGCCTTGGCCGCCGTGCGGGTGAAGCGGGGGTCCACCACGATCATCTTGCAGCCGGTTTCCTTGGCGTGCAGCATGTGCAGCATGGACACCGGATGGGCCTCGGCCGCGTTGGAGCCGATGTACAGAGCGACCTTGCTGTTCTGCATGTCGTTGTACGAATTGGTCATGGCGCCATAGCCCCAGGTGTTCGCCACACCTGCCACCGTGGTCGAGTGGCAAATGCGCGCCTGATGGTCGCAGTTGTTGGTGCCCCAGAAGCTCACGAACTTGCGCAGCAGGTAGGCCTGTTCGTTGTTGTGCTTGGACGAACCCACGAAGTACACGCTGTCAGGGCCGCTGGCCTTGCGCAGCTCCTGCATCTTGGCAGTGATCTCGTTCAGTGCCGTGTCCCAGCTGATGCGCTCATACTTGCCGTTGACGAGCTTCATGGGGTAACGCAGGCGGTACTCGCCGTGGCCGTGCTCACGCAAGGCCGCGCCCTTTGCGCAGTGGGCGCCCAGGTTGATGGGCGAGTCGAACACCGCCTCCTGGCGCACCCACACACCGTTTTCAACCACCGCATCCACGGCGCAACCCACCGAGCAGTGGGTGCACACGGTGCGGCGCACTTCGATCTTGCTGTCGCCGATGCCAACCTTGGCACCTTCGGCGGCGTTGGATTTCTTGACCAGCGTGAGCTGGGACGCGGCGATGCCCACGCCCACCCCCAGACCGGAGCGACGCAGGAACGAGCGGCGGTCCATGGTGGGCAGGGCCTGCGACAGGCCACGGCGCAGGCTGTGCACAAAAGGCGACGCAGAGCTGTTGCCCTGCACGGAATGGGAAGACTTCTTGGTTAGCAACATGGCGTGCCCCGATGTCAGAGTTGGGTGGTCTTGTAGTACTGCTTCACGCGGGCAGACAGGTGATAACCACCGCCCTTTTCGGGTGCGACGCGCGCGGGTTCGGACACCACGGCATCGGACGGAGCCACTTGGGGAAGGGCCACCACGGCTGCTGCGGCAGCGCCTACGGTGGCAGCACCGGAGAAGAAGCTCCGGCGGGAGGAATTTGGCTGGCTGTTCTGCATGCTTGTCTCCAGAAAGGCTGGCAGCTATGAAACGGAATTCATACAGTCTATGTCAGTGTGTAAAAACCCGCCATCGGGCTTTACAACTCCCAGTAACACACTCATCTTTTGTAGCGGTCGAACTAGGGTTTACGAGCACTCCCAGGGATCAATCCAACATGTCGAAGCCCTGGGTCTCCACCGACACAAAGGCCCGCGTGAAGTGCGCCACAGCCGCATAAAACCGTGCTTGTGGCTGTGCAGCCAAGGCATCGCAGAGTTGCAAAACCCAGGGCTGCAGATGCGTTGAAAAAAATTCACGCTGGGATGTCAGGTTGCAGACAGCTACATCATCTCCCGCGATCAAGTAGCGCATCACCTCCAGCAGGTAGGCCACATGGTCCTCGGTCTCGGGCATGACCTCATCCCGCGCCAGGCCCAGTTGCTGCAGATCGGTGCGCAGGCGCGCCAGCGGCTTTTCATTGAGAAACCCGCTGAGGTAGTGCGAGCCGTACAGAAACACTTCAGGCTTGCCCACGCCGCCAAACAGCCGATCAAACTCCTGCGCAATCTCAGCGTCGCTGAGCGCACGCGACGCTGCCACGAGTTGCTGCCAGGGCTCCTGCAAAAAGCCCCCGCTGGCGGGCGCCTCGGTCACGGCCACGCGCAAGGCGGACAACAGCTCCGGACTGGGCGCCGCGTAATACAGCTGCGATAACAAACCGTACAGCTCGGCGCGGGCGGTTTCCTCATCGAGCGCAGAGCTGCCGCCCAGGGGAGTCAAGGTGGATGAGGCGCTCACAGGTCGGTCACTTTCGTCTCGTTTTCTGCGGAATACAGGTCGATCACACGGCAGTCGCTGCACATCTTCAAGCGCTCCAGCGCCTCGCCCTGGAACATGGGGTGGCCCGAGAGCTTGCCGAGCATGGCCTCGATGGCTTTCACCGTGCCAAAGGGTTTGCTGCAACGCACACAGGCCCAGGGCTTGGCCTCGTTGAGCACCCGCAGTTGCGCGCGCTCGGGCGTGAGCAGCAGGCGCGGTTGCAGGGTGATGGCGTCTTCCGGGCAGGTGGTGGCGCACAGGCCACACTGCACGCAGTTCTTTTCGATGAAGCGCAATTGCGGCAGCTGCGGGTTGTCCTGCAGCGCACTGGCCGGGCAGGCGCTCACACAGCTCAGGCACAGGGTGCAGCGGTCCTTGTTGACCTCGATGGTGCCCAGAGGGGAGCCCACCGCGGGCAGCGCAATAGCCACAGGCCGCTCGGCCACGGGCATGGGGGCTTGCTCCGTCAGATGGTCGAGCGCCATCTCCAGCGTGCTGCGTTTCTCTTGCGCCACCGCAAAGCGGGCCGCCACGGCCGGGGTCTTCTGGCGCGTCTGGCCCAAAGCCTGCAGTGCCGCGTCCAGCGCGGTGGGGTGGTTGGCGCGCAGCAACTGCACATGGGTGCCGGTGTAGCCCAGGCCACGCAGGATGGCCTGCGCCACATCCATTTGCGCCTGCAGGCCATCGAGGTACTGCGGGGCTTCTTCGTCGGAGCTCAGCACCACCACTTGCGAGGCGCCGTAGGCGATGGCACTCAGCCACAGGTCCACGCCGGTGCTGGCTGTGTGCCACAGCGCCACCGGGATCACATTGGCAGGCACTCCGTGCGCCAGCTTCAGTTGGGCGGCACGGCCGAGTTCTTCGACCAGCGACTGGCCGCGCTCCTGGCTGTGCAGCAGCACCACCGCATCCTTGCCACCGGCAGCCGCGTAGGTGGACAGCAGCGTCTTGAGCTTGGTGCCCTGATCCGTTGCGCTGGGGTAGGCATAGGTCAGCGCGCCCGTGGGGCACACGGTGGTGCAGGCACCGCAGCCCACACACAGGTTGGGGTTCACCTTGATTTGCTGACGGCTCTTGTCGCTGGCGATGGCCTCGGCCGAGCAGATGTCCACGCACGCATTGCAGCCCACGGTTTCGTTGCGGCTGTGGGCGCATAGCTTTTGTTTGTAGGCAAAAAACTTGGGCTTCTCGAACTCACCCACCAGCTCGCGCAGCTTGAGCAGCGTGCCCAGGTCCCGCCCGTCCCAGCGCAGGTAACCCTGCGGCAGCGCATGCTGCAAAAAGGTGGGCGTGGCGGTGGGCGCACGCAGGTCCAGCACCAGGTCAAAACGCTCGGTCTGCGCCGCGGCATCGCGAGTGAAGTCGATAGCCCCAGCGACCTGACACACCTTCACGCAGGCGCGGTGAGACTGGCAGGCGGCCATGTCGATCTGGTAGTCAAGACCGATGGCATTTTCAGGACAAGCCGCCACGCAGGCATTGCAGCGCGTGCACAGGTCCAGGTCGATGGGGTTGTCGGCAGACCACTGCAGCTCAAACGCACCCAGCCAGCCTGTGAGCCCTGTGATGCGCCCACCCAGCACCGGGTAGCGCCGCGCCTGCGCGCCGCCGGCATTGCCGGGGCCTTGGGTGAACAGCGTCACATCGAGCACATCCGACACCAGGGCAGCGGCCTGCTCGGCCTGGTCCAGCGGGCCGATGATGAGCAAGCGGCCCGTGCTCTTGTAGGTGACCGTAGGCACGGGTGGCGGGTCGGGCAAACGCGCTGCGGCCAGCAGGGCGGCGATCTTGGGGCTGGCCTTGGCGGCATCGCGGCTCCAGCCCCCGGTTTCGCGGATGTTCACAAACCGGATGGGCGACACCGCCCCTTCGGTCTGCTGGCCCAGGTCGCCAAACAGGCGCTGCTCCTGGGTGCAGGCCACCACCACGTCCTGCCCGGACTGGATGGCCTTTTGGAACGCCCCTGCGTCACGCCGGCACAGGGTAGAGTGAAGGGTCAGGTCTTCATGCAGTGCCTCGCCCAACGCCTTGGCGTTGAGGGGCATCGTCTGGTTGCAGTCGCAAATGAGCGTCGTGGTCATTGTGGGTATGGCTGGCTGGCGTGACCACCGCATCCTGGGCAGGGCGCGGGGCCACCTCAGGCTCGCTGGAAGGAACGCTAGGAACAGCGTTGCATACCCGGGACTGTGCCACGTCTGCGGGGCCTTGCGCCTCCGCATCATCCCGAGGCTGACTGGCCGGCGGGGATATTGGGGCCGCAGCAGCCGCATCCGGCGCCTGATCGCCCGGCAGACCGGGTGCAGCGGCCGATGCCTTTTTCTCGTGGTCAAAGAAGCCGAGCGCATGTGCGCTGGCCATCTTGCGCAGCATGCCCGCGGGCAGCGGGTCGGGCTGGGTGTAGTCGCCGACGTAGATGTCCAGACCGTCCATCACATTGAAGTGCGGGTCGGCAAACAGCTTCTTCATGGCCAGGTTGCGCACCTCGGGCGACACCGCGCGGGACACGAATGGTTTGAAGTCCGATGCGGGGGTGAGCGCCTCGGCATCCGCCAGCGTGGGCGGTGGTGGCGCATCGGGTGCCGGGGTGACGGGGGCAGCTGGTGCAACCGCAGACACTGGCGCTGGCGACGGGCTTGGAGGCGCTATCTGCGGTGCAGGGGTGCGTGCAGGCGACGGAGGGTCCTGAACAGGCTTGCCCGCCTGCACATCCTGCTTGCGGCGCGACCAGCGCCCAAGGAATCCATCAGCCATGGCCGCCCCCTCCGCCCCCGCCACGGAGCTTCTCGGTGGACACCGAGGCCGGGTTGCCAAAGCGGTCCTGCAAGGTGCGGAAGCTGTCCGGACGCTTGCGGCGCTTGGGCTCGGGCTGGTAATGCTCGGCCACAAAGGCACGCAGCGCCTCCACCACCTCGGGGTCGGCAGGCACCTGCTCCACGGTTTCCTGCGCGTCCAGCCAGCGGCCAGCGTCGTGATAGCTCAGGCTCACCGCCACGGGGCGGGCCAGGGGGATAGCGCCGGTGCCTGTGTCTTCATCGCGGCGCCACATCACAAACCAGCAGGGGGCCGGGGAAGTGAGGTTGAGGTGGTAGCCCTCGGCATCGTCACGGAACAGCTCCACGCGAAAGCCGGGGAACAACCAGCGCTGCTCGCGCTCGTCCTGGATCAGCGGCCGGGGTTCGCTACCGAAGGTGGGTTCGTGGACCACCACCTCGGCCAGCGACCAGCGCCAGGGTTGCCAGCGGTTGTCGATGTGCTCGCACCGCATGATCACGGCGACGTCGGTGTAGGGGCGCGGGGCAGTCATGGACGCCGACTGTACCCCGGCGCGAGGCCATGGTCGGCACGGCCTGCAAAGCCCCTTGAGCTTCCTCAGCTTGCAGCGACTTCCAGCCGCTCCACCGCCACGGCGCAGTACTTGAACTCCGGAATCTTGCCAAACGGGTCCAGCGCTGCGTTGGTCAGCAGATTGGCAGCCGCCTCCACATACGCAAACGGCATGAACACCGTGCCGCGCGGCGTGCCGTCGTCCCGCCGCACGCGCACCTGCACCCTGCCGCGCCGCGAGCGAATACCCACCAGCGCACCGGGCTGCACGCCCAGCCGCGCCAGCTCGTCACCGTGCAGCGATGCGGTGGCCATGGGCTCGATCGCGTCCAGCACGGTGCTGCGCCGCGTCATGCTGCCGGTGTGCCAATGCTCCAGCTGGCGGCCGGTGATGAGCACCAGCGGGTAGTCGGCGTCAGGCTTTTCTGCCGCCGGGATCACGCTGGCGGGCACCAGTTGCAGGCGGCCCGTAGGCGTGGGGAATTTTTCAGTGAAGACGATGGGCTGGCCCGGGTCGTCGGGCGTGAGGCAGGGGTAAGTCACGCTGGAGTCGCGCGCGAGACGCTCCCAGGTGATGCCCTCGATGCTGGCGTGCATGGCCTGGCGCATTTCGTCGTAGACAGCGGCCACGCCGGACTCTTCGCCTTCGTAGCTCCAGTCCAAGCCCATCCGCGCGGCGAGTTGCTGAATGATCCACAGGTCAGGCTGCGCATCTCCCGGCGGGTTCAGCGCGCGGCGGCCCATCTGCACCATGCGGTCGGTGTTGCTGGCGGTGCCGGTCTTTTCGGGCCAGGCGCTGGCGGGCAGCACCACATCGGCCAGCCAGGCGGTGTCGGTCAGGAAGATGTCCTGCACCACCAGGTGCTGCAGGCTGGCCAGCGCGTGGCGCGCGTGGTTCAGATCGGGGTCGCTCATGGCCGGGTTCTCGCCCATGATGTACATGCCGCGCACCTTGTGCGGATCGCTGTCGTCGGCCAGGGCCTTGTGCATGATCTCGACCACCGTGTAGCCGGGCGCTTCATCGAGTTGGGTGCCCCAGAAGTCTTCGAACCATGCATGCGCTCCGGCGTTGTCCACGCGCTGGTAGTTCGGGAACATCATGGGGATGAGCCCCGCGTCACTCGCGCCCTGCACATTGTTCTGCCCGCGCAACGGGTGCAGGCCGGAGCCGGGTTTGCCAATCTGGCCGGTGACGGCACACAGCGCAATCAGGCAGCGCGCGTTGTCGGTGCCGTGCACGTGCTGGCTCACGCCCATGCCCCACAGGATCATCGACGCCTTCGATGTAGCAAACGCCCGCGCCACCTCGCGCAGCGTCTCGGCCGGAATGCCGCACACCGGGGCCATGGCCTCGGGGCTACAGCCCAGCACGTTGGCCTTGAGGGCCTCGAAATCGGTGGTGCGGTCTCGTATGAATGCTTCGTCAACCAGCCCTTCGTCGATCACCGTGTGGATGAGCGCATTGAGCATGGCCACATCGGTATCGGCCTTGAACTGCAGCGTGCGCCAGGCGTGGCGGCCAATGTCGGTCACGCGCGGGTCGGCCAGCACGATCTTCGCGCCGCGCTTCGCAGCGTTCTTCATCCAGGTGGCCGCCACCGGGTGGTTGGCCGTGGGGTTGGAGCCGATCACAAAGATCAGCTCGGCGTGCTCCACATCGTTCACCGGGTTGCTCACCGCGCCCGAGCCCACGCCTTCGAGCAGCGCGGCCACGCTGGACGCATGGCACAGCCGCGTGCAGTGGTCCACGTTGTTGCTGCCAAAGCCGGTGCGCACCAGCTTCTGGAACAGATAGGCCTCTTCGTTGCTGCCCTTGGCCGAGCCAAAGCCCGCCAACGCCTTGGGGCCGTGGGTGTCGCGCAGGTTTTTGAGCGTGCCAGCGGCCAGGTCCAGCGCCTCGTCCCAGGTCGCTTCGCGGAAGGTATCGCGCCAGTCGGCACCGTAGGGGCGCACCTCCTTGGACACGCCGGGCTTGCGGATCAGCGGCACCGTCAGGCGGTCGGGGTGGTGGGCATAGTCAAACCCAAAGCGCCCCTTCACGCACAGGCGGCCATGGTTGGCCGGGCCGTCGCGGCCTTCCACGCTGATGATCTTTTCATCGCGCACGTTGTAGGTGATGAGGCAGCCCACGCCGCAGAACGGGCAGACCGAATCGACCTTGCGGTCCACCTTTTGCGAGCCGATATGCGTCTTGGGGCTGAGCGCGCCCGTGGGGCAGGCCTGTACGCATTCGCCACAGGCCACACAGGTGCTCTCGGCCATGGGGTCGTCCAGGTCGAAGACGATCTTGCTGTCCGCCCCACGCAGCGCGTAGCCAATCACGTCGTTGACCTGCTCTTCGCGGCAGGCGCGCACGCAGCGGTTGCACTGGATACAGGCGTCGAGGTTGACGGCCATGGCCGGGTGGCTCAGGTCCGGCGCGGGCTGTTCGCGGCGCAGGGCCTGGAGCGCGGGGCGCACGGCCACGCCCAGGCGGTCCGCCCACTCGCTCAACTCGCCGTGCTGGCCTACCGTTTCGGGATTTTTTGATTCAAAATGGCCGCTAGCGCTTGATGGATAAGCGCTGACAGCTATCAATTCAGGAGTATTTATACCGCCATCGTTCCATCGATAGCCGGTATCCGGCATGTCCGACAGCAGCATCTCCACCACCATCTGCTGGCTCTTGCGCGCGCGGGGACTGGCGGCCTGCACCTTCATGCCCTCGGTCGGTGCGCGGCAGCAGCTGGGGGCCAGCGTGCGTTCGCCCGCGATCTCGACCACGCAGGCGCGGCAGTTGCCGTCGGGGCGCAGGCCGTCGCTGTAGCACAGGTGCGGGATGTCCACCCCGTGCCGCTGCGCGGCTTTCAAAATGGTTTCGCCAGCGCGGGCGGTGATGGGCTGGCCGTCCAGTTCAAAGACTACACCACAGGTGCTGTGCAATGCGCTCATGGCTGGACTCCCTTGGGCAATTGCTCCGTCAGCGGGCTGTTGCGCGGCTTGGGCAGGTCACCCGGCCAGGCCCCCTCACCCACCTCGTGCGGAAAATACTTGTGAATGCAGCGAATGGGATTGGGCGCGGCCTGCCCCAGGCCACAGATGGAGGCATCGCCCATCACCTGCGCCAGATCGTCCAGCAGTTCTTCGTCCCACTGCGGCGCTTGCATCAGCGTGGCCGCCTTGGCCGTGCCCACGCGGCAGGGCGTGCACTGGCCGCAGCTTTCATGTTCAAAAAAGCGCATCACATTCAGGGCCGCATCGCGCGCGCGGTCGTGTTGGCTGAGCACGATGACAGCGGCGGAACCGATGAAGCAGCCGTAAGGTTGCAACGTGTCGAAGTCAAGCGGAATGTTGTTGAGACTGGCGGGCAGGATGCCGCCCGAGGCACCACCGGGCAGATAGGCATACAACTCGTGGCCGTCCAGCATGCCGCCGCAGTATTCGTCGATGAGTTCCTGCACCGTGATGCCCGCAGGCGCGAGCTTGACGCCCGGGTGCTTCACCCGGCCGCTCACGCTGAAAGACCGCAGCCCCTTGCGGCCGTGGCGGCCAAAACTGGCGAACCACTGCGGCCCGCGCTCGATGATGTCGCGCACCCAGTACAGCGTCTCGAAGTTGTGCTCCAGCGTGGGCCGCCCAAACAGGCCCACCTGCGCAATGTAGGGCGGGCGCATGCGGGGCTCGCCGCGTTTGCCCTCAATGCTCTCGATCATGGCCGACTCTTCGCCGCAGATGTAGGCCCCCGCGCCACGGCGCAGCTCGATATGGGGCAGCGGGCATGGCGGATCGGCGCGCAAGTCGTCCAGGGCGCGCTGCAGCAGCGCGCGGCAGCCGTGGTATTCGTCGCGCAGGTAGATATAGACGGCTTCGGTGCCCACCACCTGCGCGGCGATGAGCACGCCTTCCAGAAAGCGGTGCGGGTCGCGCTCCAGGTAAGTGCGGTCCTTGAAGGTGCCGGGCTCGCCCTCGTCGATGTTGACGGCCATCAGGCGTGGGGCAGGTTGGTCGCGCACGATGCGCCACTTGCGCCCCGCCGGAAATCCCGCGCCGCCCAGGCCGCGCAGGCCCGAATTTTCCATGGCCGAAAGCACGGCCTCGGCATCCATTTCGCTATTGACCAGAGCAGCGGCGGTCTGGTAGCCGCCGTGCGCGCGGTAGGTGGCGAGGTCGGTGGGGGCCGGGCTGATCCCTTCCGGCTGCGCGGGCACACGCTTCCCGGCCAGTTCTGCAATATCAAAATTGATAGCTACTAGCGCAGGTGGATGAAGCGCTAGAGCCCGATTTGGCTTCAAATTGACCACCTCCAGCACCGCATCCACCGTGGCGTGGGGCACTGGGCACTGGTGCACCACCGCCACGGGCGCCTGCTCGCACCGGCCCACGCAGGGCACGGCCACCACCTGCACATCGCCCTGCCCGGCTGCTTGCAAACGTCCCGGCAGTGCTTCGAGCAGTTCGCGCGCGCCGGCCATGCTGCAGCTCAGGCTGTCGCACACGCGCAGCACCAGGCGCGGGGCCTGGGCTTCCTCGCCGCGCACGATGTCGAAGTGGTGGTAGAAGCTCGCCACCTCATACACCTCGGCCATCGGCAGGTTCATTTGCCGCGCCAGCGCCACCAGGTGCCGGTCGTGCAGCACGCCAAAGTGGTCGTTCAGGCGGTGCAGGTATTCAATGAGCAGATCGCGCCGAAAGCCGGTGGCCGGGCGCGGGCCCAGCAGTTGCGCCACTTCTGCCATGGCCGCGTCTTCGGGCTGGCGGCCCTTGAGGCGGCTTTTGCGGCGGATGCGCTCGCGCATGTCGTTGACGGACACGGCGGCAACGGTGGGGGCTTCGGGGGCAAGGTGCATGGGCCGGGGGCGTGGGGCGCGTTGTTTTGTATGAAGGCGCCTGCATAGGCCAAGCGCGCCGCCGCAGTGTCTGCCAGGGGTGCCTGCGGCGTCAAATTGCCAATGCACATGGGGCGATCACAAAAACAAATGAAGCGGCCGTTTTTGCAACGGCCAATTAATCAACCACCGCAATCCTTGCGGTCAGCGCTCAATCGGCGATCAACAGCCCACTGTGCGCTGCGGCATGCTGCAGCCAGTCCGCGTCCTGCGCCAGCACCAGTGCGACATCGAGGGCGCGGGTGGGCTGCACCTGCCGGTGCGACATGAATCCGATGGGCGTGGTGAGCACCGGAGCGGTAAGCGGCAGCGCCTCCAGCCCGTCGTGGCCACGCACGGCATCGACCAGCGCACCGGGCAGGACGCTGCACACATTGCCCGCCACCACGCTCAGCGCCAATGTCAGCACCGAATCGGTTTCCATGGCGGGCATGACCGTGGCACCTGCTTGGCGAAAGGCGGCATCGACCAGGCTGCGGTTGTGCATCTCGGGGGTGAGCAGGCACAGCGGCAAGGCCGCTGCATCGGCCCAGGCCATGGGGGGGCCGATCTGCAGCCCATGCGCTTGCCCCGTGCGTGGGCTCGGCGCGCGGCGCAGCAGAAAGTAATGCTCCACATACTGCGGCCAGGCCCGCAGCGGGCCGCCGCGTGCGGGCATGCGTTCGGTGTAGCCCAGCGCCAGGTCCAGCGAAATGTTTTCCAGCCCCGCCTCCAGCGCCTGCGAGCTCATCGACAGCGCCACCGGCACGATGCCTGGGTGCCGCGCCTGCAGCTGCGCCGCAAACCGCGCGAGGATGGGCATGGCCGTGGGCACGGCGCCCAGGCGCAGCGTGCCGCGCGGGTGGGCAGCGTCGCTGCTCAGGTCCTGCTGCAGCACCTGGTGCTCGTGCAGCATGCGCTGGGCGGTGGCCAGCACGCGCTCGCCCTCAGGGGTGAAGCCCTCGAAGCTGCGGCCCCGGCGCACCACCACCACGCCAAACTCCTTCTCCAGCGCGCGCAGCGCGTTGGACAGGGCCGGCTGCGTGATATGGCAGGCCTGCGCCGCCCGGCCAAAGTGCCGGTGCTCGTGCAGCGCCACCAGATAGCGCAGGGACGCGAGCAGGTTCATGGCCTCAGGCACCGCCCGTTGCAGGGCCGCCGTCGCCCGCCAGTTCGCGCTCGATCTGCTCGATGCTGGGCAAACTGGTTTGCAATTCTGTGGGCAGCGACTCGAGCAGCTTGTACTCGGCAACGCCCATGGGTTGGGATTTGTCGCCCAGCGCGTACTCGGCGACGACCTTGTTCTTGGTCTTGCACAGCAGCAGGCCGATGGTAGGGTTGTCGTGCTCGCTCTTGACCTGGCGGTCCACGGCCGTGAGATAGAAGCCCAGCTGGCCCAGGTGCTCGGGTTTGAACTTGCCGGCCTTGAGTTCGATCACCACGTAACAGCGCAGCTTGAGGTGGTAGAACAAGAGGTCGATGAAGAACTCGTCGCCGCCCACATCCAGCAGCACCTGCCGGCCTACGAAGGCAAAGCCGGCGCCCAGCTCCAACAGGAATTCTGTGACGTGCTTGACCAGGGCGCCCTCAATCTCACGCTCGCGCGCCTCGTCAGACAGTCCCAGGAAGTCAAATCGATAGGGATCTTTCAAAGACTCCCGAGCCAAGTCCGACTGCGGTGGAGGCAGGCTGGCTTCGAAATTGGTGACCGCCTTGCCACTGCGCTCCAGCCGGCGGGCTTCAATGTGGATGTTCAAGACGTTGCGCGACCAGCCGTGCGCAATGGCGCTTTGGGCATAAGCGAGCCGCAGCGCGGGGTCCTTCAGCTGGGTCAACAGAACGAGGTTGTGCCCCCAGGGCAATTGTCCAACAGCCTGTTGGACAATTTCGGCATCCGTCCAGGCCTGCGCAAACGCGCGCATGTACATGAGATTGGCGCGGGAGAACCCCTTCATTTCCGGAAACGCCGCGCGCAAATCCTGCGCCAGCCGGTCAATCACCTTCGCGCCCCAGCCCTGGTCGGCCTGGCGCTGCAGGATATCGCGTCCGATCTCCCAGTACAGCAGCACCAGTTCGCGATTCACCGCGAGCGTGGCGCGCTGCTGCGCAGTGTGGATGCGGCCTTTGAGCTCGGCCAGCCAGGCGGCGTAACCCGTGGGCGGGTCGATCAGGCCGACAGGCTTTTCGCTCATGGTTGCACTTTTCAAGTGTTTTTGGCCTCTAGCGCTTATCCATCAAGCGCAAGAAGCTATTCATTTAATAGCAGCTGAACGGAGTGCAGGAATGGGTCCGACGTTCTGTTTCAGGTGTTCTTGCTGACCGAGATCGTCGGGAACTTGCTGGAGAAGTCCTTGGCCTGCTGGGCGATCTTCACCGCCACATCGCGCGCGACCTTCTTGTAGATGGCGGCGACTTCGCCGTCGGGGTCGGCCACCACCGTGGGCTTGCCGCTGTCGGCCTGCAGGCGGATGCTCATGTTCAGCGGCAGCGCGCCCAGGTAGTCCATGCCGTAGTCGGCGGCCATCTTCTTGCCGCCATCGGCGCCAAAGATGTGCTCCACATGGCCACAGTTGCTGCACACGTGGGCGGCCATGTTCTCGACGATGCCCAGGATGGGCACGCCCACCTTTTCGAACATCTTGATGCCCTTCTTGGCGTCCAGCAGGGCGATGTCCTGCGGGGTCGTGACGATCACGGCGCCGGTCATGGGCACGCGCTGGCTCAGGGTGAGCTGGATGTCGCCGGTGCCGGGCGGCATGTCGATGATGAGGTAGTCCAGGTCTTTCCAGTTGGTCTGGCGCAGCAGCTGCTCCAGCGCCTGGGTGGCCATGGGGCCGCGCCAGATCATGGCTTCGTCCTGGTCCACCAGAAAGCCGATGGACATGACCTGCACGCCGTAGTTCTCCAGCGGTTCCATGGTCTTGCCGTCGTCGCTTTCGGGGCGGCGGTTGATACCCAGCATCATGGGCTGGCTGGGGCCGTAGATGTCGGCGTCCAGCACGCCCACACTGGCGCCCTCAGCGGCCAGGGCCAGGGCCAGGTTGGCAGCCGTGGTGCTCTTGCCCACGCCGCCCTTGCCCGAGGCCACGGCGATGATGTTCTTGACCTGGGGCAAGAGCTGCACGCCGCGCTGCACGGCGTGGGCGATGACCTTGGTGGTGATGTTGACCGACACGTTGTCCACCCCCGCCACGCCCTTGGCGGCGGCCACCAGCTGGCGGCGCAGCTCGGGCACCAGGCTCTTGGCGGGGTAGCCCAGTTCCACGTCAAACGCCACGTCGCCACCGGTGATCTGCAGGTTGCGCAGGGCGCGGGTGCTGACAAAATCCTTGCCCGTGTGGGGGTCCAGCACGCTGGAAAGTGCGGCCAAAAGGCCCTGTTCGGTGACTGACATTCAAATAACTCCTGTGGGGCCGGTAGTCTATTCCCAAGCTCCCGCCCCCTGCCGCTGAAGGACAATGCGCACCGCATTGCACCGTCGCACTCTCCCCAAAAAGGCCTCCCGTGAAATTCAAGATGTCCGAAAACTCCCTGTTTGCCGTCCTGCTGCGCTCGCCGTGGTGGATCAGCTTTGTGGTGGTGGGCCTCATCACGCTGGCGGCCGGGGCGTTGCTGCCCAAGGAATACTTTGTGGTGGGCGCGCTGGCGGGCTTCCCCATCTTTGTGGTGGGCTGCATGGCCGCCTGGCGGCAGCTGCGCGCGCCCAACCCCGCCAAGGTCGTGGAAATGCTGGAGGCCGTGGGCAGCATGCCCTGGCGCAGCTTTGCCGACACCCTGGCCATCGCCTGGGAGCGCGCGGGCTACAGTGTGGAACGCCTGACTGGCAACAACGCCAACGGGGCCGATATGCGCCTGAGTCAGGGCGGCAAGACCACGCTGGTCAGCGCCAAACGCTGGAAGGCCGCTACCCATGGGGTGGAGCCGCTGCGGGAGCTGCACACAGCCATGACCGCCGCCGATGCTTCGGCGGGCGTGTATGTGGCCGCCCTGGGCCAGGTCAGCGAGAACGCACAGGCATTTGCCCGCGAGCACGGCATCGTGGTGCTGCAGGGTGACGCGGTGGCGCAGTTGCTGCTCAAGCAGCGTTAAGAGCGGCTAACGAAACTCTTCTGGCGTCGTTGCTGTGTCTTGTCGTACTGCTCGTACTGCCTGCAACACAGCGCCTAGCCAGAACCGCTTCGCTGAGTTTTGTTAGCCGCTCTGAGCCACCCCCAACCCCCCTGTGGGGTGGCCCGCACATGCGGGTTTTCCCACATGAACCGCGCCGGGTCGCCCCTCCACACTGGGGGCCTCACACCGTCCGACCGTCCATGCCGTCCACAACCCCCACCGCAGCCCCTGGCACCGTGCCGTCTACACCCGCCACAGGCCTGCTGCTGACCGGTGGCGGTGCCCGTGCCGCCTACCAGGTGGGGGTGCTGGAGGCGATTGCCGACCTGCGCCAGGCCTGTGGGGAAGCGCATGGGCCTAACCCCTTTCCCATCATCACCGGCACCTCGGCGGGGGCCATCAATGCGGCCGCGCTGGCCTGCGGGGCGGACCACTTTGACCGCGCCGTGCGCCGCATCGCGCGCGTGTGGCGCCAGTTCCATGCCAGCCAGGTGTATGGCGCCGATTCGCTGAGCGTGATGCGCAGCGGCGCGCGCTGGCTCACGCTGGTGTCGCTGGGCTGGGCGCTGGCACGCTGGCGGCGCATGCGGCCGCGGTCGCTGCTGGACAACTCGCCACTGGAGAAGCTGCTGGTCAAGATGGTGCCCCTGGTGCGCCTGCCCCGGCTGATTCGCAAGGGGCATCTCACCGCGCTCGCCGTGACGGCGTCCAGCTACAGCTCGGGCGAGCACGTCACATTTTTTGAAGCGGCCACGCCCGTCAAGCCCTGGGTGCGCTCGCAGCGCAAGGCCGCCAGCGACCGCATCACGCACGAACATCTGCTCGCGTCCTCAGCCATTCCCTTCATCTTTCCGGCCAAGGGCATCGAGGTGGATGACCACGTCGAATACTTTGGCGATGGCTCGATGCGCCAGTCGGCGCCCATCGCCCCCGCCATCCACCTGGGGGCCGAGCGCATCCTGGTGATCGGCGCGGGCCGCATGCACGAGCCCAAGGGCGATGCCGCCGCCAACCCCACGGCCACCTACCCCACGCTGGCGCAGATCGCGGGGCATGCGCTGTCCAACATCTTTCTGGATGCGCTGGCGGTGGACGTGGAGCGCGTGCAGCGCATCAACCAGACCCTGTCGCTGATCCCCGAAGAAAAGCGCCTGCACAGCGCGCTGCGCCCCATAGAGCTGCTGGTGATCGCCCCCTCGCAGCGCCTGGACGCCGTGGCTGCGCGCCATGTGGGCGATCTGCCGGGCCCCGTGCGCACCATGCTGGGCGCCCTGGGGGTCACGTCCAACATGGCCGATGTGCGCGGCGCGGCGCTGGCCAGCTACCTGCTGTTCGAGTCCGGCTACACGCAGGAGCTGATGGCCCTGGGCCGGGCCGACACCCTGGCCATGCGGGCCGAGGTGTGCCAATTTTTTGGATGGACGGATACCGGTGCCGAGGTCAAGACCCGGCACCATGGGGAACCCGCCTGAGACGCCCCAGGCCTGAACCCTACGGCTTGGGCAGCCACCCCAGGCCGTGCGCGTGCAGGCTCTGCACATACAGCCGGTCCGCCGTCTCGGTGATCGCAGTGGTCTCGGGGTAGGCGCCACTCGGGTCCTGCAGGTCGGCCACCACCTTGCCATCGTCGGTGAACGCAATCACATGGCCGTAGGGCTGGGGGATGGGCCACAGAGCACGCGGCAGGCGCAGGGTCAGGCTGCGCAGCCAGGGCTTGCCCGCCATGTTGTCGATGGCCGCCCCACGCGGCTTGGCAAAGCCCAGCCACACCTTGCCGTCCTGCCCGCGCATCAGGTTGTCGGGGTAGCCGGGCAGGTTGTCGAGCAGCACGCGGGCCTGGGGGCTGGCCTGACCAATGTCGAGGTCATTCGCATCCACAGCAATCTTCCACACCCGGTATTTGCCGGTTTCGTTGACGAACAGGCTTTTCTCGTCCTGGCTCAGCGCCACGCCGTTGGCAAAGCTGATGCCCCGGGCGACCACGCGTGCGGTGCGGGTGGCGGGGTCATATTCGATCACCCGGCCGGTGCTGGCCTGCTCCAGGATGTCGAGCACGCTGGCTTCAAACGTACCGCCCCAGTCCTTGGGGGCAAAGCGGGTGGAGGCATCGCTCAGGTACATCTTGCCGTTCTGGGCCACCACCACCGCGTCGGCATAGCGGATGGGGTCGTTGCCCACCTTGTCGGCCAGCACGGTGAGCTTGCCGTCCGGTGCGATGGACAGCAGGCCCTTGACCGCATCGGCCGCGATCAGATTGCCCGCCGCATCAAAGTCAAAACCCAGCACCCGCCCGCCGGTGTTGGCAAACACCTCCTGGCCCGAGCCGTCGGGGTTCATGCGCAGGATGTTGCCGCTGAGCACCGTGGTGTAGAGCTTGCCGTCCTTGCCCAAGGCGATGTGCTCCGGGCCCACCTCGCCTTTGAGGTCGATGATGTTTAGACGGGCTAGGCGCTGGTTGGGCGCATGCACGCCCTGGTAGCCGGGGGCCACAGGCGCGGTCCACGCCACCGGCTGAATGGGGACCGGCCACGCCGCCAGATAGGCGGCCACCGCCACCACGACGCCACCCACGCCCCATCCCACCCGCTTTGCCCATGTGCTGGCCATGTGTTGTCTCCTGTTGTTGGTTGGAATGCGGGGCATTGTGGCCCCGTCGGCGGGCTGAACGCACGCCCTGATTGGCACCTGCGCGACCCGGCCTTGGCGGATCAGAACCCGCAGCCGCCCAACGTGCTGCCGACCGCCTAAAATCGCTGGTTCCGCCTGAGAAAGCTGCTTTTCATGACGACCTCCGCCCGCAAACTCTTCGTTACCACCGCCCTGCCGTATGCCAACGGCAACTTCCACATCGGCCACATCATGGAATACATCCAGGCCGACATCTGGGTGCGGTTCCAGCGCATGCAGGGCAACGCAGTCAACTTTGTGGGGGCCGACGACACCCACGGCGCGCCCATCATGATTGCCGCCGAAAAGGCAGGCAAGACACCCCAGCAGTTCGTGGCCGACATCGCGGCGGGCCGCAAGCAGTATCTGGACGGTTTTCACATCAGCTTTGACAACTGGCACAGCACCGACGCGCCCGAAAACCACGACCTGGCCCGCCAGATCTACCGCGACTTGCGCGACCGCGCCGACGGCAGCCTGATCGAGGTGCGCACCATCGAACAGTTCTTCGACCCCGAGAAGAACATGTTCCTGCCCGACCGCTACATCAAGGGCGAATGCCCCAAGTGCCACGCCAAGGACCAGTACGGCGACAACTGCGAGGTGTGCGGCACCGTGTACGCCCCCACCGACCTGATCAACCCCTTCTCGGCCCTCTCCGGCGCCAAGCCCGAACTCAAGCACTCCGAGCATTTCTTCTTCAAGCTCTCGGACCCGCGCTGCGTGGAGTTTCTGGAGAACTGGACCCAAGACGGCAAGCTGCAGCCCGAGGTGGCCAACAAGATCAAGGAATGGTTCACCGTCCGCACCAACCCTGATGGCTCCACCAGCGAAGGCCTGGGCGACTGGGACATCAGCCGCGACGCGCCATATTTCGGCATCGAGATCCCGGACGCACCCGGCAAATACTTCTATGTGTGGCTGGACGCGCCCGTGGGCTACCTCGCATCGCTGAAGAACCTGCTGGAAAAGCGCGGCGAGAGCTACGACGCCTACATGGCCGACCCGGCGATGGAGCAGTACCACTTCATTGGCAAGGACATCGTCACCTTCCACACCCTGTTCTGGCCCGCCATGCTGCACTTCAGCGGCCGCAAGACGCCCAACAACGTGTTCGTGCACGGCTTCCTCACGGTGAACAACGGCGAGAAGATGAGCAAGAGCCGGGGCACCGGCCTGGACCCGCTCAAGTACCTGAGTCTGGGCATGAACGCCGAGTGGCTGCGCTACTACCTGGCCGCCAAGCTGTCGGCACGCAACGAAGACATCGACTTCAATGCCGAAGACTTCATGCTGCGCGTGAACAGCGACCTGATCGGCAAGTACGTGAACATTGCCAGCCGCGCAGCGGGCTTCCTGACCAAGCGCTTTGACGGCAAGCTGACCAGCAACTTTGGCACCACAGGCGCCGCCCTGCTGGCCGAGGTGCGCGGTGCCAGCGACGCCATCGCGCAGATGTACGAAACGCGCGAATACAGCAAGGCCACGCGCGAGATCATGCTGCTGGCCGACAAAGTCAACGCCTACGTGGACCAGAATAAGCCCTGGGACTTGGCCAAGGATGCGGCCAACAACGAGGCCCTGCACCAGGTGTGTTCCGTGCTCATCAACGCCTTTGCCGCGCTCACCCGCTACCTGGCCCCCGTGCTGCCGGGCTTGGCCCAGGCGGTGCAAGGCTTTGTGGGCGTGAACATGCAGCAGTGGAACGCAGCGGGCGACGTGCAGGCCATCCAGCCCTACCAGCACCTGATGCAGCGCGTGACGCCCGAGCAACTGGAAGCATTGTTTGAGGCCCCAGCGCAAGCAGATCAAGCACCAGCAGCTACAGAAACCGCAGCAGTAGGCTCCCATCCTGGTGGCGAAGAACTCGCCCCCACCATCACCATCGACGACTTCACCAAGATCGACCTGCGCATCGCGCTGATCGTGAACTGCGAGCCGGTGGAGGGCTCCACCAAGCTGCTGCGCCTGACGCTGGACGTGGGCGAAGGCCGCATGCGCAATGTCTTCTCCGGCATTGCCAGCGCCTACAAGCCCGAAGACCTGGTAGGCAAACACACCGTGATGGTGGCCAACCTGGCCCCACGCAAGATGAAGCTTGGCGTGAGCGAAGGCATGGTGCTGGCCGCCAGTCATGGCGATGAAAAGGCCAACCCTGGCATCTACGTGCTCAACCCCTGGCCGGGTGCCACGCCGGGCATGCGGGTGCGGTAAGTCAATCTCCCCGGGGCGCTGCCCCCGGGGACATCAAATCCGCCGAATCACAGCCCCAGAGCGGTCCAGTCCCCGGCGCTCACGATGCCCTTGATCACGTCCTTCTGATCCGCCGTGAGATTGGTGGCGTACCCTGTCAGTGCAGCCACTTGGGCAGAACCCACCGTTGCAAGTGCGGCAACCTGGGACAGAGTAAGTTGCGACACATTGCCCGCACTAATGGCTCCGAGTTGGGTGTTCGTAAAGCCGTCTATCTGGTCTGGACTCAGAGCGCGGACCTGCGATGCAGACATGGCGCCGATCTGCGTAGCGTCCAGGTTGGCAAGACCGGCCACCAGGCCAGCAAGCTGCGTGTTCTGCAGCTTGGTCATGTCAAGCTTGGCAAACTCCGTCGCACCCAGGTTATTGAGCTGCGTATCCGTGAGGGATCCCACCTGCGACGCCGTGAGCAAACCGATTTGATCCGACGTCAGCAGATTGAGACCTGTCGAATTCAGGGCGACGATCTGGGCGTCGGACAGTTTGGCGACATCCGTATTGAGGTCTCGCACCAACGCATTGGCCGAAGGTGTACCCGTACCGTCATCCAACTTCTGCTGCAGCTGAGTGGCGGTAAGTGCCTGCAGTTGATCACTGCTGAGACCCTTGGTCGCGTCAGTGACCTTGGCCAGCGTCACCTTCGTCATGTCCAGATCGGAAACCTGGGTCGTGCTCAGGTCACGCAATTCCGTCAGCTTCGGCAGCAGATAGCCAATCTGCGTAGACGTCAGCCCCTGAATCTGGTCGGAGCTGAGCGCATCCACCTGCCGCGAGGTCAGGCTTTGCAGCTGCGTCTGACTGAGCGCCGCGATCTGCGCTGGTGTCATGTCACCGATTTGCGCGGCAACCATCACATCACGGATCACACTCACTTGGTCGGTGGTAAGCGAGCGCACTTGTGCTTGCGTGAGCTTTGCCAACTGTTCCGTGGCCATGCCAGAGAGCTGATCGGTGGTCAACGCTGCCACTTGAGTTGTGCTCAGTTGTCCAATCTGGCCCGTGCCCAATTTGCCCAGCACACTCCCGAGCTCCGCAGAGCCCAGCGCCCGCACTTGCGTGCTGGTCAGGTTTTGCACCTGGTTTCCAGTGAGGAACTGCAGCTGCTCCGGCTTGAATGCCTGGATCTGGGTCGCACTCATCGCTGCGAGGTCTTCGGTTTCAATTCCAGCGATTTGACCGGCAGTCAAGGATTGCAATTGCTCCGAGCTCAGCGCACGCGCCTGACCGGTGCTGAGGTTCTCTATCTGGGTGTAAGAGAAAGCGGCCATTTGGCCCGTCGTGAATGCGCGCAACTGCCCTGTGGTGAGTGCTGCCACCTGGCCATTGGTCAAAGCCCCAATCTGCGTGGCGCTCAATCCCTGAATCTGACCCGACTGGAATTTGCCAATTCTGGCTGCAACGTCCTGGGACTCCAGCGCCTTGACCTGATCGGCCGTGAGTGCAGCCACTTGAGAGTCAGTGAGCGCCGCCGCCTGCGTATCGCTCAAATTGCGGATTTGCTCTGTGGAAAGCAACTTGAGCTGGGCTGTACTCACGGCCTTGATCGCCGCGTCCGTCAACCCTTGCAAAGCAGTGGATGTCAGCTGATTGAGTTTGGACGCCGTCAATGCGGTCATCTGGGCGGCACTGATGCCCTTGGTTTGCTCATCCGTGAGTGCGGCCAGTTGCGCATTGGTGAGCTGCGCCAGCTGGCCAGTGCTCAGGGTGCCCATCTGTGTAGACGTGAGAGCAGAAATTTGCGTATCGGTCAGATCGGCAATCTGATTGGTCTGAATCTTGGTGATCAGCGCCTGAACGTCCTTGTTCTCCAAAGCTTTCAGCTGGCCAGCATCAAGTGCCTTCACCTGCGCTGCGGTCAACGCTGCGGCTTGGCCGTCGGTCAGTGCGGTGATCTGGTCTGCACTGAACTTGTTGATTTGATCCGTTTTGAGGGCAGCAATCGCGGCCACCGAAAGAGCCCCCACCTGCTCATTGCTCAAAGCCTCCAACTGGCCCGTTGCGCCGGTGTTGAGGGCCCGCACCTGGGCCGTCGTCATTGCGTTCAACTGTTCCGTGGTCAACGCCGAAATCTGGTCCGATTTGAGGCCGCTTATCTGAGCAGTCGTCAGCGCCTTGAATTGGGCACTGGTAAGGCTTTGAATCTGGTCCGTGGTCAGTGCGGCAATCTGACTGGATTGGAGCCTTGGCGCAAGACTGGCAATTTCGTCATAGGCCATGACCTTGAGCTTGTCACCGCCTAGCTGTGCCACGGCAAGCGCACTGAGCTTGCCCACCTGATCCACCGTGAGGGCCTGGATCTGCTCACTGCTCAAGCTGACAATCTGATTCGTGGTCAAAGCGGCCACGGCACGGGTGGACAGTGCTGCGACCTGCTCATTGCTCAGGGCACCAATGCCGTCCGTGGTTGCAGCAAGATTCTTGACCTGTTCCGCCGTCAACGCCCTCACTTGTTCGGTGGACAGCGCCTTGATCTGAGCGGAACTGAGTTGGCCGATTTGTGCGGTCGACAATGCTGCCACCGCCGCGGTAGAAAGGGCTGCGACCTGGTTGGATGCCAACGCTTTGATGCCATCGGTGTTGGCAGTATTTGCGACCAGAGCGCGCACCTGCCCAGACGTCATGGCTCCCAGCTGACCGTCGGTCAAAGCGCGAAGCTGAGCGCTCGACAAGGAGTTGATCTGAGCAGTCGTCAACGCCTTGATGGCCGTACTGCTGAGCGATGCAATCTGATCACTGGACAGCGCACCGATCTGAGTAGAACTCAGGGCAGCGGCCTGCGTGGGAAGCAGTACGCTCAGTTGTTCATCAGAGAAGCTCCCTACATCAGCGCCCAGCGCCACCACCTGCGCAGCACTCAGCACCTTCAGGTTATCGGTGGACAACGCGGCGACTTGATTGGACTGGAGCGCACTCAGTTGCGCTGTTGTCATCGCACGCGCCTGAATGGAGTCCAGGTTGCGAATTTGTGTATCAGACAGCTTGTCTACGTTGTTGCCGAAGGCCTTGAACTGCGTTCCGCTGAGCGCCCGCAACTGGTCTGTGCCCAACAAAGCAATCTGATCGGAGTTCAACCCTGCGATCTGCTTTGTGGCCAGCATGGCAACGGCGCTGCCCAGTGCGTCAATCGCATTCAGCTGAGTGGCCTTGAGCGATTGAACCTGTGTCGACGTGAGGGCCCCCACTTGGGTCGCGTTCATGGAACGAATTTGCTCTTCCGTCAGTGAACCCACCTGCGCGACCGTCAGGGCACGGATCTGATCCGTCGTGAACGAGTTCACGATGTCGAGCTGGTTGCCCTTGAGCGACTGAATCTGCAGACTCGACAACTGGCCGCTGGTGTCATCCCCTTCAATCCGGAAGAGCTGATCAGCGCTCAGCGCAGCGATTTGGGCGGTAGAGAATGCACCCAGCTCGGTAGGGACGCCTTTGAACGTGTCGATTTGGTCATAAGTCAAGACTGCCATCTGGGCCGTGGTCAACGACTTGAGCTGGGTGACCGACAACCCGTCAAACTGATCTTTGGTGAGGCCGTATTGAACCTGGTCAGCCGACAGCGCCTTGAGAGCCGTGGGACTCAGATTGACGATAGTGCTGGCGTCCAGCCCGGAAATCTGGTCTGCAGAGAAAGCCTGGATTTGCGCCGCCGTGAGCTTTTTGACCTCATCGGAGTTGGCAGAGATCGTGGTGATGTCCGCCTTCGTCAGCGCGGACAGCTGATCTACCGACAGACCAGAAAATGAAGTGATGCTCGCCATGGCTTTGCTCCTGCAAAAATTAACAATCAAGAGCCCTGATGGCGAGCTCTGTCGGGTTTCGTAACAGACTTATCGGCAGTTGCAGGGTCTTCTTGAGAGGCTTATCTCTCCACACTCAAAATGTTACAAAACGTGTAAAAACCATTACATCATGCCCCCATATGGCCCGCCCTAGGGTTATTGGGTATCCACAAGTCGCCGAAATTCTGCTTCCAGATTGCGCACAAACCGCGGTGTATCAAACAGCACGCCTTGCTCGCGGGTCTGCTGCAACTGGGAGCGCAGGCGCCTGCAGTCGGCTGGCGATTGGGCCAGCGCCACGGCTTTTTCCTCGTAGGCCTGCAAGTCTGTCGTGATCAATTCCGGCAGGCCTGCCGCCGTCAACAAGGCTCCAGCCATGCGCGAGGCAAAGGTTTGGCCGCTCATGGTCAGCACGGGCAGGCCCATCCAGAGCGCGTCGTTGGCCGTGGTGCCGGCGTTGAAGGGATAGGTGTCGAGGAACAGGTCAGGCACTCCGTAGCGCGCCAGATAGTGTTCCGGCGCTAGCCTCGGTGCGAACAGCAGGCGGTCGCCCGTGATGCCATGCGCCACGGCAGCGCGGCGCAGGTTCTCCTGCGCCCAGACGTTGTCAGCCAGCAGCCAGAGCACGCTGCCTGGCACGCGCTGCAGGATGCGCATCCAGGTGGCAAACACTTCGGGCGTGAATTTGTAGTTGTTGTTGAATGAACAAAAGACAAATGCATCCGCTGGCAAGCCGCAATCTGCGCGCGAGGGGACAGGACCCACCAGGCGTTTGCGGTCGCTGACTTGGTAGATGTCAGGCAGGTACAGCGGTTTTTCAGAATAGAAAGGCTGTGCCGACTCCGGAATGAGATACCGGTCTGCAATGACGTAGTCGATGAACGGAAGGCCGGTGGTGGCCGGCAGGCCCAGGTAGGTAATTTGAATGGGGGCGGGTCTGTAGGCGAGCATATTGGCCCGTGCTCCCAGGGTTTGCCCTTGCAAATCGACCAGGATGTCGATTTCGCACTCGCGAATGCGCTGGGCGGCAGCCTCGTCACTCAGGGTGTGAATGCGCTCGAAGTGATCCATGGCAGCTTCGACCCGCTGGCGCAGAGGTGAATTGTCTTCGCGGCTCCAGTCAAACCCATAGATTTCGAAATGCTCGCGGTTGTGCAACTCGAACAACTCCACGGTCAGCATGGCCACCGGGTGCATACAAAAATCCGACGAGCAGTAGGCGATGCGCAGCTTGCGATGGCGGTAAGGCTTGGTGGGAGCCATGCGCTTCACGCCCAGATTCAACGAGGTCGCCACGTAATGGCGCGCTGCAGCCAACTGCATCGCAGGGTCTTCGGACAGGGCAATCATCGCCATGGCCGAGGTGTGCTGGCGCTGCACCTCGGGTGTGAGCGAGCCCAGCGGCTCGTAAACCGGCCACACGCATTGCTTGGCGCGAATAAAGACCCAGTGATGAATCACTTTGGGCTGATCAGGGTCCAGACGAAGGCTGCGTGTCAACGCGGCCAGGGCCTCGGCGTAGCGACTATGGTCTTCGTAATGGCGCCCCAGGTTGTTGAGCGCCATCAGCAGCAGGGGGCGTTCTGCCGCGTTGTCGGGCGCCACGATGTTCTCGATGTGCAACCACTGCGCAATCGCTGCATCGCTTTGCCCCAGTTGCTCGTAAACCAGGCCCAGATTGAAACGCGGTTGCAGAAATTGCGGGCTCAGCTGCAAAGCACGGCTGTAGGCTTCGCGCGCACCTTCAAAGTCGCGTTGATTGAAGAGAATGACGCCCAGATTGAACCAGGCGAGGTGGTCGTGCGTAGTGCGATTGCGCCGCAACCAGGTCTGGTAAAGCACCGCCGCCAGGGGCTCCCTGCCTTGCGCAGAGAGCCTGTCGGCAGTCTCCAGCAATTGCAGGAGATTGAGTTGCCGGTCCCAGGTTTGCTGGACCAGCGTGCCAAAGTCATTGGCAGAGACTGCATTGTTCATGGACAGGCCAGTCGTTCGAGTTGATGAAAGTCGCACAGAAGATGGCGCACATGCGCCCACCACGAAACGGCAAGGCATCGCCGCTCGACCATGATAGGAGCGCGTACCCGCAGCAGAATGCGGGAAAACAGCCGTTTTCAGCGGGCTTTTGTCGTCACACGGAAGAGCATAGCCACCGCGCCTGCCTGGCCTCGACCCTGCGCAGCCCAAAGCGGACGCGCGATACCGGCGCCGCTACTTCCCGCCCTTGAACTCCGGTGCCTCAGTGTCCGCGCCCGTCTGCGTGCGCAACACAAACTGGTCGGGTCCATAGACCACCGTGAAGACCTTGGACTGGTTGGGTGCCTCCAGGAAGCGCCAGTCGGCCCAGGTCTCCTTCTTCAACTCGTAGGGCGTGACCTTGGCGGGCTTGCCCAGCAGGCGGCGCACCTCGTCCATGCGCATGCCGGGCGACACGCGGGCAAAGGTTTCGGGTGTGAGCACCTGGCGCAGCGCGGTCATGCGGCCGTCGGGGCCGATGGTGATCATGTAGTTGACCTGGCCGGCAGGCTGGCGGTTGTATTCGAAGGTACGTGCACCACCGGGCTCGTTCCACACGTTCTCGGGGGCGCCGAAGCGGTCGCGCACGTCGGCTTCGGTCGAGACGCCCTCTTTGAGCTCGCTGATGCGTTGCGGGTCGCAGGCGGCAAGCACCAGCAGGGAAAAGGTGGCAGCCGCCAGGGCGGCCGAGCGATATATCAAGCGCATAAATTCGTCCCGGTAAAATCTTGGACCTTCGGTGCATCACTGTGCCTGACGCGTTCCAAGAAAGAGTTCACAGTCCATGTCTATTTTCCGCCGCCCCGACTACCAATCCGACGCCACCCAGTTCATCAACCAGCTCAAGGCAAGCCGTCCCGAGCTGGACCAGCAGCAGCAAGCCGGCCGTGCCCTGCTGTGGGACAAGCAAGTGGACCGCAAGATCTGGGGCGAGTACCGCGACGCCCAGGTGCCCCAGAAGCCCTACGTGTACCAGACCAACGCCGATTGAGCATGTTTTTAGCCACAAGCGCAGGTGTTTATTGCGCTGGCAGCTACTGATTCAATAGCAGATCATGACCACCGCGAACGCAGCCGAAGCGGCAGACTCGCCCGGCGCGCCCTCGCTGGATGGGGCCGGCATGCCCGATGTGGTCGATCAGGTGGCCCTGGCGCGCCTGTATGGCGAGCCGCTGTTTGCGCTGCCGCAGGACCTGTACATCCCGCCCGACGCGCTCGAAGTCTTCCTCGAAGCCTTTGAAGGCCCGCTGGACTTGCTGCTGTACCTGATCCGCAAGCAGAACTTCAACATCCTCGACATCCCCATGGTGGGGGTGACCAAGCAGTACCTGGCGTATGTGGACGAAATCCGCAGCCGCAACCTGGAGCTGGCGGCCGAGTATTTGCTGATGGCTGCCATGCTTATCGAGATCAAGTCGCGCATGCTGCTGCCGCCCAAGAAGCAGGAAGGCGGCGAGGAACCCGAAGACCCGCGTGCCGAGCTGGTGCGCCGCCTGCTTGAATACGAGCAGATGAAGATGGCCGCCATGCGCCTGGCCAACCTGCCGCAGTACGGCCGCGACTTTTTGAAGGCGCAGGTCTACATCGAACAAAGCCTGCAGCCGCGCTTTCCCGATGTGCATGTGGTGGAGCTGCAGGAGGCGTGGCGCGACATCCTCAAGCGCGCCAAGCTTGTACAGCACCACAAGATCACGCGCGAAGAACTGAGCGTGCGCGAGTACATGAGCATGGTGCTCAAGACCCTGCAGGGCCGCCGCTTTGTGGAGTTTGAAGAACTCTTCGAGCCCGAAAAAGGCAGCACCGTGCTGGTGGTGACCTTCATCGCGCTGCTGGAGCTGGCCAAAGAGACGCTGATCGAGATCACGCAGGCCGAAGCCTTCGCCCCCATCTACGTGCGCCTGGCCTACACGCCGGCCTAGCGCCGCCTCCCACTGTTCACCGCCCTGGCCGGTGGCCGTGGCATTACCCCTTACCCGCAAGCCATGGCATCCCACGACTTCGACGTACTCATCGTAGGCAGCGGCCTCGCAGGCCTATCGGCCGCGCTGCACCTGGCTCCCACCCACCGCGTGGCTGTGATCACCAAGCGCACGCTGCAGGATGGCTCCAGCGGCTGGGCCCAGGGCGGCATTGCTGCCGTGCTGGCCGACGACGACAGCTTTGCCGCGCACATCGAAGACACGCTGGTCGCAGGCGCAGGCCTGTGCGACCTGGCCACCACCCGCTTTGTGGTGGAGAACGCGCCCGAGTCCATCGCCTGGCTGCGCGGCCTGGGCGTGCCCTTCACGCTCGAAGGCGACCAGCTGCACCTGACGCGCGAAGGCGGCCACAGCGCCCGCCGCATTGCACACGTGACCGATGCCACCGGCGCCGCCGTGCAGCGCACGCTGATCGACGTGGTGCGCAGCACGCCCGGCATCACGCTGTTTGAGCAGCACACGCTGGTGGACCTGATCACTACGCGCAAGCTGGGATTGAGCGGCAACCGCTGCCTGGGCCTGTATGCGCTGGACAGCGACACCGATGAGGTCGTCACCTTCCGCGCCCCCCAAACCATTCTGGCCACCGGCGGCGCGGGCAAGGTGTACCTGTACACCACCAACCCCGACACCGCCACGGGCGACGGCATTGCCGCCGCCTGGCGCGCGGGCTGCCGCGTGGCGAACATGGAGTTCATCCAGTTCCACCCCACAGGGCTGTACCACCCGCACGAAAAGTCTTTCCTCATCAGCGAGGCGGTGCGTGGCGAAGGCGGGCAACTCAAGCTGCCCCCCTTGGCAGGCGGCACCCGCTTCATGCTCGACCACGACCCACGTGCCGAGCTGGCTCCCCGCGACGTGGTGGCCCGCGCCATCGACTTCGAGATGAAGAAACACGGCCTCGACTGTGTGCACCTCGACATCTCGCACCAAAGCCCCGACTTCCTGCAGGAGCACTTCCCCAACATCCTGGCGCACTGCGCGTCGCTGGGCATCGACATCACTAAGGAGCCTATCCCCGTGGTGCCCACCGCCCACTTCACCTGCGGCGGCGTGCTGACCGACCTGGCGGGCCGCACCGACCTGCCCGGCCTGTACGCCGTGGGCGAGGTGGCCTGCACCGGCCTGCACGGCGCCAACCGCCTAGCCAGCAACTCTCTGCTGGAATGCATGGTGTTCGCCCGCGCCGCCGCCCAGGCGATTGCAGCCGCCCCGACCACCGAACTGCCCACGGTGCCTGCCTGGGACGACAGCCGCGTGACCGATGCGGATGAATCCGTCGTCATCTCCCACAACTGGGACGAGTTGCGCCGCTTCATGTGGGACTATGTGGGCATCGTGCGCACCAACAAGCGCCTGGAGCGCGCCGCGCACCGCATTGCGATGCTGCAGGGCGAGATCCAGGAGTTCTACGCACACTTCCACGTCACGCGCGACCTGCTGGAGCTGCGCAACCTGGTGCAGGTGGCCGACCTGATCGTGAAAAGCGCCCAGCTGCGCCGCGAAAGCCGGGGCCTGCATTTCAGCCGCGACTACCCCGAGGTGGCAGCGCCTGCCGCCCCTACCATCCTTGTTCCGCCGGTACCGCGATGACCTACAGCGTCAAAGAAATTTTCTACACCCTGCAAGGCGAAGGCGGCCAGGCGGGCACACCCGCCGTGTTCTGCCGCTTTGCAGGCTGCAACCTCTGGACGGGCCGCGAGCAAGACCGCACCCAGGCCATCTGCCAGTTCTGCGACACCGACTTTGTGGGCACCGATGGCACGCTGGGCGGCAAGTTCGAAACGGCCACGGCACTCGCAGAGCTGATCACCGCCCAATGGCCTGCAGGCGCGGGCCACCGCCTGGTGGTGCTGACGGGTGGCGAGCCCTTGCTGCAGGTGGATGCGGCGCTGATCGACGCGCTGCACGCCCAGCAGTTCCGCATTGCCGTCGAGAGCAACGGCACCGTGGCCGCTCCCGAAGGCATCGACTGGCTGTGCATCAGCCCCAAGGCCGGTGCCCCGTGGGTGCAGCGCAGCGGGCAGGAGCTGAAACTGGTCTAGCCCCAGCCCGGCTTTGACCTGTTGGCGCTGGAGCAGGACACGCAGTTCACCCACCGCTTTCTGCAGCCCATGGACGGCCTGCTGCAGCGCCAGAACACTGCTGCCTGCATTGACGCCTGCCTGGCCCACCCCGCGTGGCGATTGAGCCTGCAAACCCACAAGCTCACCGGCATCCGGTGACGCGGTTTTCTTTTCTGGTTCCCGTATGTTGTTCACCATCTCCCAGCGCTTTTTCTTCGACGCCGCCCACACCCTGCGCCGCGAGATCGAGGCCGAAGGCAGCCGTCGCGTACACGGCCACACCTACCACGCCGAAGTGTTCCTGACCGGCCCGCGCGACCCCGCCACAGGCATGGTGCTGGACCTGGGCCTGCTGCGCCAGGGCCTGGCCGTGGTGCGCGAGCAGCTGGACCACCACATGCTCGACGAGGTGCCCGGCCTGGGCACACCCACGCTGGAGAACCTGTGCCTGTTCATCGCCCAGGCGCTGCCCGCCGACCTGCGCCCCAGCGTGAGCCGCGTGCGCGTGTGGCGCGAGGCGCTGGGCGACAGCTGCGCGCTGGACTTTCCACAGCCCTGACCGGCAACGGCCCTGCCACCGGCAGGTCACCCCCCAAAAGTTCACAGACTTCACCCAAGGAAGCCCGATGTTCCGCACCCTGCTCAAATCCAAGATCCACCGCGTGGCCGTGACCCAGTGCGAGCTGCACTACGAAGGCTCCTGCGCCATCGACGGAGACCTGCTGGACGCCGCCAACATCGCAGAGAACGAGCAGATCCACATCTGGAACATCAACAACGGCGAGCGCTTTGTCACCTATGCCATCAAGGGCCAGCGCGGCAGCGGCATGATCTCGGTGAACGGCTCGGCCGCACGCCGCGCTGCAGTGGGCGATCTCATCATCATTGCGGCCTTCGCCCAGGTACACGAAGACCAGGTGGCCGCGCACCAGCCGCAACTGGTGTTTGTGGACGACCACAACCGCCAGACGGAACTGCGCCACGCAGTGCCCACGCAGGCCCTGTAACGATGGCACCGACCCATGACGCTCTGGTGGCCCGCAGCCTGGCTGCCGTCTGGCACCCGTGCACCCAGATGAAGCGGCACGAGGCCCAGCCGCCCGTGGCGATTGCCCGCGCGCAGGGCCCGTGGCTCTACGGCACCAATGGCCAGCGTTATCTGGACGGCATCAGCTCCTGGTGGGTCAACCTGTTCGGCCACAGCCACCCACACATCCAGGCCGCGCTGGTGGACCAGCTTGGCCAGCTGGACCATGTGATGCTGGCGGGCTTCACCCATGCGCCCGTGGTGGAGCTGTCCGAGCGACTGGCCGCCCTCACCGGCCTGGGCCATGCGTTCTACGGCAGCGACGGCGCAGCCGCCACCGAGATCGCCCTGAAGATGAGCGCACACTACTGGCGCAACACCGGTCGCCCCGCCAAGAGCCGCTTTGTGGGTCTGGCCGGTGGCTACCACGGCGAAACCGTGGGCGCGCTGGCCGTGACCGACATTGCGATCTTTCGCGAAGCCTATGCCCCGCTGGTGCGCCTGGCCGACACCGTGCCCAGCCCTGACGCACGCGGTGCGGCACCGGGGGAGACCGCACAGGACGTGGCCCGACGTGCCGCTGCGGCGCTGGAGGCGTGGGTGCAGGAGCACCACGCCACCACCGCCGCGCTGATCGTGGAGCCCCTGGTGCAATGCGCAGCGGGCATGGCGATGCACGACCCCGAATACCTGCGCCTGGCGCGTGCGCTGTGCAGCCGCTACGAAGTGCACTTGGTGGTAGACGAAATCGCCGTGGGCTTTGGCCGCACGGGCACCATGTTCGCCCACCAGCAGGCCGGAATCCGGCCGGATTTCATTTGCCTGTCCAAAGGCCTCACGGGCGGCACACTGCCGCTGTCGGCCGTGCTCACCACCGATGCGGTGTACGCCGCGTTCTACGACGACGATGTGGCGCGGGGCTTTCTGCATTCGCACTCCTACACCGGCAACCCGCTGGCCTGCCGCGCGGCGCTGGCCACGCTGGAGTTGTTTGAACAGTTGGATGCGCTGAAAACCAACCAGACGCTGGCGCAGCGCATCGATGCGGCGTGCGCACCCTTGGCACAGCACCCGCGTGTGCGGCATGCACGCCGCATCGGAATGATCTGGGCCTGGGATGTGAACACCCCGCTGCCCGACTTTGCGCGCCGTTACCACCAGCAAGCCATGGCACGCGGATTGGTACTGCGACCCATTGGCAAAACGCTGTACGCCATGCCGCCCTATGCGCTCGACGACGAGGCCGTCCAGTGCCTCGCCAGCGGCGCGCTCGATGCGCTGAGCGCCACCCTGCAGGAGGAAAGTTGATGATGGGATGTTTTGTGACCGGCACCGATACCGGTGTCGGCAAGACGCTGGTGTCCGCCGGGCTGCTACACGCTCTGGCGCGCCACCACCGCCGCGTGGTGGGCATGAAGCCCGTGGCGGCTGGCCTGGTGCCCTGGGGGGACGACTGGGCCAGCGAAGACGCGATTGCGCTGCGCTCGGCCTCTACCCTGGCCGTGCCGCCATCGCTGGACAACCCCGTGCTGCTGCCCGACCCGCTCTCGCCCCACATCGCCGCGGCGCGGGCGGGTGTGCAGATCGACATCGCTGCCATCGTCGCCAGCTACCAAACGCTGGCCGCTCAGGCCGACGCCGTGGTGGTGGAAGGAGCAGGCGGCTTTCATGTGCCGCTCACCGATACGCTGACTGGCGCAGACCTTGCCCAGGCCCTGGCCTTGCCGGTGGTGCTGGTGGTGGGTTTGCGGCTGGGCTGCCTGAACCATGCGTTGCTGACCGCCGAGGCCATCCGTGCGCGGGGCCTCACGCTGGCGGGCTGGGTGGCCAACCGGGTGGACCCCGACATGGAGGCGGTGGAGGACAACATTGCCTACCTGCGTGCCCGGCTGGGTGCACCGCTGCTGGCCGATGTGCCGCACCAGGAGCTACCCGAACCCGGCAGCCTGGTGTTTGATTTGCCCAAGGACTGGCGATGACAAGCGCCACGGCACCACAAACGTCGTGGCTCGACGAGATCCCCGCGCGCCTGGCCGACATCGAACGCGCCCACCTGCTGCGCCGCCGCCGTGTGGTGCAGCCCGCCGGCGGTGCCCGCCTGCTGGTGGACGGCCGGTCCATGCTGGCCTTTTGCAGCAACGACTACCTGGGCCTGGCGGGCCACACTGCGCTGGCCGAAGCCGCGCGCGAGGCCACACACCACTATGGCGTGGGCTCGGGCGGCTCGCCGCTGGTCAGCGGCCACAGCGCTGCCAACGATGCGCTGGAGCACGATCTGGCGGCCTATGTACAACTGCCCCGGGCCCTGTACTTCTACGCGGGCTATGCCACCAACACCGGCATCGTCCCCGCGCTGGTGGGTGACGGCGATGCGCTGTTCTCCGATGCACTCAACCACGCCTGCCTGATTGACGGTGCCCGCCTGGCGCGCGCCACCATCTACCGCTATCCCCACGCCGACCTGGCAGCGCTGGAAGCGCAGCTTGCCGCCAGCCCCTCAAGGCGCAAGCTGGTGATCAGCGATGCGGTGTTCAGCATGGACGGCGATCTCATCGACATCCCAGCCCTGCTCGCGCTGTGTGAGCGCTACGACGCACTGTTGTTGGTGGACGATGCCCACGGCTTTGGCGTGCTGGGCCCCCAAGGGCGCGGCAGCCTGGCACTGGCGGGGCTGACGGGCCCCCACGCCTCGCGCCGCGTGCTGTACATGGCCACGCTGGGCAAGGCAGCGGGCGTGGCGGGCGCTTTTGTGGCCGGCGATGCGGCCCTCATCGAATGGCTGCTGCAAAAAACGCGCACCTACATCTTTGCCACCGCCGCGCCACCGCTGCTGGCGAGCGCACTGCGCCAAAGCCTGCAGCTCATGGAGGCGGCCGACGACCGGCGCGCGCACCTGGACGAACTCATCGCGCAACTGCGCCAAGGCCTGTCCACGCTGCCAGCATCGCTGGGCTGGCACCTGCTGCCGTCGCACACCCCCGTGCAGGCCCTGATCATCGGCAGCAACGAAGCGGCGCTGGCGGTGATGGAAGGCCTGCGCGCCAAAGGACTGTGGGTGCCTGCCATCCGCCCGCCCACCGTGCCAGCGGGCACGGCGCGGCTGCGCATTGCGCTGTCCGCCGCGCACACCACCGACGATGTGGCGCAACTGGTGGCCGTGTTGCATGCGTTGGCGACACCGTTGGTGAGTCGTTGACAAGCCGCAGTACCATGCACAGCCCAGGCGCCCTGCCAGTGCAGGCCGTCCCCTATCCTTCCAGCGAGACGATTCCATGCCCCACCTGACCATCGAATACTCGGCCAACCTGCCCCACTACCCCGAAGCCGAAACCTTGACGGCCCTGAACGCCGCCCTGTGCGCACATCCCCAGGTGCAGGACGAGGCAGATCTGAAGACGCGCTTCATCGTGGCCGACAGCTTCGAGATCGGCATCGCGCCCGCCAACCGCGCCTTTGTGCACGCACAGCTGCGCCTGCTGTCAGGCCGCACGCCCGAAGCCAAGAAGGAGCTGTCCGACCTCATTGCCGCAGTGCTGCGCGAGCGCACCCCCAAGCCCCAGGGCGTGATGGTGCAATTGAGCGTGGAGATCGTCGATATGGACCGGGGCTCGTACGCCAAAGAGCGGCTCTGACGCTGCGCTCCTGCCCCCGCCTCAGGCCCCGTCGCCTGCGTTGCCGGTGATCGGCTGCACGATGGCTGGAACAACTCGGGGCCATCAGTAACACGTAGGCGGGCGAGATCTCCTCGGGTTGCGCCGGGCGGTCCAGACGCGTGGTGACGCCAACCTTTTCCAACTCTTCGGCCGGGCGGTCCTCCGGGATCAGCGGTGTCCACACTGGCCCTGGCGCCACCGCTCTCACGCGGATTCCCCGGTCGGCCAGTTGTGCGCCAGCACCTTGGTAAAGGCATGGATCGCACCCTTGGTGGCCGGGAGCGAAGGGGACGGATGCGGTCATGGGGGAATGTCTTTCTGCCGACAGGGGCTCCAGGTCAACCGGAGCCAAAAAAGGGGCGCCTGGGCTTCAAGGCCAGTGCGCCCACGGTGGTACGGACGGCGAGTTCAACGACCGGGCCGGGGCAGTACACACTGCCCCGGCCCGGCCGCGTCAGTCGCAGCAACGGTCAGCTGGCATCCTTGGACTTGCCGGTATTGCCCTGGTTGCCGCCAGACGCAGTGCTGGATGCGCTCTGGGAGCCCGCACCTTTCTGGTTCTGCTGGCCAGGCTGCTGCTGGCCCGAACTGCCGCTGGTGCGTGTGGAGCGCCACTGGATGAAGTCATCCGAGAACTTCTGGTAGCGCTCCTTGCGCCAGCTGTCGTAGTCGTCATCCAGCATGCGCAGTTGCTCGTCGCGCCACTGCTGGTAGTCGGGATCGCGGTGGCCCTGGCTCTGCTGGGCGGGCGGTGCATTGCGGGTGAAACCATAGGCGTTGCCATGGCCACCCTGGCCGCGTTCATCATCGCGATAGGGCGAGGCAAAGCGCCCTTCGTCATCGCGAAAACCCTGGCTCTCGTACGGGGCTCCCCAGGCCTGATGCTGACGGCCGGGGCCGTTGTCGTAGCCTGAGCGGCCCTGAGGCCCATACGCGCCAAAACCTTCGCGCCCCGAGCGCGGGTAGCCCTGCGATTCGCCACGGCTGCGGTTCAGGCCGTACTGGCCATAACGTTCGTGGCCATAGCGTTCTTGCTCATAGCGGTCGCTGCGGTCATTGCGGTTCTCGAACTCCTGGCGGTAACCGCCAGGGCTGCTGCCGCGATGGTCTTCGCTGCCGTAGCCCTGGTGGTCACCGCGCTCGGTAAAGCGCATGTCGTCGGCATCGCGGCCCATGCCATGGCGGGAAAAGTTGCTGTCGTCGCTGTCTCTGTAGCCCATGGTGTTCTCCTTGCGGTCAATGGGAATATCAAAAATTGAAAGTGAATAGGAATGGAAGGGTGCGGCTGGCCACATGCTGTTGTGGCCCGCCCGGTCTCAGGGCTGGCTCTTGTGCGAATCGCGGCTGCCTTGCTGCTTCTGGTCGCGGCCCTGCGCGTGTGTGTCGGCGTCGTTGCGGGCACCTTGCTGGCGGTGGGTGTTGCCGCCCGTGCTCTGCTCGGCCTGCTGCTGCCCGGCGGGCGACTGGCGCTGAGACGAAGGGGTGTTGGGCTGGTTCTGCGGGTTGTTTTGAGACATGGTGGCTCCTGTCGAAGTGGTTGAACAAAGGTGGCACACAAAGCCTTCAAAGGCGTCTTGTGTGGGTTCATGTTCGAGGGGCACCGCAGCGCTTTTTGTAGGCCGCATCCTATAGGCCTGTGGGCCGGATGCGATGCGGTGTAAGCAAGCGCACAGCAGGTAGCGGGATGCAAAAGGGGGCATTTGCCAGACCGCAGCAACAGGCCTTGCCAGGCCGGTGCGGTCAGGCTGGGTGGGCGCCATGCACGCGCCTACAGCCCGGGCAAGCAGCGTCACATCCTGATGCACAGGATGCGCGTTGGAACGCTCGGCCCGCTGACTGAACGACCACCGAAGGCAACACACCCACGGCCTGATCCACTGCGCTGAACGGCCTCTGCGGCGGCCGCCAAACACGTGGCGCGGCACGCCAACAGGGAGGTTGCGAGAAAAGGGTTGGCTACGCGTCCAGCGTGGCGTCCAGCCAGCCGCGCAGGCTGTTGATGAACGCCCAGCCCTGCACGCGGGGGATGTCGGCCACGCGCAGCACGGCCTCCACCACGTGGCCGTCCTGCAGTGCGACGGCGCGGCCCACGCCGGGCAGCAGGCCGCAGGACAGGGGCGGCGTCACCCAGCGCCCATCGATGAGCGCGGCGATGTTGCCAAAGGTGCCTTCGGTGATCTCGCCCGCCTCGTTCCACAGCACGGTGTCGAACACGCCGGGGGGGGTGGGTGCAAACGCCGCGTAGTGCGCGCGGCGCGTGGTCTTGTAGCGCACAAACTCGCTGTGTGCGGCCGCAAAGGGGCGTGGCGCCAGTTGCAGGCGCACTGGCACTGCCGTGGTCTGCAGCGCAAAGGCCTCGGCGCGCGAGCTGCCGTCCGCCGCCAGCAGCAGGCGCACCCGCCAGTCGCCATCGCGGTGTTGTAGGGCGGCAATCTGCAGCTCCTGGCGCACCGCATGGGCGTTGAATGCAAAGCCAAAATGCGCGGCCGCCTCGCCCATTCGGCGCACATGCTGGTCGGCGTGCACGAATTTTCCGTGGTGCAGGCCCAGGGTTTCGAGCACCTCGAACGGAGCGCTGGCCCGCTCGACAAAGGCGCGCTTGTGGTGCCACTCGGCCCATTCGGCGCCCGCCTCGGCACCGGAGGTGATGCCGCTGCCAATGCCGCAGGTGGCCTCGGCCACGACGGGGGAGGCATCCGCACCCGAGCCCGCACCAGTACCCACGCCGCGCAGCACCACGGTGCGGATGGGCACGTTAAAGGTAGCCGCCACCGGGTGCAGGCCGTCCGGCCCCGCTGCGCCGCCCGGCCGCACCACGCCCACCGCGCCGCAATAGACGCCGCGCGGCGCGGGCTCCAGCGCGCGGATCATCTGCATGGCGCGCACCTTGGGCGCCCCCGTGACGGAGCCACAAGGGAACAGCGCCGCAAACACATCCGTCAGCGTGGTGCCGGGCCGCGTGCGTGCGGTCACGTCCGAGGTCATCTGCCACACCGTGGGCAAGGCCTGCGTGGCAAACAGCGCAGGCACCTGCACACTGTGCGGCAGCGCAATGCGCGACATGTCGTTGCGCAGCAGGTCCACGATCATCACGTTCTCGGCACGCTCCTTGGGCGCCGTGCGCAGGTGCTCGGCCTGCTGCGCGTCCTGTTCTGGAGTGGCGCCGCGCGGGGCCGTTCCCTTCATGGGGCGGGCCAGCAGGGTGCCGCCTTCCGGCGCGTCCTGCCAGTCAAAAAACAGCTCGGGCGACACCGACAGCACCTGCTCGTCACCCGCCTGCAGGTAGGCGGCATAGCCCCCAGGCTGAGCGCGCAGCAACGCAGCAAACAGCGCCTGCGGCGAGCCCTGCAGCGTGCCGCGAAAGGGCGCGGTGTAGTTGACCTGGTACAGCTCACCCGCTGCGATGGCCTGCTGGATTTGCGCCAGCGCGGCGTCAAACGCCTCGCGCTCGGGGCTGTCGTTCCACACCACCTGCGCAGGGGCAGCGGCCGCCGCATCGTCGACCGCGTCGTCGGCCCCGGGTTGGGGCGCGTCGTACAACGCAAACCAGGCCAGCGGGCCGTCGGCCGCGTGGGTCTGCAATGCGGCATCAAAGGCCGGCGCGGCCTCGTAACGCACATGGCCCACGCACCAACGACCCTGCTGGGCGGCGGCGAACACGGCGTCGAGCACACTGCGTACCTCGTGCAGTGCGTGGGCCACCAGCACCTCGCGCGGTGCCTCAAACCGGTGGCGCAGGCGCGTGGCGCCCGCAGTCAGCGGCTGGGTGAAGTCAATGCGGCAACTATGGGTCAAAGCAGGCGGAGGCGCTAGCGGATCATGCGCCTATAGCTATCAAAAAATGAGCAAACATCAACACTTCGTGCGCTTTCAGGCAGCGCCCAGGTGGGGCACCAGTGCGCCGGTGGGTTGACCGTTCTTGAGCGCCGCCGTGAAGGCCAGCATGCGGTCAATCGGCTGGCGCGCACGCGGGATGAGCGCGGGGTCCACATGCACGGCATTCGCACCCGTCTCCAGCACGCGGGCCACATCGGCCAGACCGTTCATTGCCATCCAGGGGCAGTGCGCGCAGCTCTTGCAGGTGGCGCTGTTGCCCGCCGTGGGGGCTTCGTAAAACGTCTTGCCGGGGTTGAGCGTGCGCAGCTTGTGCATCATGCCGTTGTCGGTGGCCACGATGAACTCGGTGGCATCCATCTCGCGCGCGGCCTTGAGGATGGCGCTGGTGGAGCCCACGGCATCGGCCAGGGCCACCACGTCGGCGGGGCTTTCGGGGTGGACCAGCACTTTGGCCTGTGGGTGCTGCTTTTTCAGCAGCTCCAGCTCCAGCGCCTTGAACTCGTCATGCACGATGCAGGCACCGTTCCAGAACACCATGTCGGCGCCTGTCTCGCGCTGGATGTATGCGCCCAGGTGGCGGTCGGGCGCCCACAGGATCTTCTGGCCTGCGGCCTTGAGGGCGCTCACGATGTCGAGCGCGCAGCTCGATGTGACGAGCCAGTCCGCGCGCGCCTTCACGGCCGCGCTGGTGTTGGCGTAGACCACCACAGTGCGGTCGGGGTGCTGGTCGCAGAACGCGCTGAATTCGTCGATGGGGCAGCCCAGGTCCAGCGAGCAGGTGGCGTCCAGGTCGGGCATGAGCACGGTCTTTTCCGGGCTCAGGATCTTGGCCGTCTCGCCCATGAAGCGCACGCCGCTCACCACCAGGGTCTGCGCCGCGTGGTCCCGGCCAAAGCGGGCCATCTCCAGCGAGTCGCTCACCAGGCCGCCGGTTTCCTCGGCCAGGTCCTGCAGGTCCGGGTGCACGTAGTAGTGCGACACCATGACCGCATTCTTTTCCTTGAGCAGGCGACGGATCTTGTCTTTGAGCGCGGCGCGTTCTGCCTGCGACGGCTCGGGCGGCACGCGCGCCCAGGCGTGTTTGGTGGAACAGACGGCGCCCGATGTCGCCTCGTCGGGCTGCTCGTATTCGACGTCGATGCGGTTCAGGGTTGCGGTGCTCATGCCAGCTCCTGCAGGCGCATCGAAAAGTCGGTGGCCTTCACGTCTTTGGTCAGCGTGCCGATGGAGATGCGGTCCACGCCGGTCTCGGCCAGTTCGCGCAGGCCTTCGAGCGTGACACCGCCCGAGATTTCCAGAATCGCGCGGCCCGCATTGATGCGCACCGCCTCGCGCAGCATGGGCAGCGGCATGTTGTCCAGCAACACCATCTTGGCACCCGCATTCAGCGCCTCGGTCAGCTGCTCCAGGGTTTCGACTTCGATCTCGATGAAGGTCGCCTGCGCGGCCACGGCCTGTGCGGCGCGCAGCACCGCCGTCACGCCACCGGCGGCTGCAATGTGGTTCTCTTTGATCAACACCGCATCGTGCAGGCCAATGCGGTGGTTGGTGCCGCCGCCCACGCGCACGGCGTATTTTTGCGCCAGGCGCAGGCCGGGAATGGTCTTGCGCGTGTCCACGATGTGGGCGCGGGTGCCAGCCACCACATCCACATAGGTGCGGGTCTTGGTGGCCACGGCCGACAGCAGCTGCAGAAAGTTGAGCGCGGTGCGCTCGGCGCTCAGCAGCGCGCGGGCATTGCCTTCCAGCTCCAGCACCACCTGGTCGGGCGCGCAGCGCTGGCCCTCTTTCACATGCCAGGTGATCTTTACCGTGGGGTCGAGTGCGCGCAGCGCGGCTTCGGCCCAGGGCGCGCCGCAGATCACGGCGGCTTCCCGCGCCAAGATACGCGCGCGGGCGCGGCGGGCGGGGTCGATCAGGCCGGCGGTGAGGTCGCCGGTGCCCACGTCTTCGGCCAGGGCGCGGGCCACATCGGCCTGGGCCAGGGCATTTACATCGTTGTCTCTCATGGTGCTTTTCGCGGGGGGTGTCGCAGCTGTCATGGGCCGCGAGCATACCGGGAACGCAAAGGCCACTGTGCCAGCGCAGGCCCGCCCTGCCCGCGCAGGAAACCAATAAGTACACCCAGTATTGGTCGCATAGACTCGCGGCAATTTTTTGGCCCCACCGCGCTCCATGACCGCCACCAGCCCTGTTTCTGCCACGCCCTACGGCACGCTGCCGCCTGCATCGCCCCTGCCCGAGCGCCGCCCCGTGAGCCTGCCGCGCCTGGCGCAGATGCGCGCGGCGGGCGAGAAGATCACCATGCTGACCGCCTACGACGCCACCTTTGCGGCCGTTGCCGATGCGGCGGGGGTGGAGTGCATTCTGGTGGGTGACTCGCTGGGCATGGTGTGCCAGGGCCTGCCGAGCACGGTGGGAGTGACGCTGGACACCATGGCCTACCACACGGCCAGCGTGGCGCGCGGCCTGCACCGCGTGCAGGGCACGGCCTGGCTGGTGGCCGACCTGCCCTACGGCACCTATGCCGAAAGCCGCGAACAGGCGCTGCGCAGCGCCTGTGTGCTGATGCAGGCCGGGGCGCACATGGTCAAGCTCGAAGGCGGCGGCTGGACCGCGCCGACAGTGGAATTCCTGGTGCAGCGCGGCGTGCCGGTGTGCGCCCACCTGGGCCTCACGCCGCAGACGGTGCATGCCCTGGGCGGCTACCGCGTGCAGGGGAAGACCGACGATGCCGCCCGCACCCTGCGCAAAGAGGCGCATGAGTTGCAGGACGCAGGCGCCGCCATGCTGGTGCTGGAGATGGTGCCCGCTGCGCTGGCCGCTGACCTTACGGCCGAGCTGCCGCACTGCCACACCATCGGCATCGGCGCGGGCAACGGCACGGCCGGGCAGGTGCTGGTGTTGCACGACATGCTTGGGATGAACCTCGGGAAGATGCCGAAGTTCGTGCACAACTTCATGCAGGACGCGGACAGCGTGCGCGGCGCCATGGAGGCGTATGTGCAGGCCGTGAAGCATGGGCGTTTCCCGGACAACGCTGTGCACGCCTGGTGAGCCTTTTTCCTATCTCTCTGACCCTTCCCACCCATGCTGATTGCCCGCTCCATTGCCGACCTGCGCCAGGCCCTGGCCCCCTACCGCCGCCCGGCTTTTGTGCCCACCATGGGCAACCTGCATGAGGGGCATATCGCCCTGGTGCGCCAGGCCCAACCCCTGGGCGATGTGACCGTGGCCAGCATCTTTGTGAACCGCCTGCAGTTTCTGCCGCACGAGGACTTTGACAGCTACCCGCGCACCTGGGAGGCCGACTGCGCAAAACTGCAGGCCGCCGGTTGCGATGTGCTGTTTGCCCCGCGCGAGGCGGACCTGTACCCCGAGCCCCAGACCTTCAAGGTGCACCCCGACCCGCAGCTGGCCGACATGCTGGAGGGCCACTTCCGCCCCGGCTTTTTTGTGGGTGTGAGCACGGTGGTGATGAAGCTGTTTGCCTGCGTGCTGGGCGCCACCGGTGGCGTGGCCGTGTTTGGCAAGAAGGACTACCAGCAGCTCATGGTCATCCGCCACATGGTGTGGCAGTTTGCGCTGCCCATCGAGATCGTGGCGGGCGAGACCTGCCGCGCGGCCGATGGCCTGGCGCTAAGTTCGCGCAATGGCTACCTCAGCCTGGAAGAACGCCAGGAGGCCGTGGCCCTGTCGCAGGCCCTGAAGCGGCTCGCGCAGCAGTGGCTGGACGCCAGCGACCGCAGCGCGCTGGAGGCCCAGGCGCAGGACGCGCTGCGCGCACGCGGCTGGGCGCCCGACTACCTCACGGTGCGCCGCCGCGCCGACCTGCTGCCCGCCACGGCCGACGATGCGGCCGGCTCGCTGGTGGCGCTGGGGGCTGCGCGGCTGGGCAGCACGCGGCTGATTGACAACCTGGAGTTCTGATTTACTCCTGATTTCATAGCTGGTAGCCCCTGCCTTTCGGGCGTTATGGCCACTATAAATTCATACAAGAGGGGACCTTGCGCAGCGTGCCTGTGCGTCCCTCTTCAAGGCGGTACGGCGCAATACCGGATCAGATCCGGCCGCTGCGGGCGAACCACTGCCCGAGGCACCAGCGCCGCTATCTCCTCAGAACATTCGGGTGCGGTGAGCTGGTTGGCTGCGTCACACACCACCAGCACGGTGCAGATTCGCTGAGGCAGATGCGGGCGCACATTGGGCCAGCGGGTCACAAAGCGGTTCCGCCGCACCAAGTGCTACTGCACCTGCATTGAGTGACTGCTTGATCACCCCCACTCTCGGGAAGTCACTGATTTCCGAGTCGCAGATTTACAAACCGCGCAAACAACAATTCCCACGTTGTCAGTGCTCGCACTTCCTACCGAAGTGCTCAAGACCAACGTTTTCAACAGGGAGTTTTTCATGCGTTTGATTCGGATAGCCGCTCTGGTGGCGGTGGGATTGGGTTGCGGACTGCACGCACATGCTCAACGCAATGCTTGGCCTCAAGACTTGCCAGCAGCGAATTCCTGGTTCATGTGCAGTTCGCCGAATGGTGAGCCGATGGTGGCGTGGGTCAGCGAGAAAAAAGCCGTGGTGGCTGTGAGCTCACTGCGTGAGGGAATGGTCATTCCCGACTATGCATCCCCCATGCTTCAACAAGCTAGTGCGGATCGCCGACTGATTCAGCCAGCTGTCGTGGGCTACGAAGTGGTCATCAAAGAGTACGGGCCGGTACAGGTCGGCGCTTTGAAAGTCGGCGCCATGGAGTTGACGTGCAGCAGTGGCCGCGATGAATGACTGAGTAGGAGCGAGCTATGGTCAAGCAACTTCAACACATCGCCCTGATGGTCTTCTTGTGCTGCGCCGCCTTAACGCCGACTCATGCCCAAACTTCTGGCAAGGCACCACGACCCACGCCGGAGGCAACGACAACAACGCAAACCCCAGTGGGGCAAACCGAAGAGGCGAAAAAGTCCTGCGGGGCCGTGGGTCAGACTTACCTTTGCGTCCCCTGACGCGCCTCCTTTGCCCATGATGCCTCCGCGGGCATCACGGGCATCCCGCGGACCAAGTCCAGCAATTTGATGGATGACGCTCGTCCCCAGCGTGAAAGCAGGGCACCTGGGGAGCGCTCACTTAGCGTAATGCTGAACACGCACCGCTCGGCGATATGCAGCAGGTGGTATTCCCCCGGTCGAGCGCCTGAACTCGTGGTGCAGGTGTGCCCCGTCGGTGTACCCAAACTTGGCTGCGATTTCCGCCAAGGACAAGTCTGACCAGAGGATGTAGCGGGAGGCCGATGAGATAGCGCAGGCGCGCTTGATGGCCAGTGCTGAAACGCCCTCTGCTGCAAAGCGTCGTTCGCCAGTGCGCGGATGCAAACCCAACGCGGTGTACAGATCAGACACCTTCGACCTGGGGAAGGTCAGAAAAAAATCGCAGGCGTCCTGCAGCAAAAGAGGAGCGTTGAAAATCCCTGCCACGTCTTTGAGGTTGAATCCGTGGCGGACACTTGACGGATAAGGGTTGCGCCGGTTCTGATGCAAGCAGTGATCGAAGAATGCGCCGTATCCCTCTAGCATGCGGAAATGGACTCTCGAAACTTCCTTGGTGGGATAGATGCCTTGCTCCTTACACACGCTGGGATCTATCACTTCGCCGTACGTGCTGTGCGCATCCCATAGCTCCGCTATTTCTGCGTACGAACGGCTGTGTCCAAAAAACAAACCGGTCGGACTGAGGTCAAGGCAAGCTAACTCCCGCCAGGGCGCTTCCAGTGACTGCAAAGAAGGTATTGCCCCCTCTACGGAGTGCATAAGCTGGCGCTTTTTCTCCAAAGTCACATAAGAGGTTAAAACGTTGGCTACGTTTTCCTGAAAAAGATTGATTGAGGGCTTGCGATTCAGCGCTTCAAGCACCCGCATGGGAAGACTGTAAGACATACGAATCTCAAGTCAGCACAAACGAACGGCACATCGATGGTGTGATGCCGCCGGTGGCCATCGACACCGTCTTGCACAAATGCGCTCCATCGGTGTAGCCGCTCCTCTTGGCGATGTCATCAAAGTCTCGCTGGGTCCAAAGGATGTCGTGGGTGGCGGAGGTCAGCATGCAGGCTCTTTTGAGCATGACGGCTGTGATGCCCAGTTCACGCATGCGCCTCTCCACCGTTCGAGGATGAGCGCCGAGTCGCAGGCAAGCGTCCTGCACCTTGGCGTGGGGAAACATCTCAAAGTACTGGCACAGCTCAACGACCAACTGTCCAGCCCCCAGAATGCGCGCCACAGCGCTGACCCGAGCGTCTGCCACATGGTCTGACCAACTCCGAGAATTTCGAACGTTGCCCAACAACCTCACAGACGTCACACGTTGGTAGCTTTCAAGCAGGCGCTCATGCATACGCTCCTCGATTCGCCGAGCGCTCTGGTCATGATGGAAGCGGCATGAGGACGGCGCGTGCGAGGCTGGGGATCGCCGGCCTGACCCATAGGCCACACGAGCGACGACGTTTCCCCTCTGGTTGTACGCGTCCCACAGACCGTGGTAAGCGCGATCCGTACGGCTCAGTCGCAGCACTTGGCCTGCCGGATTCAGGTCCACCGCCAATAGTTCACCGAGTCGGTCACTGATGGAAGTGACGGTCAGCTCTCGATGAGCCGACTGGTGCATTTCGCTGCGCAAATGAGCGGCGGAAACATCCCCCATCAAACTGTGACGAAGGCAGTCAGCAAAACGGTCTTCGCCAATAGCCCTGCGTGCGGTGAGCAAGCTCCTGAGTGCCAGGTGATACGACATGCTGAGATCTTCTTGGTCTGTTCGCCGATTGGCTGCAGGTCGCGTGGAAGTACCCCTCCCGGTAACCATCAGCCTGCCTTGTGCTATCCCTACCTATGTGCGAATGATGATAGCTTTACCAAATGGGCGTTATGACCTAGGTGAAACCTTGAAGCGTCTGTCGGAAATTTACAAGCGCGTTCCAGTCTCACCTGAGCTAGCGGAATTCGGGTCAGCCACCGCCCTGTTCCACCCAGCACTTCGACAGACAGATGGGAATCTGTTGGTGCAAACAAGTGCTCCCGCAAGCCAAGATACCGGCCTAGTAACTCACTTCCGACTGGTGGCACGGGCGCCTTTTTGCGGGGATGTAGTCGGGTCCTGAGCCACTGGCAGCACGCGGTTGATTGACAACCTGGAGTTTTGATTAGCTACTATTTTCATAGCTAGTAAGGCACGATCCACTAGCGCTTCCAGCCAAAAACGCGGCGGTTTCAACAACGAAGTGCGCCAGTCCCCAGTGTAAGTGGGGTCACTTTG
>NZ_JBMDJH010000025.1:0-57034 GCF_057809085.1 Acidovorax sp. FG48 | reverse complement strand
ATAGCCGGGCTATCCACTGCGCACCGCGCCTTGCGTCTCATCCCGGCAAGGTACTTGCGCGGCCCCGAAAAGATCGTAAACACGTTCTTAGCGCCCAGAATCTCCCTGCCCGCACCGAGGGCGACAAAGGTTGCTGCAGGCAGCTCTACCCAGGCTTTGTGAATCTCGGCCTCGGTGCTTTCAGGGGCGAAGGCATACGTGTCCCCCGCCTGGAAGGTGGTGCGCAGGATAAGCCATACAGCGGGCCAGTCGGCAGCCTGGAGGGGGCGGATGGTGACGGGGGTGTCGGAAGTCGTCATGGGAACTGCAGTGGATGGAAGGCAAGTGCCGCATTGTCCCGCTCCGCATAAAATCCGCCGTCGGCAACGGCCACCCCTTGATGGCGGCGCCCTACCCTGAGTGATCCATCCCATGACCCAGCCTTCTGCCGCCCCGGCAGCCCCTGCCTTGCCCACCCGCCCCGTGCGCGCCCAGTACGAAGACTTCATGCGCCATGTGTTCACGCACGGCGTGGACAAGTCGGACCGCACGGGCACCGGCACCAAGAGCGTTTTCGGCCACCAGATGCGGTTTGACCTGAAGGAAGGTTTTCCGCTGGTCACGACCAAGAAGGTGCACCTCAAGTCCATCATCCAGGAGCTGTTGTGGTTCCTGACCGGCTCCAGCAACAACAACTGGCTGAAAGAGCGCGGCGTGACCATCTGGGACGAATGGGCACGCGAGGACGGCGACCTAGGCCCCGTGTACGGCGTGCAGTGGCGCAGCTGGCCCACGCCAGACGGCGGGCACATCGACCAGATCAGCGACGTCATCAAGACATTGAAAACCAACCCCGACTCGCGCCGCATCATCGTGAGCGCCTGGAACGTGGCCGAACTGCACAAGATGGCGCTGATGCCCTGCCACGCGTTCTTCCAGTTCTACGTGGCCCCGGCGCAAGAGCCCGGTGGGCGCGGCACGCTGAGCTGCCAGCTGTACCAGCGCAGCGCCGACATCTTTTTGGGCGTGCCCTTCAACATCGCCAGCTACGCGCTGCTGACCCACATGGTGGCGCAGCAATGCGACCTGGACGTGGGCGACTTCATCTGGACGGGCGGCGACTGCCACATCTACAGCAACCACCACGAGCAGGTGCAGACGCAGCTGGCACGCACGCCCTACCCCTACCCCGTGCTGAACATCAAGCGCAAGCCGGACAGCATCTTCGACTACGAGTACGAAGACTTTGAGGTGCTGGACTACCAGTGCCACCCGGCCATCAAGGCGCCAGTGGCGGTCTGATCACCGCCCCGGAGCGCCGGCTGCACCTGCCCTGCCTTCCCCCATAACCAATACAACGAGTTTCTATCCATGTCTTCCGGCGGATTCCACGTACACGGCCCCCACGACCACGCGGTCGAACATGCCACCCACGGCCACAATGCCGCGCACCACGGCGCGGACCACGGCGGCGGCTCGTCCACCGACAAGATTGCGATGTTCACGGCCATTGTGGCCACGGTGGGCGCCATCTTTGCCTACATGGGCGGCGCCACGCAGGCCAATGCGGGCCTGATGAAGAACGACGCGGCCATCAAGAAGACCGAGGCCTCCAACCAGTGGAATTACTTCCAGTCCAAAAGCACCAAACAGAGCCTGGCCGAGCTGGCGCGTGACCTGACCCCGGCCGAGACCGAAAAGGCCAAGTACCAGGCCAAGATCGACCGCTACGAAAAAGAAAAGAACGAGATCAAGACTGTGGCCGAGAAGCTGGAGGCCGATGCCCACGCGTTCGACCAGCAAAGCGAAGCCCAAATGCACCAGCACCACCGCTGGGCCCAGGCCACCACCGCGCTGCAGGTGGCGATTGCGCTGGCCGCCATTGCGCTGCTGACCAAGAAGAAGTGGCTGGAATACGGCATGTACGGCGTGGCCGCCGTGGGCCTGGGTGTGGGCGCGCTGGCGTTCCTGCACATCTGATCCCATCCACCTCCCAAGCACCGAGCGAGCCCCATGCCCCTGCACCTCATCTACGCCCGCGCGGCCAACGGCGTCATCGGCAAGGACAACCGCCTGCCCTGGCACATCCCCGAGGACATGGCGCACTTCAAGCAGCTCACGCAGGGCTGCCCGGTGGTCATGGGCCGCAAGACCTGGGACTCGCTGCCCCTGCGCTTTCGCCCCCTGCCCGGCCGCACCAACATCGTGGTGACGCGCCAGGGCGACTGGCAGGCCGAGGGTGCCCACCGCGCTGGCAGCCTGGCGGAAGCCCTGGCGCTTTGCGACACGGGCAAGACCGTGTGGATCATCGGTGGCGCGCAGATCTATGCCGAGGCCCTGCCCCTGGCGGACTGCGTGGAGGTGACGGAGATTGCGCAAGACTTTGACGGCGATGCCTATGCCCCCGTGCTGGGCGCAGAATGGGTAGAAACCGCCCGCGAGCACCATGTCAGCACCAACGGACTGCCGTTCAGCTTTGTGACCCGTGTGCGCCGCAGCTGACGGCGCAGCCCCATCACTCTTCTACTCACATTTTGATAGCTACCAGCGCATGATCCACTAGCGCTACCGGCCTAAAACCATGCAAATTGCCACCTGGAATTTCAATTAGTGTTTCAGAGTGGATCACAACGTCTCAGCCCGCATCGCAAGCCGTTGTTTTCATTGGGTTTTTTGATTCACACTGTCGCACACTGATTCTCATTGGCGCATGAACTCCGGGTAGCTAGGTGGGTAGCTACACTCCTAGCTACCCAAAAAAAGGACTGCCGATGCCCAAAATCAGTCACACGCTCACCGACATACAGATCAAGCGCTGGATCTCAAAAGGTGAGGCAGTCGCAAAGTCAGATGGCGATGGGCTGACATTCACCCTCTCCAAAGGCGGCACCGCAACCTGGGTGCTACGGTATCGCGTGCAGGGCGGTCGGCGGCGCGAGCTGACCATCGGCAGCTACCCGGACGTGACACTCGCGGCGGCCCGGGAGAAAGCCCGCGCTCTGCGTGCATCCATCGACGGCGGCGCGGACCCGGCGGCGGAGAAGCAGGAGCGCAAATCGCGCACCGCAGCAGCATGGACCATGCGCGAACTGGTTGCGGACTACCGCGAGAAGGTGCTGCGCCCAGACGTGTTCGCAGAGGACACCATCTACTACCGCAATGCCGACATCGACCAAGTAATCCTGCCGCGCCTGGGTTCCTGGCAGGTGGATAAGGTAACGAGCATTGATGTCGTGAAAGTCCTCAAAGAGAGCGGCCGAACGTGGCTGATGACAAAGCGGCTGCTCACCTCTATCTCCAAGGTTCTCGACCACGCCTGCGGGCTGACTCTCATTGCGGCCAATCAGTGCACCGGCATCAAGCTGTCCGCGCTCAAGGGCCCTCGCCCCAAGACACGCCAGCGCGTCATGCTGGAGAACAAGGAGCTGCAATCCCTGCTGCCGGGCATCGACTTCATCGGCCGCGAGAACGCCCTGGCCTTCCGCATCCTGCTGGCCACCTGCGTGCGCGGGGTGGAGCTGGTCAAGGCCAAGAAGGAACACCTGGATCTGGAAGCCGGCACCTGGTGGGTGCCCGCAGAGTCCGTCAAAACCCGCGCTGGCTTCCTGGTTCCCCTCGCACCGGTCGTCGTTGACTGGTTCCACGAGCTGATCGCCCTGTCTGGCGACTCCGTGTACGTGCTGCCCACTCGCCGCGCCGACCGCTCAAAAGAGCTGGGCGATGTGCCTATCGGGCGCACCACGCTTTGGGCAGCACTGCGGCGCGCGTTTGAGCGCGGTGACATGGACATCCGCAAATTCACCCCGCATGACACGCGCAGCACGGCCAAGGGCCACCTGATGAACATGGGGGTGTCGCGCGAAATCTCCGAGATTGCACTGAACCACACGCTCAAGGGAATGGAGGGGGTCTACGACGTGCGGGAGGAAATACCGGAGCGCCGCCGGGCCCTCAAACTGTGGGCGGACTACCTGGTGAGCTGTGAAAACAGTGCCCCACCAAGCCGCAATGGTGGTGCAAATGTGGTGCGCTTGCGCCGGGCGGCATGAGCTGCGCGGCCTCGACATGAAAAACCCGCTCGCGGCGGGTTCAAGCTGGGTCGTGCCTCAGAACACTTGCATGATCTGGGCCGATCGGATTTCCCCCTTGCTCCGGCCTATCAGCACTTCCAATCGGATTTCTTCGCGCATTCTTGCCGCCTCTAAAACCTTCGCGAGTTCTGTAGACGAGAAGTTCGCCTCGTTAATTGTCGCAACAAACTCACCTGTCCCTTCCCCGGACAACACGTACTTTGCGACACCTGGCTCGCGCACATCCACCTTGAAAATACGAAACTTGAGGTCCAAAACATCTGGCACCGTAGCTACGCGAGGCGCGCGCCTGTTCAATTCCTGGATTTTCTCGGCATCCAACTTAGTGCGGCCAACATCGATCTGAGTTGCATCTGGTGCAGAGCGGGCAATTGCCTTGGTGCCCTCCGTGACCGCTTCATCGAATTTCTGTGCGGCACGGTTTTCAGCGAGAGCCCTAGTGAAAACCTCCATTTGTTTGGTTTGCTGCTCCTCAAGCGCCACTACCTGATGCGCCTTCACTTCTTCTTTGCGCACATCGCCAAACACATCTGCGGATTTTCCAAAGCCGTATCCCGCAGCCACTATGAGAGCCACAACGATGATGACTCGTGATTTGGTGAGTGGATCCATGTTGGCAAAGCCTTCCCCTAATTTTTCAAGAAAGCCTGATAGAGCAGCCCAAAGGTCCGATGACCCTTCTTTGACTTCGAACACCAACTCCAAAGCAGAGCGCTGCTCGCCGCTTAGTTTTCTGATATCTCCGACACCGGTTAGAGCATACGCGGCAGCCGAGTAAACAGCTTCCTGGAACTGCCAAAGCCCTCTCGCCAATTCGCCAGGGACAGTGGCGTGATATCTGGGCCCATCAATTTTGATGTGCAACCACGCCATCTCCCCGCCAAAAACGATGTCATCCGGAAGAAAGCCGCGTTCCAGCCTCTCAAGATACGCCAGAGCTTCTTCGGCGCTGCTCAATGAAATTGTCATCTGATCCCTCCTAGATTGGATCATACGACTGGGAACATTGATGGCCACGCCAGAAACTGCCCACTTCTCACTTCCGCCGGTACATCTCTTCCAACGCCCCTGGCCGACTTCGAAAAAATGCCAACCGCTCAAATACAAAGCCCCGTCCGCAATACTGCGGCGGGGCTTTTTCATTGGCGGACTGCTGCGGGCCGTGCAGCCGTAATCAGGTTGGGCGTGGAGTCCCGGCCAGGTCGGCCGCAGCATCCGCATCGGTCAGCACCGGTCGGGCCAGTTCATCGCGCAGGCGGAAGCCCAACAGGGGCCAGATTTGGCGCTCTGCGTTCTCGCGGGCGATGCGCTCCCCGATTTCCTTGTTGTAGTTCTCCGGGCTGGCGCAGGCCGAAACGCCGTGCACGGTGAACCCGTTGCGCAGCACCAGGACGCAGAACGTTAGGAGATTGAGCGGCGTCACCCAGCCATCGGGACGCACATTCATGTTGCACGCGCCTGCGCAGCCCTCGGCAGCCGTGAAATAGTGCTCGCTGACGATTTCGGCTTGCAGCGCGGCAGGCGTCACACGCGGACCTTTGTCGGCCTTGGCCTGGATCTCGCGCTCCAGTGAATCGGGGCCGGGATCAACGACAGGAAGCGTGGAGCACGCTGCAGGCGTTGGCTTTTCGCCAGCGGCGTCCTTGCGGGCCTGGCCCTGCTGGTAGGGCATCCACTCAACGTAGCGACCAGTCGGCTTTGCATCGCCCTCTTGCACCAGCGTGACCGACAGTACGGAATGCTGCCTGCCCACGATGTCGGTGACGAGCACGTTGACCATGCGATCGCCCCAGACGGCGATGACGGTGGCGTCTAGCGGCTGATCGCCGGAGACGGCCATGGCACTAGCGCCAACTTTGTCGCGCTCGCTCGGGCGATACCAAACTTTGCGGCCCACGGAGGGCTTGATGACAGTAGAGGTCATGGTGTTCTCAGGGAGTTGACCCGGCATCCGGCCGGTTCGGCGCTTTGAGGCCCAGGCCACCAGGCGGTGGCAACAGGGTGCGGTCGTTCTGGATCACACGCATCAAGGTGCGGACTTCATCGGCGTGCTGTTCAGCAGCTCCTGCGAACGCTTCCGCCAGTCCGTCAGCCTGGCCCAGTAGGTGCCCGAGGGTGGCGGCGCGATCCCGGCAACGCTGGAGGGCAACGGCTGGGCTGTCGGCTTCTCCCCCACCACAGGTGGCGGCGTATTCGGTGACTTGCTTGCGCAGCCGGTCGCCATCAGCAGCGGCAGCAGCAAGGCGAGCAAGGCGGCGCTTTTCTTGGGCAGCGTGGGCATCGGCTATCTCCTGTTGATTGCGGGCGTGGATCTCGCCCTTGCGAAAGGTGGCGCGGGCGTCATCCAGCGCAATGCGGTGGCGCTCCGACTCCTGCGCTGCATGCGTGGCATTGAGCTTGGCCACGGCGGCATCCATCTGTGCGCCCTGGTAGAACCAGGCGGCAGCAGCGGCCACCGCCGCAGCGATCAGGTGGGTGATGAGCGTGAGGTTCATATGCCGGCTCCACACTTCTTGGTTTCGTCGGCGCGGCGGTTGGCCAGTCCCTGAACGAACGTGAAAACCTTCTTGCCAGTGTTCGGGTCGATGTGACTTGTGAAGCTCCACACCACTGTGCCGTCATCACCCCGGCTGATCCTCTGGCAACCGCGCTCCCACTCGCCACGATTCCATGCGGCCATGGCGCCGCTGCTGCAGGTGTTGGCGGCGCCCAGGTTCCATGCGTGGCTGCTGGCCATGTCGAGCACGCTGGGCGGTGGCAGGCGCTTGAAGCAGGGCAGCACCGCACGCTGCACCCGCTCCAGAGCGTTGGATTCCTCCACCACGCACTTTTCCTCGGTCCAGCGTTCACCAACGATGATGGGGGTGCGGGTCACATGGCGTGTGAGCCCGTTGCAGACGGTGGGAATGTTTCCCGCCAGCTTGTCCTCGTAGACCACCAGCACGCGGCCCTTGCCGCTTTCCCACTTCTGCAGGTGTTCGACCAGCTGCGGAGACAGCAGGGTGACAAAGCCGCCCAGGGCGGCCACCCAGATCACCTTGGGCTGGATCTTGGCGGTCAATCTTCGGCTCCAAGCTCGCCCAGGTCAGTGTCCTGATGGAATACCGGGACGCCACTGGTGCGCATCAGCTGCATGCGCATGTCACGCTCGGCCTCGCGGCGCTGGTGTTCAGCTTCCCGGCGGCGATCATCTGCAGCCTGGCGCTTGTTCGCCTCGCGTTTGTAGAACCAGGTGATGAGCAGGCCGATGACTGCAACTGCAGCACCGACATAGGCCGCCAGATCAGCGGCTGACAACTTCCCGGCGACAGCAACAGAACCCCCGAGGATCGTGGCCTTGTTCCCAGCTGCGCCGATGGCTTCGAGGGTTTCAGTTTTCATGACAGTGGATCATTCCGGCGCATGCCAACTTCCACCAACCCTATGCTGGGCGGCAGTAAAGCAGGCTGCGACAAATGCTGTTTTCATGAGCCCGGAGTGTTCCGGGCATGCGCCAGGCGGTCGAACCCTACTGGGGGGGAACGACGTTGCGCGACGTGTAGCGCGGCTGATTGGGCGGCTGGTACTCGTTCGGGTAGTTCTTACGGTCGAACTCTTTGGTGTATGCGTTCTTGCAGTGGTCCGGGCCCTGCCAGAAGAACAAGAGGTTGATGATGGGCATGAACAACTTACCCAGCACCTTCCCATCACGGTGGGCGCGGTACGCACGCGCGGAAAGCGTCTCGTCCGCGTAGCTCACGGTGCCGTCCAGCGGCGGGATCAGCGCGTTGACCAGCTGGTCAGCCGCGATGAACACCTGTTCAAAGTACGCTCGCATCAACTGCAAAACCTGCTGCATTTGCTTCGTCCTCAAAAGACGGCGGCCAGCCGCCGGTGGCGTCGTACTGCTCAGGGTGCTCACTGGCATCCATGGCCATGCGGTGAACCTCAGCAGCGGTAAAAACAGCGGTGTCGTTGGCAGCCGTGGCCTGCACGATGGCCTGCGCCAGCGCGGGTGTCATGGTCACGAACACAGGCTGCGGTGAGTAGGTGAGCGTCTTCCACTGCAGACCGGCGGGGATGTTCTGGCCCAGCAGCACAAGGCCTAGCTGCTGGGTTCGGCTTTTCTGGTCGCTATGGAACCAGTGGGCGCCAACCTTGACGCCCATGGAGGCACGACGGTCGCGCTCAGCTTTGATGGCCTCCCACGCAGCGGCTCGCATTGCGTTGACAGCACCGGCTGCTCGGGCCTCGATTTCCGCGATTTCCTCGGGCGTGGCGTCGCGTTCGCGCTGCTCGCCTGCGTCCGTGTCCCAGTAGCAAATTTTGTAGGTCATCGCACGCCTTAGCCGTTGTAGCCGTAGATACGGATCTTCCCTGCGGCCGCGAAATTTGCGCCGTTGTTCCAGAAAAAGCGCAGACCTGACACGGCGTTTGCAGCGGAGTACCCGCCCCAAAAAATTTGGGGGTAGACGCTTGGTGTCGCAACGTTTTGATGCAGCTCTTGTCCGTGAATGCTCTTGAGGCCTGACGTCGAGTTCGCGTTCACGAAATGGAAGCTGAAATTCAGCCCACGCCCGGCTGCAAGTACGGTGTTGCTACTGTCACTTACTTGCATGGACGTTGATGTGAACGCCACCGCAGTCGGGAAACCGGTGTTCCGCGAGTAGACGGTCCCCGCGTCAACCGTTCCCGCGTTCGCGCAGCGCACCACCAAGTAGTCGTTGGCTGAGGGCAGGATGCCAGCTCCGATCACCAAGTAGTTGTCAAAGTCGCTACTGAACACCGTCAAGGCGTCTACAGCCGCAGCCGCAGTTGGCGTGATAGTCGCCAGCAGCGTACACCCTCGGCCCACGGGCGAGTCCCCAGCAGGCAGTTCCCGAACCTGCCCGGAGACGACGACAAGGGGACGGCGCTCTGCCATGACTTATGCCAACACCACGGGGGTGCCGCGCTCGAAATTCACTTCGGTGGCGCTGAGTGCAACACCCAGGTTCTGCACTACGTTGCCCGATGCACTGGGGATCGTGGCGCCGCCCGTGCCGGCGGTCGTTTGCAGGTAAACAGGGCCCGGCGTCTGGCCCGATACCTGCGTGTTCGTGCCCTCGAAGTACACCGTCGCGTTTGCGCCGCTGGACACTGCAGCCAGCACAAACCCATGGGCCTCCTTGCCTGCAGTGGTCGCGTCGGCTTTGCGCACCTTGGCGCCAGTGCTGTTCCACACGTTCACCCAGTCGCCCGCAGCGAGCGCTTCGCTGGCCGCGATGGATTTTGTGTCTGCGCCGATGCCAGGCGGCATCACGCTGTTGTCAAGGCGACCAGTGGCGTCGAGGGCCACCAGATCGCCGTCGTTCCCGGCACCAGCGGAGGTGACGGTCGCTGCTACTTCGGTGAACACGCCAGCTACGAGGCGGAGGAATTTCTTTGCGGCCATGGTGGGCTCCTATGCAACGGTGATTGGGGGTTGAACGTCCACGAGGACGAGGGTCGGGGACAGCGCATACGCCACCACCTGCGAGAAAACTGCGCCCGCTGGCAGGGTCTGCGTGAGCTGGCCTGTCGTGCCGACGAACACCGGACCTGGGGTCCATGTCCATCCAGCGTGCTCCAGCGTGAAAGCGGTCTGCACCACGGCCTGATCGCCGGGGCTGTAGGCGTTGGCCAGCAGGCCCAGCACGGCGCCGCGATGGGATGGGTTCGTGCAATCAGCCTTGATGAGTAGCCCGGCGGCATCAGCCGCCACCACGCTGTGCCCACTCAGCGGGGTAGCGCCGACAGTGACGGTCGTTGCGCCGCCAGCTGGGCCGGGCACGCCTTGAGGGCCGCGCGGCCCCTGCTCTGCCACGGCGACAACGCTGACGGCTTCGACCTCATCCACCAGCACCGAGTCATCGGGCTGCTGGGCAAGGATCTGGATTTCTTCGACCGTCACCAGGTCAGTCACGGGTCACCTCCGGCGACACGCTGATGGAGCCTTGGGCCAGGCGCGTGACCTCACCTCCTGGGTGAACAATCTCCAGATCCCAGACGCCGGCATCCCAAGTGAACGCGCTCGTGTCCTCGTCGCTGGCGTACAGGTCGATGGTCCCGAGGGCGCCACCCAGCGCAATACCGTCGTTCTCCGTGGTGAGCGACAGCAGGACGGTGGTCGATTCCACCTCCTCGCGCACCTGCATGCGCGCGGTACAGCCCGTCAGATCGATAGGCGTGCCGCTCGGCGCTGTCCACGTCAGGCGCTTGCGAAAGGTCGCACCCTGGTAGATGGTGAATTTGAGCTTGGCCGGGGTTGTCATGCCCTGCAGTCTTCCGGCTGCAGGGGATTCACGCGAACCCTACTGGGGGTGTTTACGCGAGGATACTGTCCCAGTCCGTAACGTCGCGCTCTGTACCGCTGTACCCACCCTTGGCACTGACCTGGTTCATCAGAGTGGTGACCATGTTGCCGAACAGGTCCACCACCTCGTTGGCATTGGCCATCTTTATCTTGCCTAAGAAGTCGTCCCGGTCGCGGGTCGCCGCTTCATCAAAAGCGAGACCGAACCGGCGCGTCGCCGTCTGACGCATCAGCCCGGCCACGCGGGCGCTGAACTGCTCATTGACTGCATAGATATTGTTGTAGGCATCCGCCACGGCATTTTGGTCATTGATCCACATTCCTCTTGCACGCAGCTTGAGCTTGACAGTTTCCGCAACCTGCTGGTGCAGGCGCTTCACGCGGTCCATACTGGTGTCCATGGATACACGGGCAAGGCGCATCTTCTCGGATCGCTCCTGCTCTAACCGCTGGGCGTGCGTGCGCAGCAGCACCTCGGTGACGCTTTTGATGCTCTCGCCGCGCATGCGGGCCAGTGCTTCCATCATTTGGCCGGGTGCAAAGCGGTGCCCAGCCTGAGCAGCGGCTTGCATGGCTTGGCGTTCTTCTGCTGCCACTTGTCTCTGCGCAAGCAAATAGGCAGTTTCAGCGGGTGTGCTGTCCACCAGTTCGCTGTATGACATACCTGTAGCCGATGACAGCGCGCGGGCTACAAACGCCTCAGCGTCTGCCCCTGCAGCACCAAGGCCGGGGAACAGCATGTCGAGCTTTCCAATGTAGTCATCGAAGAATGACCCAATCACTCCATCAAGAAACAAAGGCAGCGGGGCTATGTCTAGGTCTTCGCCGGTGAGGTCTGCCCCAGCCAGCGCGGACTGGGCCGACGAGAACTCCGGCGAGTAGCGCACCTCGTAAGCATCTGGCCTCGGGCTGACGCTGCGCAGCGCTGCATTGATCTCCGTGTTCACACTGGCGGCCATGGCTGACTCTGCCGTGTTTATCATCTCGGAGATGCGGTTGATCGCCGTGTAGACGATGGCGGCAGAAATGCCTTGGGCTGCGATACCGTTGGAAGTTGCCATGTCTTACCCTGCGTCGATGTTGTTGGACTCGGAGGCGGTCGAATTCACGCTCACGCCCGCACTGTTGAGCGCTGCAGCCGCGCGGCTTGAGTAGCGGCGCAGCAGCTTGATGTTTGCCTCTGCGGACATTTGCGCCAGCGTGTTAGCGCGCTCCACTGCAGCCTTGATGCGCTGCGTGTTGGCTGCCCGCGAGTCGTCGGTGGTCATGATCCGCTCGTTCCATTCGGCCAACTCTGCCGTGCGGATGTCCATGCGGGCCTTGATCGCCTGCTCATCGCGCTGTAGCGCAGTAAGGTAGTCGTTATTGCGACCAAACACATCAAACATCAGGTGCATCTGGGTGAACATGTGGTCCATCACCGCGTCCAGTGCCGCGTGGTAGGCGCGGATCAGGGCCTCAGCGGCGTCTACGCGCATCTTGTGCGCCTCTGCCACTCGGTCGGCCTGCATCTGGGCGCCCAGGCGCTCAATGTGCAAGCCCGACATGCGAGCGGACACACCCTGCAGCGCAGCCGATGCGCCCGGTGGCAGCGGCAGGCCGTAGGGGTTCACACTCTGGTTGGCGTAGCTGGTCGCCTGCGCTATCCTGCGGTCTTGCCCGAGATACCCAAGTCCGTCGCCGCCATTGACCACCTTGCGCAGCCAAGCCACCGCTAGCTGGAAACCGGGACCGACTGGCACAGACTTAGTGAGCACATCCCGGAACTGCTCTGCCCACTCATCAGCTACATCCTTCATTTGCCCGCGTAGGGACTGGTCATGTGCAGCCACCAGGGCAGCAGGTTCATTGCCTGCATACCGGCTCAGGAACCTCTCAATGCTGGCGCCTCCGCCGCCAGCACTGATACCTGACTCCACATTCCCGCCAAGGTCATTGCCGCTGAACCTCTGGGCATTGGCGTAGCTGGTCATTGCCATGTTCCATGCACGGCCCAGCAGCCAGTCAAAAAGCAGCGCCGAAGGCAGCGCGCGTCCGTTTGCCATGGTCAAATCCTCCGGGTAGACGCGACCACATTGAATGTGACGTTATCAAGTTCAAACGCCTCGCCCTCGCCTACCAGGTCGAAGGTGAAGTAGTTGGTACGCAGACCGCGCCCTGTGTCAAAGCGCTGTATGCGCAGATCGGTATCGGCGCTTCTGGCCCTGTAGGTGTAGGTGTTCTTGCCGTCGCCCACCCGCAGAAGCATCTTGCCGGTCGAGGACACACCGGCATACACAGCCGACAGGGACTTGAGTTCCTGCGTGCCGAAATCGTGCTTGCCCAGCGCCACGCCAGATGTGATGGGCTGGCCCGCATCGTCCGCACCCTCCAGCAGATAGACGCCATCATTGCGCACACCGTAGTGCTTGCCTCCCAGGGCAAAGAAGCTGTTGAACCCGTAGGCGTCATACCGCGTGGAGGCGCTGCTGCCGGTATCCACAACCCAGGCCTGGCCATCGTCCACGAGCCCGCCCGTGGTAACGCGGAACACTAGGGACGACACGCGCTCCCCCAGGCCGACGCGCTCGGCCACGGCCTCCAGCATGGTGGCAAATACCGATGCGGTGTCCTGCACCGTGACTTCTTCCGATGCGTCGGCGGTCACAGTGGCATCCACTGTCGCCGTGGATGTGGCCTGCACATACTCCGTAGCGGTAATCGTGAGATAGGCGCGAAGGAAAGAGGATGCCGCGTACCCCACCATCTCCATCACTTGTATCAGCGGGGTCATACCCCCGCCGTAGGCGGCGCCGCGCAGGCCGGGCAGAACGCCGACGACTTCGGAATACGTAGTCTCGGCGGTGATGCGCCCAAGGAACCGGGGCAGCGCGCCGTCCACGCGCCCAGTGGCGGGCGAAGTCATGTACCCGACGAACCGTGGGAACACCCCCGTCATTGCCGAGAACTTGACGCCGGAGTCATCACCTGCGAGCGCACCAGTGATCGGGCCGATCATGCCGATCAGGGTCGTGTAGCTCCCGGAGCCGGACAAGGCGCCGATGATGGGGCCGATGTTGCCATGGATACCGTCCCCTTCGCCCAGGGACCCTACCAGCCCGACAAGCGTACCGGCGAGCGTACTGTAGGCCCCGCTCGATAGCACGCCGACAAGTTTTGGCAAGTCACCTGCCAGGTCGCCGTCTGAGAGTCCGGCGAGGGACCCGGCGATGCCCGAGAGCATGCCGCGCAGCTGACCGTCCAGGTCAGGCCATTCGCCCTCTAGGAATTTGGGGTTGTCCACGCGGTCGAAGGCGAGGTACAGCACAGCGTCCAGCGCGTAATCCTCGGCCATGGCGAAGGCGCCGCCGTACAGCGGAACCCCATTGACCACCCACTGGACGGAGTCGCCGTACATCAAGGCCTGCACTTCGTCGGTCCCCGTCGCCGTGCGTGCCGCGCTGATTGTGGTGTAAGCCTCCGTCAGCACCACCACGCCCTCGTGGATTACCTTTACTTCGTCATCGGCGAACACGAGGCCGTACCGCAGGTGGCTGTATCCGCTACGGTACGTCGATGGCAATTGCGACTCGGCACAGAACCCGACAGCGACGCCTGCGGGGCGAGAGTCGCCAACGTCTGGGATGTCGAATGACACCGTTCCGCCCCAGTCCGGGGGCACCGAGTCGATGCTGAACGCGCCGCTGTTCCAGCCAGGGTTAAGGTCGACGACAGGCGCCTCGGGCACAGACGTGTCCGGGACAACGATCGTGCCGCCGCTAGGGTCTCCGCCGAAGTTCGGCGGTACGACGGGCCCGCCGTCGCTGATGCCCGACTCGCTGCCCCCACCTACGGGCGGCCGGTACGTGTCATCGCCCCCGTCGTCCGGCCAGCAAACAGTGCTGGTGAAATATGTAGTGGGTGTCGTCGTGTAGTCAACGAAAGTTGCAGTCGTGCATGGCATGGTTCTATCCGTTCCCGACGCCAGGGGTCTGGGTGGCCTCGTAGTTCAGTTGGACATATCCGCCAGAGCAGACACCAGTGACGCGGTACACATACTGCCCGTCAAGCGACGCCACCAGAAAGTAGTTCCCAGCTTCGACGTGCGTGTGGGTGTATGCGTATGGGGGCCACAGCTCGACGATGCGCGTGAGCACGGAACCGAAGCACGCCGATCCCGGAATGGGAGACGTAGTTGCACCCCCACCGACGCCGCCCCCGTCACCACCTCCACCTCCACCGCCGCTGCCTCCACCGCCGCTGCCTCCACCGCCGCCTAGGATCGGGTCTTTAATGAGCGTGTTAGCCATATTCTGGCTCCTTGATGTTGTGGTCGTTCATCCATGGGCGCGCGGGGTTTGCAGGCAGCAGCTTGCCGTCCGCATCGCGCAGGGCGATCATGGGGAGCAGCTCGCCTCGGTTGTATCGGAGGGCAGTGTCCACAATGTCCTGGTCGAAGAACGTCTTGGGTGGCGAAACGCGCGTGTACTGAGAGCCAAGCACCGTCTGCCCGTCAACGTATGTTTCACCCGGCAATGTCACCGCTGCGTCCGCCACCTTCCACGACTCGCCGCCGTCCTTGGAGACATGGATCGTTGCGCGCAGAACCGCGCCGGGCTCCTTGCGCGCTGAGTACACCGGCACCGCGAGTGTGCGCTCGTCGATGGAAACCACGAACCCCACGCGGAACGACCAGACCGACGGCAGGAACTTGCGCACCCAGGTCAGGCCACCGTCGTCAGACACCAGCAGCATGGGGCGCGAGCCGGGGTACTCCAGCACCTGGGGCAGCGTTTCTTCGTAGATCCAGTACGGATCGAACTGCATCCACAGGCGCTTCTTCTTTTTCTTGTCCTGCGGGTCGATGCGGTACGTAGCTCCGCCGAAGCCGACGGGCACGTAAGGCACCAGCAGCTGGCCAATGCCGGGCGTCATCAGCCCTGAGCTAAACACCGATCCACTCATGGATGCGATCTGAGCGGTCCCAGCGCTGGTGATGCGATGTACCTGCATCTGGGGCGACCCGAAGTCCTGGAACCAGGAAAAAGCTAGCAGCGTTTCCTTGTCCTTCACCAGTAGGCCGCCATAAGGGAACACTCCGGGGAAACCTGCAGTAACCGGCGCGTAGGTCCATGTCTCACCGTTATCCTGTGTCCACATGAAAAACGCATCACTGTTCACCGCCTGAATGGAACCGCCAGCTCCGTACTGCATGACATGGACATTCACGCGCAAGCAGACCGTCGTTGGGCTTAGGCGGTGCAAAGACATGCCACGCGCTGCCAGGTAGTGCAGAGGGAGCGACGGCAACGACGGGAAGGTGATCTTTCCGAGGGCAACACCACCACCTGGCGTGGTGCGCTTGAACGTCAGCCGATAGGGGCCTGCACTGCGGCTGTCGTACACATCGTCTGACGCCGGGTAGACGGCGATGATGGACAGATACTCGCGCCCATCCTGGGCCTTAGCGATAGCGGGCTCGGCCACAGCGTAGGTGTCCGAAGCGTCCCCACCCGTTGGTACTTTTGACACCATCGCGGGGTCCAGGGATGACCCGAAAAGCACCCCGGAGAACGCAGCAAATACCTGAGTGTCAGAGTACATATCCACCGTAGAGCGGATGGAGCTAGAAAATGAACGCGGGGTCGGGTCAAAATCGAGGCCACTGTGGACGTCGAACGAAAAAATCGGTGCGCTGGTGGCGCCCACGACAGGGTTCACCTCAACCAACTCCACGCGCGCGGCGCGCAGCCCGCGCTTCTTGGTGTGTGGCTGCGGCGTGTTGAGCTGCTCACGCATCGAGTCGTTGAAGAAACGCGGGTCGCCAGGGACCGCCACTTCGCGCAGCATCAGGAGCTTGCCGTCGCCCTTGGCGAACAGGCGCCGCTTGCCCGCGTGCGCCGTGTAATTGGCCTCGTACATGGCTTCCAGAGAACGCGGCGCAGAAGACCGCGTGAACCCGCGATGGCGCGACACGCGGGTTTGGGTCTTGAAGCCGCCGATCTCGCGGAACGGCAGGTCGCCGTTGACGGGATCGACCTCCGACATGTATAGCCGCGTGCGCTTGCGCAGCTTGGTGTTAGGAGGCAATGACAGCAGCTCGTTACCGATGAGGTCAACAAGTTCGCCGGGCGCCTGCTCGGAATAGGTCTGGGAGGTTTCGTGCAGCAGTACAAAACGCGGCTGCGAATCGCTGGATTCTTTTTCGATCCGCACGAACTCACCCGACTTCTGCACCGTGCTCTCGGCGTCGCGGTAGGTGATGAACTCCGAGCCGACAGCGACCATGGCCTGGAGCTGGTCTTTCTCCTTGCCGTCTGAGGTGCCTTTGGAGTCATCGAATATGAGCATCAGAGGATCTCGCGCGATCCGACGAAACCGGTCCAGAACTCGGTCGGTTCGGTCGGCACGTAGGATGCGCCGACCAGCCACACTACTTGCGGGGGCGGAGACTTCGACGGGTACGTTACGAACAGGGCGTAGTAGCCGTCCCCGCTGTAAACGTCAACGAGGTCCACGGTCAGCGCGCCGATGTCCGCGCCCGCATAGATCAGGCCGACCTGGATAGTCTTGCCCGTAAACCAGCTCCCGCTGCCCCCCTCGTGCCAGATCTGACACCCGGTCGTCTTCACCCAGCTCTCCGTGTACGGGTCCGGGCCTTCTTCTGGGTCGTAGGAATACACCCAGATCGCCATGTCCCCCGCATCGAGGGTCGCAGGGTCGCCGCTGTACACCCCCCAGTTCTCAGCCGCGTCCGTGTCCGCAACTCCAACTGCATCTACCGGGCGCAGAACGTGTCCGGTGCCAGGGGCCCACTCGAACGTGTGGAGGTTGCGGACTTCCATGGAGGTCCTTATGCGGGCAGTCCAATGTTGACGTAGTTCACAGCCTGGGTGTTGCCCGAGGTCAGTGTCAACGAACTCAGATTCAGCTCCGCACCGGCCGTACCAACGCGCCCCTGTAGGCGTGGCTGCGTAGTCGAAGCTGCCCCGGTATCGGACGCACCGACGAAGCGGAAGAACACAGCGCTGCCGGTAGCCAGCACCGGACCAGCCCAGGTCTCGCCTGCGGCCTTACCGATGGCGCCACCGTCTGCTGTGCCGAGGTTCAGCCCGGCGCTGATGCCGTCGCCGTACACCGTCAGCAGCAGCGTGTGGTCGCCGGTGATGGCGGCGTCAGCAGACGCAGGGATGTTTGCAAGGGTGCAGGAATACACCTTGATGAAGCCGTCAGCCAGCGCGTCTTTGAGGCTGCTGGTGCCGAGCATTGCGTTACGGAGACCGGTAGATACTTGCCATGCCATGGTGAATACTCCTTACAAGGAAACGAACTGAAAGCCGGTCAGCACTTCGAGATACACCGAAGCGTCAACAGGTCTGGGATTGGCAAAGCGCACCACGGAAAGCAGCTTCCCGGTGGTTGCGCCCTTGGCCTGCACCGTGCTCAGGAACGCGCCGTTGACCGTGGCAGCAGCCAGCATGTCGAAGCGGGCTGGATCAGCGGCGTTGGATGCTGCGCCAGCCGTCACACTCCCCAACTCCAGCAGTAGGCGCCCGGCCTGCACGTAGTCCGTCACTTCTGTGACCAGTGATCCCAGCGTGGCGGCTGTCTCGGTGCCGTTGGGGATATGTGCCCCGGACCAGAGGCCGATGTAGAGGTTTGCCGGACCTGCCCCGCCCTTGAAATAGGCCGTCACCATGTCGTTCAGTCCCTCCGTAGGGACACGGTTCTTGGCGTGCTCGGTGGCGATCAACTGGTTGGTGCGCTTGTCTCGCGCGGCCATGGTGTAGGTAAACCCAGGCCGAATAATTTGGTTCATTTCAAGCGTCCTTTCTGACGATTCGTGCTTCGGCATAGGAGCCGATACCGGCCGCCATGGAGCCGGGCTGAGAGAGTGAGGCCACCACAGCGTTACGTCCGTCAGCCTCGCGGAACAAAGTCGCCGCAGAGCCCGTGACGTTCAGGGCAATGCGCTGCTCCTGTATGTTGGAGATCTGTCCAGCCCGGTCACACATACACAGGCCGCGCGCACTCATCCAGTGCGCCCCTCCGTCATCGCGGTATCCCTCCTGCTGCGCTGGGCCGCCATAAGGGAGCACAGCGCGTACCTCTTGGGCTGGGAATCCACCAGCAATGAAATAGGTCTTGTCGGACAGCACCATCACACCGCCTTCGACTGCGGCGAGGCAGGTGATAGGCGCCGGGAAAATCTCAAAGCCTTTGGCCGCGTCGCGCAAATGGGGGGTGAACGGCTCGCTGTAGACCAGAACAGAGCCCACGGCCACCAGCAACCTGGCGTTGTGGTGCGCAATGCACTGGCCGGGTGGCATGGGTGTGAGGGCTTGATCGGCAATGGTCAACTCCAGCCCGTCAGTCCACACTGGCGTTGGCCCGGTTTCGGGGTGATAAGAGCCCACCCGGATGCCATCGGTGAAGTACACCGCTTCGTTGACCTGTGTGTAACGCACGGGGGTGGTCATGCCGAACCCAGCGGTAACAACAGTGCGCTGCATCCCATCGTCAAGCCGGTAGATGGTCCCAGCGTCGCAGTACAGCGCGAAGCCGTCACCCTGCCAGCCGCAATGGGCATCAGTTCCGGCAAAGGCCACTGAGTACCCCTCGCGCGTCTTGACCGAACCTGTCGCGGTCACGTCCACATTGAGGGCGTCGCGCAGCAGATGGCCGGAGCCATCGGGTATCCGCAGGTTGTAGTCGGGCAGCCGGTTATCCATTCCGCGAGGGAATGGGCCGATGCGCTGCGTCTGGGAGATTGCCATGCGCGGTAGTTTTCCCGGCGCGGCAGGGCTTGGCGAACCCTACTGGGGGGCTTTACCTTTGGCCCTGATAGAGTCAGATCAGGAGGACCCTGCATGAAAAGCAGATCATTCGTCATCGCCTGTGTTGCGTTGACCGCTCTTGCCGCAAACGCTCAAGTTCACAGATGCAAAGACGGCTCTGGAAAGCTCATCTTTTCAGATCGACCATGCGACGTAGGTCAAGCTGGGGAGCAGATCATTCGCAAACCCTCCCCTGCTGAGATACGGCGCGAGCGCGAACAAGCCCTTGAGGCCGAGGCACGCAAACAAGACCAGCGGCTCGCTGAGCAGGAGCGGGAATTGCGCCAAAGCCAGGGACAAGCTCAGATGGCGCCAATGCCGCTTCCTGCGGGCCAACAACCAAAGGATGACTGGCAGGCTCGAAAGGATCGCGAGAACGCGCGGACCTCTGCCAGTTCGATTACGAATAACCAAGGAAGATGGGACGCCAAGGCCGAAGCGGAACGTGCCGCACAGCGTCGTGAAGAGCTACGCAGGCGCCATGCGGCCCAGAAGCAATTCATGCTCACCTGCACGGCCGGCATGTGCACCGACGAATGGGGTGCCACTTACTCTGGCTCAGGAGCTTTTCTGACGAGAAGTGACGGGCGTTCGTGTTCAGTGATGGGGAATACTGCCCACTGCCAATAGTCGGGCTGTCTCAGCAGAAAGAAGAAAACCCTCCCGGGCTACGATGGAGTTCTCACACAACCATCACCCGATCAACGCAGCACGCTATGAGCCCGCCTCGGCGGGCGTTTTGCATTCTGCCGCCCTGCTGCTACATTCCGCCCATGGCACAAGACCAATACAAGCGCCCAATGTCACTCGCGGAGAGCGAAGAGCTGCTGCACGGACGTAACCCAGATGCGGACACGTTCGGGTTCTGGTACGGGCTAGTGTTGGATCTGCTGAAGGTTTCAGCCTGGGTCGCTGTCATTGCAGCAGTGTCATACCTCTGCGTTGCTGTACCAGCCTTGGGCTGGGCTCTTGCCGGTGGAGTTTTGGTGTACGCGATCGTAGAAATCTCCAAGGCCGGCAAGAAGTAACTCACCGCTGCTGGTCTTCCCGCGCAAGCGCAGCGACACCTGCACCGCCTGCAGCCGGGTTCAACACTGCCTTTTCAGCCAAATTCCGCACAGCCTGCTCTGAAGTCATCTTGCGCGCCAGCACATTCGCAGTCGCTGGTGCGGCCAAGGCTCCGGCAATGACCACGGGATTGCCGGACGCGAGCCCACCGATCAGAGTGCTGGCCCAGGCGCCCAGTCCGATTTGACGCGCAGTTCCCGATGGATTCGAGAACACCTGTGCACCCTCGCGCCGGTTGGCCGCCATCTTCCCCATCATCATCACCTTCTCTTCCAGCCCAGGGAATCCCGAGTTGGAGAACAGCGCGCGCCGCGCTGGCAAGGACATGGCCGCAAGGTTGGTCAGAAAGGTCTCGCTGCTGAATGCGTCGCCCATCTCGTTTTGCGCGGAGTTCTTGGCGCGGCCAAGGCGCTGCAGCACGGCGGCAGCCACTTCGCGACGGTTTTCCTCGGGCATGGACTTCATCAGGCGGTTGATCTGGGTGCCGCCATCAGACAGGCCGCTCGTGGCAGCCTTGAACACGCGCTCAGGCGCCTCGCGGTTAACGATGGATTCCAGCTGGTCCAGGCGCTGAATGCTGGCCTTGGTGTACTGGTTGGCACGGCTCCAGGCCTGCTGCGCCTGTGGGCCCGCCTGCTCTGCTGCCGTTCCCAGGTCATCACTCAGGGCCGCGTACAGCGCGCGCCACTTGCTGCGGGGTACATCGGAGGTCAGGGAGTTCTCGGAAATCTCCTGGCCCACCAACGTGCGCAGTTTCTGAATGGCCTGGTACGGCAACTGGCCGGCAGTCGGGGCAACACCCGTGGAAGACATGCCGGGAGCAATGTTGGCCAGCGTGGCGCCCTCCACGTCCTTGAGCATCGCGCGCTCAATGTTGCCGATCTTGGCGTTGCGGAAGAACTGGGACAGGTTGGGCGCGCCGTCGATGCCCTCGTTCAGCGCCTTCAGAGCCTCCTGGGTGCGGTTCACACTCACCGGCGTGTTTGCCGGGATGAAGTTGTCCAGCTTGCCGTACAGCTCCTTCTGTGTGGTCTTCACGCTGTCCTTGAACGCATTCACGCCCTTGGTGATGGCTTCGCCAGCTCCCCAGCCGGTGGCGTTTGGCGCAAGCTGCTGTGAAAGCTGCTGCACCGAATCTTCCAGTGCCTTGGCCTGGGCCTCGCCACGGCGGGCCATGATCCCGGACCCGCCAATGACGTTCGACAGCCCGGTTTCAGCCGCCTGCAGAGTGCGCGACTGCGTGGCCTGGCCCATGGTTGGGACCGTTCCAGATGCTGCCTCAAAGGTGGCGATGTTGTCGGCCACGCGCTGGCGGCCCGCTTCTCCACCACGCAGGGCCCCACGCACTGCCGTCTGAGCAACGAATGGGAGCACTGACGGAGCCAGCGAGCCTGCAACATTGGCCACAAGCTGGGCACCCTCGCCGCCTCCGCCCTCGCGCGTTACCGCTGCAGCCCCCTGTCCGGCGGCGCCGCTGGCCACTTGCGTGAGAGGGGCTGCCGCCAAAGATCGACCTACAGCCTCGGTGACGGTGCTGGGCGGTGGAGGGACGATGCGCCCAGCAACCTGTGCTGCTTCGGCCGCACCACCAGCAAGTTTGGTCAACCCTGCGCCAGTGGCGATACCGCCAACTGCAGATGCCCCACCCCGATTGATGTCCTGCACCACGCGCTCCGAAGCGGTTTCTGCCACCGGGATCCCGGCTTTTGTCAACAGGTCGTTGGTGGATTCACCCAGCATCTTGAGGCGGGGTCCATTGCCTTCGCCCATGACGGCATTCAAGCCTGCATTGATGGGCTTGGCTACCAGGTTGTCGGTGAGCGTTGCAGGGAGGTCGGTCAGGCCCTGCACGACGCCACGGACACCAATGCCGAGGCCGCGCGCCGCGCTCTCGCCCAACGTGCGCTGCTGGCCGCCGGATGCTGGAGCAGGCGCAGCAGTCGTGGTCTGCGCTGGCGCGCCAGGCGCAGGACGCACGATCTCGTCCTTGTCCCACGGGTTTGCCGCAGGCGCCGCTGCCCTTGCTGGCTGTGCTGCTAGAGCCGGAGCAGCAGGTGGCGCCCCACCACCTGCAGGCCGGATGATCTCGTCGTTGTCCCAAGGATTGGCCATTACGGTTTCCTCCGCACTTCACCGGCAGGCGTCTTGTAGTACGCGCCGGAGGGCACAGCCTCGTAACCCAGTGCATCCTGCACCGCAGGGAGGTACTTGATATTCAGGTTCTCGATGGTGCTCATCGCCGCGCGGCGCTGCTCCACGGGGATCGTTGGGTCGCCAATCTGGCCCGCCATCTGCTTGTAGAGCAACACATCCTTGTCGGACTGCGGACCGGACATCTTGGGCATCTTGGACACCAGAGCGCCTTCCAGTGCCTTGAGCTGTGCCGAAGCCTTCGCGCCCTCGGTGGCAAAACCGAACGTCTGCGCCAGCTTGTCTACCCCGACACCCGCATAGCTGCCGGTGGTCTTGTCCATCAGGGGGCGGGCTTCGTTCAAGATCGAAAAAATATCCTGCGTGTCCTTGCCCTGCTGCACGCCTTCCTTGTTTTGCTTCAGGTCGGCAGGGCCTCCTGGGATGGCCTCCATGTTCCCGCTGGCCGTGTAGCGGTAGCCGGGTGGTGCCTTGCCCTCCTGCAGGGCCTTCAATCGTGCAGCCTCGGTCACGCCCTGCGCAGCGATGCCGGCGTGAGTGTTGTTCCCGCGCTCGGTGATCAGCGCGCGATCCAGGGCGTTTGCGTTCTGCGCGTCCGCGATGGCCGCGCCGCTGCGAGCCTGCATCTGCGCGCGCATGTTGTCGGCGTTCTCGCGCATGGCCGCTGCGTCCAGGCCAGGTTGCGCCTGCTGCAGGGCGGCGTCAGTGGCCTGCGCTTGTGCCAGTGCCCGGCGATCTTGGGATTTCTCACCATCTCCACCCCATCGGCGGTCGTTCGTGATGCTCGATGCGGCGGTGGCCAGGTTCTCCAACTGCTTGCGGGCCGCCCAGTCGTTGGTGCTGTTCCTGATGGTGGGGGCGCGTACCTCAGTTTGAGGTGCGTTCGGCATCAATGCCAGTGCATCAGCTGCCTGTCGGCGCTGCAGGCCTTGGGCCACATCCTCATTGCGGGGGCTTGGGTCTGCGGCGGGCAATGCGCTCATGGCAGCGACAGCAGGCGCCACAGGCGCGGGAGCTGGCGCCATAGAGGCAGCGCGCGAGAGCGCTCCAGCCGGTGCGGGCGCTGCTGGAGGTGGAGCCGAAGCGACAGCTACTTGCGCGGGCGCTGGGGCCGTGGGTGCAGGTGCACCGCCGCCGGTCCAACCTGGGGGGCCACCGACAGGAATTTGCGCCAAACGCTGGGCCCGCTCGTCGTCCAGCACCGTGCCGCCGTCAGCGTACCGGCGCGGAGGGAACCCGAACTGCGTCTGGCCCGGCGATGGCAGCGATCCCAGGCGCTGAGACGCAGACTGGAACCCGCCCACGGCTGGGGCTGGTGCAGCCGTCGCGGATAGCGGCGGAGGTGCAGGTGTCGGCGTCAGCGCTGCCTGGGCTGCACGGCGCTCCGGGCTGTCCATGATGGAGCTGGCCGTGACTTGGTTGTTTCTCTGGGCATTGCGCTCGGCCCAACCCATTGGGGCAGCTGGAGCTGGCGCAGGTGCTGGGGATGCTGCCGGCGCTACGGCTGCCATGACCGATGCGGCGGGTGCAGCTGCTGGAGCTGGCGACGCCGCAGGAGCAGGCGAGGAAACCGATGGGACAGTGCTGACCGTGCCGGCGCCAGCTTGGCCATTGATCGAGACATTGCCGCCCACGTTGCCGCCGCTGTAGCTGTTGCCTACTCGGGTGATGTCGTTCTCGACCATGCCGCCATCGGCAAACATCATGGGCGGCATCTGAGCCATGCGGTCGGCAGGCCGGTAACCCATGCCCTCCTCGGCATCGTCCTCCTGACCGCCGGGCATGGCCTCAGCCATTTCGTGTCCTGGGCCTTCGCCCGCCTCATCATCAGTCTGGCCGCCGTCCTCGCCGTTCACCGGCTTGTGCGTGGTGTCCTTGAGCAGCTTGAGCACAGCCGCACCCACAGCCATGACCTGCTCGGGCGGGAATTCGAACTCGCCATTGCTCAGCTTCACCGGCACGGTGGCCAGCTTTTCCAGCGCGCTCTTGCCCAGCGCCTTGGTGCTGTCGGCCGGCATGATGAACGTGCCTGGCTCGGCCTCGGTCTCGATGGAGTCGCTGGTGCCGGTGCCAGGGCCTCGCACCATGCCGCCCCGGGCAAGGTACTGGGGCTGCTGCTTGTATCCCATGGCCTCCATCTGAGGAATCATGGCGCGAAGACGATCCGCAGCGGATAGCGCGGCGGGCGCCGGAGCGGCTTGCTGGTAGCCCATCGCCTGCACTTTCGGGATCATGTCACGCAACTGGTTCAATCCGCGAGAGCCAAAGCCTACGGCGCCGCCGTCAGCATATTGCCCAGGGAGTTGCGCGAGTCGGCGCGCTGCCGGTGGCTGGTAGCCGTACATCGGGGTGCCTTTCGGGGTGTCTTGCGGCCTAGTTTTCCCGTGTGACGGCTCTTTGGCGAACCCTACTGGGGGCCTCTATCACCAGTTGACGCGCACAACTGGTGGCCGCTTGTCTCTGCGCTTTCTCTGGACGTTTGCGTCGGGGCGCTCACCGAACGCCTGCACAAACAGGGCAAGCGACGTGGCCGCCTTGTTCGGGTCGAAGGTGTCAGCGTCCTGCTTGAGGTAGGCGCGGTGCAGCACCCAGTCCATCAGCCGCTCGTGAAACCGCTCTGGCAGCTCTGGGCGGGCCTGGTCAATGTCAGCACTCAGCGGCTTGAGAGCTCCACGGACGACGGTCAGCGCAATGGGACCAGCAACGGTTGGAGTTGGCACCAGGCGCACCTTTGCCGGTTGCAGGCCGCTGGGTTGTTCGAAGATGAAGACTCGCGGCTGACCGCTGCGGTTTTCCCATCCAGGGCAATCCTGGTCCAGCTCTTCCACGCTGGTCTCGTCCAGGCGCCTACCGTTGAATGTCAAGCGCCGGATTTCGAAAACACTAGGATGCAGGCTGTAGGTGGACTCGCCGACCTGCGCGGAAATGGAGCAAACGGCAGCGGTCGTGCGGTCCTCGATCAGCTTGGCACGCTCGCATGCCTCCTGCACCGCTTCATTGAGGTAGCGGACAATCTCCTCGGCGGACCAGAAGTACGGGACCTCGTTGTCGTATACCGTGCTTCTGAAACCTTCAATGAAGTCCGCTACCTTCACGATCAGTCCTTGGCGGAGACTTCGGACCAGATGGCGTCTGCCTCTTCGCGCGCCACCTTGAAACCAGTGCGGCCGCTCAGCTTGCGCAGGTCCGGCTTACCGTCGTTGGTGAATTCGTCTTCGGCGCCGCTGTCCAGCATGGCGTTCATGGCGTCGGCAATGACCTGTTTGCGATCGAAACCAGTACCTGCAGGTGCTTTTTCATCGGTCACAGACGCAGGCACTGCGCCACGCGAAATCGCTTCGCGGTGGAACATCTGATCGATCTCATCGCCCTCGGGCGAGATCACGCAGGTGTGACCGGTGGTCAGAGCCACATACAGCGGCTCATCAGTGGGGGAGCGGAATTTCATGATGGTGTCCTTCAAAAAACCCGGCGGGGATCAAGCCGCCGGGTGCAAAAGGCCATTGCTGGCCTGACCACTGAGAAACAATGGGTCAGCCTTGGCTGAAGGCTGCGCGGCCTTCGACGTAGTAGCTGATGGTGATGCGAGCAGCTCCCGCCGTTGCGCCGGTTCCGGTTTGCGCAATCAGTGCCTTGAGCGCTTCAGAGACCGTGTGCTTGTAGCCAGTGAGCGTCAGCGCGGTGCGGCCGGCGGTCTTGAGGTCAATGGCAGACGAGGTGTAGCGGTCATCATCTGCCGCATCGCCCAGCTTCAAGGTCGCAGTCGTGGCGCTGTTCCAAGCGGTCTTGACCACCACATCGCCACCAAAAAGGATGGCATTTGCAGGCAGGTCAAAAGCCGCTTCGGCAGTGCCGTAGGCGGTAGGGTCGGCATAGCCGATATCCAGATGCGCCACGATGAGTTCTTGGCGCGACGAGTTTTTCTTGATTGCCACGATGGGCTCCTTTCAACAACAAGGGGAGATCGAAAGGACAGAGCCAGCAGGCCCCGTCCCCGGGGCCCGCATTACTGCAGGTAGGTATCGACCGTCAGCAGGCCGAAGTCTTCGACCGACTGGTCGTAGATCGAGTAGAACTGCGGCTTGAGGAAGCCCAGCATCTTGTCGATGTTGATGCCCTGTTGGCTGCCGTACTGGAACGTCTTTTCGTCCCATTCAGGTGCACCCAGGTCGGCCATGCCCAGCGCTTGAGCGCCAGCCAGGATCGAACGCGTGCCGTTCACCAGACCACCGGAACCCCACTTCGAGCCCGATGCGGCGCCCTTGGTGTTGTAGACCAGGTTGTGTTCGTGAATAACGGCACCGTCCACGGTCACGGTCGCACCAGTGAACCATGGCGAATCGGTCCCGCCCTTGGTAGCCACAGCCACCACGGCGCGCTGGTAGTCGGGGTCCTTCTTCAGGGCCGCCAGCGTGCCGGGCTGCACGAAAAACACGTAGTACGCCTTGCCACCGGACATCAGCGGCTTGATGTAGTGCTCCTTCGCATAGGCGATCAGGTCCACGATCATCGTGTACTTGGGCACGTAGGCAGTCGTGATGCTGCCCGTATTGGACGTTTGCAGGCTGGTGCCGTCGAACATCAGGGCGCGCTTCGAAGAAGGCGGCGTCAGATCGGCTGCGAATGCCAGGTTGGGGAACGGCGAATTCACGCGGGGAGCGCCGTTGTTCTTGAAGGCGTAGCTGATGCCCGACATGGTCAGGAATGCCAGCTGATCGCAGCGGTTGGCCAGCCAGAAGGCCAGACGGTCGCGGCCCATTTCGCGGAACTTGATGACCGTCTTCTGTTCGGCCAGCTTGCCCTTGTTGCGCACCGAGTGGGTCAGCAGGTCGATGCCAATTTCTTGGCTGTACGACTGCATCGCTTCTTCGTTGCCTTCGCGCTCGTTGTCACCGATCACGCCGTCTTCAACCAGGTCGGCGACGAGGTGCATGATGACCCGTTCGCCCTTTTCGGTCTTGGTCAGATCGGTGATGCGCTGAATGACGCTGTTGTCATCCGTGCCGATGAAGTTCTTGATGAACATCTGGTCGCGCGCGGCCTTCCAGGTGTCCCGCTGCCAGACGATCTTTTGCTTGGGCGTCAATGCCGCAAAGTTGGTAAGCATTGCCATGCTCCTTGAATTGGTTACGGACTGAGGCGTGCGCTGCCAATGCGAGAGACATGACTTGGTGGCGGTCAAGGGCGCCGGGTGGTTTAACGTCCTCCCGTGACGAGATCACCCTGATTTCTAGACCAGCAGGCCGGGCGAAACCTGCTGGTCGTTGTGGTTGGATCAGTCGCCGCGCAAACGCTTCTTCTCGGCCTCGGGAAGCGCGTCGTACTGCTCGTCGGTGAGCGATTCGACATCGATCCTGGCCGCCGTCGCGCGGTTTCCGATACCAGCCTGCACCGGGGGTGGTTGCAGCAGAGAATCTGCAGCGCCACGCGCCAGTGCTTGTGCGGTTCTAGTGTCTTTCCGCTCCGGTGTGTCTGTCGATTCCCTACTGGGGGTATCACCATCGGGAGCGAACTTCGGAGCGATCTTGTTCACGGCTTCCTGCAACGCCAAATGGGGTGGCATGCCCTTCTTGATGCGCTGGTCGCGGGCCGCCACGATCAGGTCCAGGGCCTCTTCACCCTCTTTCGTGTCGAGCCACGGATAGGCCGCCACGGCAGTCTGCACGGCAGCCGCCAAGAGGGTCTGCGTCTCGCGCGCGGTGAACTCGGTCGCAGCGACTTCGCGGGCCCGGGAGGTCGCCTCGGTCACAAGGTGGGCATTGATCTCACGGCGGATGGACGCGGCCTTCTTGCCGTCACCGGCATACAGCGCTTCGGCGTATTCCTGCTCTTTGGCATCCACATCGAAACCGCCAGGGGCTTGGGCTGCGTCGGCCTGGGCTGCAGGCTTTGCGGTGGCAGGCGCTGCGGCGGCCCCATCGGCTCCAGCTCCAGCCTTCTTCAGGCGCTCAATTTCCGCCTGGGCTTCCTCCAGCTTGCGCAACGCCTCCTTGCGCCCTTCGTTCACTTCGTCGAAACGGGCCTTGGGGATACCAGCCTGGCGGCGGCCATCACCGGCGTCTCCGCCATCTGCATCGCCAGCAGCACTTGCGGCACCTGCAGCCGAGGAATCAGCGCCAGCGTCTGCGCCTTCTGCATCGGCCGATGGCGTGAATGTGTCGCCTCGATCTTCCTGGCCATCGCCTGCGTCGGCATCGCCGGTGTTGGTCACCTGAATGACCTCGCCGCCCAGATCGGAGCCGTCGTCCTCTGCGGGTTTCATGAAACCGCTGTAAGGCTGCAGGCGGCGCTTGAGTTCTCGGATGTTCATGGTGTTGCTCTCCAGTGGTTAATCAATCGGTGAGGGTCAGTCGCGGCTCTGCTCGCGAGCGATGGCGTGCACAACGCCGTGGAAAACGTAGGCCGCCGCGCGCTGGCTGGCGGTCAGCACCGCGACGGATGTCCCGTGGTGGGCCGTGGGGTGCAGTGAGGGGTTGTTCAGGAACGCCGCCACCTTGGCGCAGGTGTGGTCCTTGTCCTTCTCGGGCAGGCGCTCCCATGGTGGTGTGGCGTAGTCTCCGTAGGCTGAGTTGTGGGCGGCCACGGTTTCATGGGCCACGCGGGCGATGGCTTTCACCAGTGCGTCTTGGGTCGAATTCGCATACTTGGCCGCGTCCTTTTCTTCCTCGGCCTTGTGGTCCTTCAACTGACAGGCGTAGCACTGGTGCACGCCACCAGGTCCCATTTCGCCGCAAATGTCGGCCTCGCCGTGGCCTGTTGTTCTTCGTGATCCGCAATAAGTGGTCATGGTCTTCCTTCAGTGGTGGTCAATTCGAGGGTGTCGATGCCCTTGCCGCACCCGTTGTCCAACGCCATGGCTACCTCAACGGCGCGCACTGCTGAGTGACCGAGATACATGGCAGCAAGGGCGTAGTCCCGGCCCGAGCCGATGGCATCGAACTTGTCTTCGTGGAACTCGGGGAACGGGGTATGCGCGTAACCAGACGCCCTGCCGTCCAGACCGATGTGCAGACACCCCACGGCGTCGTCAGATGCCTGGAATGCCGGGTACTTGGCAGGGTCGCAGCCAGCGCGAAACCACTCCAGCAGTGCGAAAGCGCGGCTTCCGTCACCAGCGAAGCCGACAAGCCCGCTGGGCACGCGGTAGATCTTTGTGACGGTGCGTAGATAGCCGCAGTTGGACGCTGCCTTGTCGGCAGCCAGCGTCTTTCCGTCCCAGGCGATGATGGTCATTAGCCGATCTCCTGCTTCATAGCAGCGCGCCGAATCGCCCGGGCGTCCTCCAGAGCGTTGTGTGGCACAGCCGACGCCCCGCTATCCAGATCTCTGCGGACTTCCATGGTCAGTGGAGGCGTGTCGAGACGCATGCCTGGGCCAGTAATCAGGGCTCGGCAAAAGTGCGCGATGTCTTCTGGCCAGTCGGCCACGATGTGGACCGTCCGATAGGCGGAGAGCCACGCCTGCAGGCGCTGCTGCAGCATCCGCAGAGATGCGTAAGGCTGCCCAAGCACTGGAATCACGTTGGCTGCCACCCATGGCGAAGGGTCTTGGCAGTTCAGGACAGCGTAGAAATCGCGCCCGGTTTCATCCACCATGCCCAGGGAAATAAGCTCTCCGCCGAAGTCGTTGAACTCGGTGTCAATGTAGATGTTCATTGGCCGATCCCCGGTTGCATGCCATCGGCCTCGGGCGTCTCGATGCCATCCATCAGCCCGCGCGCAGGGCTGGCTGGTGTCATGGGGTCGGTGTTCTTTGGCATGTCCATTCCAGCGGCCTCAACGGCAGCGTCAGCAGGTGGCACATCCACATACGGCGCTGCGTCCTGGTCCTCGAAACCGATGGTCCCGAGCATCTGGTCGGCAACGCCAGCGATTTGTGCATTGCCCGCCACCACCTGGGCGCCCTGCATCGTGCTGTACAGGGTCTCGCCACGCTTTGCGATGGTTTCGGTGTGCACCTTCTCCGTCTCGGCCTTGACCTTCTCCGCCTGAGCGGCCTTGAGCGCAGCGTCGGCCTCTGCCTTCGGGTCTGGAGCTGGCGCGGCCTGGCTCTGCATATTCCCCAGGATCTCGTGCTTGTCCGTGAGGCCCGAGTAACGGATTACCGTGGCATCTGGGATAGCGACACCAGCCTTACGCATCTCCAGAGCCTGCTGGAACTGGCTGTTCTCGAAGGTGACCTGCATTGGCTGCTCGGAGATAACCACGTCGTACTCTCCCACCGTCACATCGTTGATGTAGTTGCCGGTCTCGGGGTCGAACTTGTTGATTTCCAGCGTCTCCTGCTTCGGTTTGCCCGTCATGGGGTCCGTCTCTGTGATGCGGAAGATGCGGTAGCTGTCGTAGTACCGCTGGATCAGCTTCAGGATGCGCTGGGCCAGCAGCTTGCGCGTGTAGGCCAGGTTGTCGAGCGGCGTTGCCAGCTGCTGCTGGCTGGCGAACTGCTTGGACTGGATGGCAATGCCAGCCTCGTCATTGCCGCCGATGCCGCGCATGGCCTCTGGCACGGTCACATCCTTGAGGGCCTTGGTCGCGCGGTCGATCAGGCGATCAACGCCGGTTGGCACTGAGTTGGGCTGGATCTTGTCGGGCTTGGTCGAGCCCTTCTTGAACTCCAGCACCAGGCCGGTCTGTGCGCCGACAGTCTCCAAGTCCTCCGTGTCCATGTTGGTCAGGGACTGTTCCTCCACCACCCAGCCGCTGTTTGCACTGGTGTTGATGATGTGGACGAACTGACTGACCGCCTTGTTCAGCGCCTCCTGCGGGCCGATAGCGTTGTCCACCATGCCGCGCGTCTTCCCCCGGCGGAAGTAGGCGAAGTACGGCACTGGCGTGAAATGCTCATATGGGCTGAACTCGTCGTGGATGGTGCGGCTGTAGGTAGATACGATCCACTTCACGCGGCGGCGCATGCGGCGGGCCTTGACGGCACCCTTCGCGATGGCGTCTTGAATCGAATCGGCTGCCATGCTGTCCATGACGTGCACATCGCCGGTTTCCGGGAACACCAGGCAGTCGGTCATTTCATAGACGAACTTCTGGCGGTCGATGATCCGATAGCGGTTGATGCCGTCGCCCTCGGCGCCGTAGGCATCGTACAGCCCGGTCTTGACCGTGCCAAAGCGGTTGCGAGGCACTTCCTCGTCGGAGTCGCCGAAGTCCTGGCCATGGTCGTTCGACGCCTCCGCTTTGACTCTGGCGTCCTTGCCGTAAATCTGCTCGATTTCGTCCAGAGTGAGCCAGCGCGTGATGATCACGTCGCTCCACTTGTCCGGGTCGTAGCTCTTGGCGTCCGGGTCCGGGATCACGTCGCGCGGGTCCAGGTCGAAGATCGTCACCTCGCCGAACATGTTGCGGTCGAAGCTGATGCGCACGTCGAAATAGCCGCGCTGCTCGATCAGCCCATCACTGAAGACCTTGGTTTCGAGCCAGTGCAGATTGGTCGAGTCGGCAATCTGCATGGCCACCTTCTGGAGCACAGTGGCCGTTTCCAGGTCGCTCTTGCCGCCGCGCGGCTTGAAAGCGATGTCCATGCGGTTCTGGATCTGGTAGCCCACGGCGCTGTTGACGCTGGGCATGACCTCGTTGAACTCGTAGAACGGCCGCTTCTGGTCGGTCAGGATGGCTTTGTCGGCCGCGCTCCATTGCTCGCCGCCGCCCAGGTACATGCCCTCGCACTTGGCGGCCTGCTCGGTGTATTCGATGTGGCCACGGTCCTTGCCGTAGCAGTAGCGCTGCCAGTTCTCGCGCGCGGACTGGTCGGCTGGGGTCGATGCTGTTGCCATTGCCTCAGTCCTCCCGCTTGGCGATGACGCCGTCCGCAGACAAAATCAGCCCATGCTCCGCGAAGAGCTTTTGTGCCAGTGCCGCCCGCTCTTGCTGAATCCTGTTTGAGATACCTCGGGCCGCCTCGTACTGGCTTTTGTACTGCGCAACTTCCAAACGCAGTTGCGCCACCTGATGACTCAACCCGATGATGGTTTGATCTTTCGTTGCCATGGTGTTCAAGCGGCCTGAGCCGATCCCTGTGATTTGTTCTTGATGCCGAGGCGGTCGCGCCAGCTGCGTGGGCGCTCACCCTTGGCGTAGATCTCTCGATAGCCCTGGGCGAACTGCCGCAGCGCATCGGCCGGGTTGCTCGCGGCGTCGTGGCGCGGGTGGTCTGCCCACACGCCCAGCCGCTTGTTCCACTCCTTGCGGTAGGACTGCAGGCCAGCCAGACCGGAGGCGCAGCCTTCTTCATCGAACCAGCAGTTCCCGAAGATGTTGCGCACCATCTGAATGCCGGTGGTCACCGACTCGATGCGGGGCACGATCTCGATGTTTTTCAGACCCAAGTCACCCAACAACTCGGCGTAAGTCTTGGTCGTGGACGCCTGAATACGGCGTGCATTGCCGTCGTGCGGTAGGTAGTGACGACCCCAAACCCAGCCGGTTTTCTGCATCTCTGCGACGTAGTGCGCGGGAGCCTCGCCGCTGTTGCCGTACGACTTGATCCAGCAGTGGCGCAGGCCCACTTTCTGGTGGAACCAGATGAAGTTCTCGTCGTTGAGGCCGATGTCCCAGAACGTGTCCACCGGAACGCCAGGCATGTAGGGCACCCGCGTAATCCGGCCATCCTTGCGTGCGGCGGCGAGCTGGACGGCGTAGTAGGTGCCCTCTGTGGACACCTGAAAGGCTTCTTCCGGCGTGCTTGGGTACTCCTGCCACATCAGTTCAGGGTCGCCGCCAAAGTCGTTGTCGCGCGTGGCCACATACCAGGCGCGCTGCTCGGCTTCGATCTGCTGGCCGATCAGCGCCTCCACCTTCTCAAAATACTCGCGGTCCTTTTGAGTCATCAACACCGTCTGCGGGTTGATGCGGTACTCAGGAGCCTCCCACCATGGGAAGAAGTGGAAACGGTAGTCGCGCTCGGAAAGCTCCTTGCCCTGCTCTGCGCAGGCCATGGCCTTCTGGGTCATGCGGAAGAACTCACCCTCGCGGCCCTCGGCGGTGGACTCAATGATGGTGATGCCGCTCAGAGGAACAGCTGGTAGAGAGCCGGTGACGACCTCGCGCGCCTTGTCGGGGAACTTGGCGCAGATCTTCCCGAACTCCGACACATGCAGGCGGTGAATGGTCCCGGAGCGCATGGACGTGGCCACGCGGATGCTGCTGTTGTTGTGCCCAAAGAGCAGCTCGCTGGCGCTGTCGCGCGCCAGTGGCATGATTGCCTTCAGCTCTGGCGGCAGGTGGTCGTAGGCCAGCTTGACCTTGTCGCGGAAGATGGCCTCGGCCGCCTCGCGGTCCTGCGCGATGATCCCGCAGCGCTGGTTTTCGTTGAACAGGGCGTGATCCAGCCACAAGATGGCGACCAGAGTTGTGAACCCAAGCTGACGTGCCTTCAAGATCACGTTCCGGTGCCACAGCTTGCTGATCAATCGGCGCTGGGCCCGGTTCGGCTTGAAGGGCACCACGGTGCCTTCGCCGTCGTCGGTCTTCACCATGATCTTGTAGAGGTGCCCGGAGCACAGGCGCCACATTGGGTCAGCCAGGCAGCGCAGCAGTTCTTCCTCAGTGGTGGGCACGAAGTCGAGCGGTATCTTCATTTGCCCGCCTCTTTCCCATCGCGGACAACTGGCAGGGCGCTGCCCTTCATCGCCGCCAGCATCGCCAAAATTGGGTTGGACTTCTGGTCGTTGTCCTTCTCGTACAGCCCCAGGATCTTCGCGGCCTGGTCGAGAGCCGCGTTCTTGTTGGCGATCTTGTACTTCTTGACGTGGCCGACCAGCACGCGGTCATCGCCATGGCCTTCCCACTCTTCCAGGACATCCAGGCCGACGATGCACGCGGCCGTGTCGTCGTCCAGCTCCGTCACATCCTTCGGGCGGCCGTCCGCATGGAACATCTTGCGGGGGTCAAAGAAGGCGATGCGGGCAATCTCGCGCTGCACGCGGGCCTGTGTCAGCTCCATCGCGGCAAGGCGCTCGTCCTGGCGCGCGGCGATTTCCGACTGCTTTACTTCCAAAAGGGAAGCGATCTGTGGTTTTTTGAGGTTCTCCGCCCCGATCTTGTAGGCGGTCTTGGGGCTGTAACCCGCAGCCATCGCGGCTTGCGTGGCATTTCCCGAAATCAGGTATTCCGCTACAAACTTCGCCTGTTTTGGCAGCAAACCATCAACGCGCGCGGTAGCTGCAGCACCCTTTTCAGATGCTGCGGAAGTCTTTTTGGTGGAACGGGCAGCTTTTGCTACCTTTTTTGGTGCCATGCCCCGAGTTTTCCGGGGCGGAGCCAATGAGGCGAACCCTACTGGGGGTGTTCGCAGCGGTACTGAGGAATGAGCGTTGGCACCATGACCTTACCAACCATGTTATTGACGGTCACAAAGCCAGCCAACACCCGGCGACCGCCACGCTCTTCACACGATGGGCCACTCTCTGGTGCGAACTTCCAGACGAAGGCAAGCACCAGCGCCGTTGCAATGATGAAGGCAGCCAGCAATCGGGCATTCATGCGGAACTTCCGAGCAGATCCAACTGCGCCCCCTGCCCCTGCAGCTTGCGCACCTCGGCCTCCAGCGCCTTGCGGGCGGCCTTCTCTTTGCGCAACTCGGAAAGCATCTCCGCCATGGCCACGCTGGTTTCCCGCCCGTACTCAATGTTGCTGTACTGAACCACGTCCCCGGCCAGGCGCTTGGCCAGCGCGCGGCGCTCCTGTGGCCACATGCGGATTTCATAGTCCCCGAGCTCTACGATGGTCATGCCGTCTGGGAGGTCAGTGATGGACATGGGCCGTGGCGCAGGCATCTGGTCAATGATCTCCACCACCCCAGCAACTGGACGGCGCAGCTGTCCATCCTCCACCATGCGGTTGAGGTGGTCGTCCACTGTGGTGAGCTTCAGGGAGGTGACTTCGGCCAGAACCTGACGGGTCGCTATCTGGCCCTGGGCGCGGAGGTCCACCAGGGCGCCCCAGATGATCTGGCGGGTGGTGCGTTTTTCTTCGTTTGCGCTCATGTGGTCATGCCTCCCTGTTCAAAAATTCGCTTGCATCTGCCCGTCTGTCCGCGTGGCATTCAGCCGCTCCAGCGCCCACTCAGCGGCGGCCCGGTCACGCGCCTGGCTGCGGCTGTCGAAGGCAATGGCCCGCCACTCCAGAACCTGGGCCAGATGGGCGCTCACAGCAGAAACCCCCGCTCCCGCATGAACTGCAGCGGGTCTTTTGCCGACTTACGGACATTGCAACTCGGGCACAACAGCTGGATGTTTCGCGGCTCATGCAAACCGCCTTTCGCCAACGGCTCAATGTGGTCCACATGAAATCGGTGCTGAATTCGCACCTTGCAAACCGCACATTTCCACTTCTGCGCCTCACCAATCCGTTTGACGGTCCCACGGGGAAGCCGCCCCGCAATCCTGTTTCTGCGGTTCTGGGCCATTTCCCGAGCCTTTTCAGGGTTGTTCTGGCGATACTGCCGCGTCCATTTGGCGCGGCGTCCGTCAGCTGTGGCCCGTGCAATATGCGCATCTAACCCACCCTTCCAGCGGCCGTTCTTTTCGCCACGCAGAGGAACAAATTCACCTGTCTTGAATTTGGCGCGGCGATCTTCCCCGCGTTTCATCGCCGCGACATGAGTGCGCCCAGAAGCCAGAAGATGCTCCGTGCACGCACGGGAGCAGTACTTCCCCTCACCGTTCCGAAGGCTCGCAGGCCTAGCTAGGAACGATTGACCGCAATGCGCACACATTCGCTCGCGAGCCTTCAATAAATCGGCTTTGCGTAGCGCCGCGCACTCTGGCCCGCAAGTGAGATATTTCGATGCCTTGCTGGGTGGTAGCCACATCGGGCGATTGCAGGATTTGCATTCCACGCGCACCTTTTTGGCGTTCTCTTGGAATCGTTTTTCAAACCACGACATTTAGCCCCTCCGTAAATTGGAATTTCTTCGGCCAACAACCCATCGCCTGAATCCGGCGCTGCGTGTCAGCAACCCATGCGGGCTCGATCAGGCGGCGGGCCTCCTTGCTGAACAGCGCGCCCTGGTCGAAGAGGCTGTGGCATCCGCGCTGGCCGGGGCGGTCGGCGCACAGCGGGAAGGTCTGCAGGTCGCAGGCCTTGGTGCCCATGCCCTTCCCGGTGTTGGCGTGCGCCGCCTGGCTGTGGCCCCAGATGCCGCAGTGCAGGCATGGGAGCTGGGCGACCAGGCGCAGATAGGCTTTGCTGCGGATGGGCTGGTCCTTCGGCGCGGAGGTGGGCGCAGCCTCCACCGGCAGCGGCGCGCGGAACGCCCCGGGCGTGACGGTTGGCATGGCGCGCACGCGGTCTGGGTCGCGCTGCTCGCGGCGGGGTGCGCGGGGACGAAACCCGGTTCTTTTCACGCCCAGCCCTCCACGATCATCTCCATCAGGTGGTCGGCCATCTCGCGCGGCATCGTCGGCAAGATGACCTGCAGCACTCCGTCCAGAGCGGCGCTGTAGAAAGCCTCGAAAGCGTCTTGGTCCATGGCGTCGTAGCTGACGCTGTGCAGCACCGGCACGATTTCGCCCGTGCGCGGGTCGGGCACCGGGTCGAAATAGCCTGCGGCCAGCTTCACGGCCACCAGCGCCTTTTCGGGCGTGTTGTAGGTTTCGCTGTTCTCAGCCACCAGCTGCAGCAGCGCGAACATCTTGCGGTGGTGGGCGCCGTTGCGCGGCCGGCTCCACTCCATGCGCAGCCAGGTGCCGGGCTTCATGGTTTCCAGGCGGCGCTTGAACTTGGCCCAGGCGTCCTGATCGGCTGGCGTGCTGCCGACCAGGCCCTTGGGGGACTTGATGAGCATGGCTTTCACGCTGTGACCTCCACGCGCACGAATCCACCGATCTCGTCGGACCGGTCGATCTCCAGCTTCCAATGGCGGTCATCAACCCACAGCACGTCGGCCAGACCATCCAAGCCGGACTTCATGCGGGCCAGCAGGTTGTCCAGGTCGTAGGCCCTGCGCGTAGGTGGCACGAACACCAGGGAGACGTGCAGCTTCTTGGCCTCGGTGCGGCCAGCGCCCTGCTGGCGGGCGGTGATGGCGCAGGCGTGGCGGTAGGCTTTCTTGGCGCGCGACAGGGCCGACCAATGCTGGCGGGTGTTTGGGCTCAGCTCCTTGGGAGGCCATGGCAGAGTGAGCTGCAGCGTGGTCATGCGGTGCGCCCTCCCCTGGCAAACCGCAGCTTGCCCACGGCGTTGCGTTCCAGGAACCCCAGACGCAGCAGTGCCCGGATGTGCCAGTCAGCGCTGGAGATCGCCAAATCGAACCTCTCGGCGACGCTGTGCACTGGCGGGAGCTGGTCATTCTCGGACAGGAAGGTGCGCATGAACTCCAGTACCTGCAGCTGCAGTTCTGATGCTGCGGCGGCCTTCTTGCGGCGGGCCGGGGCCTTGCCGCGCAACTGATCGGCGATGGCGTTGGCTTCTGTCATGTAGCTCACAGGGCACCTCCAAACAGATCCAGGGTGCGGGTATCCCGGCATGCCTCGGACGCCCGGCCGCGGCGCTTGGGCTCAACCAGCCCAGCCTTACGAGCGCATACCCTGCCGAAGGGCTGGGCGCCGATGACCACGGCGGGGTGCAGGGTGACGCGGCCGCAGCGGGCGCAGTGCAATTTCTGGGTCACAGGCCGCCTCCGTACTGGGTGGCCGCCTTCTTTGGCGAATGCAGCGACTCGGTGGATTCCGACCACCGCTGGTACGGGCCATCGAAGTGCAGTGCCACCTCCCCTGTCTGGCCATCGCGGTTTTTCAGGATCGCGCAGCCCTTGATGTCCGCCTCGCCCTCACCGCCCTTCTGGTGGGTCCACATGGCCATGATCACGTCGGCGTCTTCCTCGATGGCGCCGCACTCCTTGAGGTCCGACATGACCGGGCGCGGGTTGGTCCGCTTCTCCACCTCGCGGTTCAGCTGCGACAGCAGCATGACCGTGATGCCCAGTTGCTTCGCCAACTGCTTGGACCCTCTGGTGATTTCTTCCAGTTCCACGCGGCGATCAACGCGGGCGCCGGAGCCCTTCATGAGCTGCAGGTAGTCCACCACGATCAGCTTCACGCCATGCTTACGCACCACGCGGCGGGCTTTTGAAGCCACCTCGGACAGGGTCATGGCTGGCTGGTCGTACAGGAACAACGGCAGACCGCGTAGGCCCTCAACCCCCTCTGTAACGCGGTCCCATTCCTCGCCCTCCAATTTGCCGTTCTTGAGCCCGCTCAGGCGCACGCGCCCCAGGTTGGCCACCGTGCGGTTGGTCAGTTCTCGGCTGGTCATTTCCATGCCGAAGAAGGCGGCCGGCACACCATCGCGCGCGGAACTCAATGCCAGCTGCTGCGCGAAGGAGGACTTGCCCACCGAGGGCCGCGCTGCGACGATCACCAGCTGCTCGTCACGCAACCCACCAGACAGCAGGCGATCCAGGGTCGGGATGCCGGTCGCCCGGGCTGGGACCAGATCGCCGTCGGCCATGGCCTGCAGGCGGTCGATGAAATCAGTGGCGAAGTCGCCCACCGGCAGCACGTCGCGCTCGGCCTTTTCCTCGATCACGCCTTCCAGCGCCGCGACGGACTGGCCCACGCGCTGCTCGATGCTGATGCTTTCGTCGGCGGCGACTTCCACCACGATCCGGGCGGCGGCCTTTAGGGCGCGGGCCTGGGCGTAATCGCGCACGATCTTGGCGTGGCCCCGTGCAGCGCGCATCGACAGGTACGAACCCGCGAGCTCCTGCACGTAGCCCCAGTTCACATCGGCGCCGCGCATGGACTCCATGAGCTCCACCACGCCGACGTGCTTCCCGGCCAAGACCAGCTTTTCCATCTCGGCCCACAGCGTCTGGTGCAGAGGCTGGAAGAACATTTCTGCGGTCAGGTTCACCGCGTCGTAGGCATCCGGGCCAACGGACAAAACAGCGCCCAGCACAGAGCACTCGGCTTCGTGGGAGTAGCTGAATTCTTCGGATGGGAGATCAATCGGGTTCATGCGGGCACATGTGTTTTTTCGATGACGTGCTTCTTGCCCTTCTCGGTAAGCAGGAAGTCGAAGTCGCATTGCCAGCCCTCATGGCCCGGCGCCTTGTGGCCACGGCCCATCAGAAAATCGTTGTCACGGGCACGGGTGAAGTAGCCGCGAATCCACTCCACGGCCTCGGGCCCGGTGGTGGCCCGTGGAGAGCCATCGGACTTCCGGCTGGTCAGGGCGAACTTCCACAGCCCTGCAACCGCCTTGCGGCGCTGGTCGTTCATGAGCCGCACGGATGGCAGCTCTGGCAGGATCTCGTGATACAGGTCCACCACGGTCTGCGTGTCGCAGCGTGGCAGTCGGTCGGCGCTGCCGACAGAACCGTTAGGTTCTTTACTCTCTTCTGTCTCTTTATCTTTATCTGTCGTGACGGTGCGTGACTCGTCGTGACATTGGCTATTCGAAGCTGGCTGAGCCTGTTGCTTTTCGCGCTCGCGCTGGGCTCTCTTCCTCTCAGCGGCGGACATGGCGCCCGTTTCCGCATCACCAGAATCCTCGCGCTTGGGCTGGCGGCGATCCCATCCAGAAATCATCTGGCCTTCGATCACTCGTCCCTGCATGGCGTCGAGAATCGCCTGAATGTCCGCGTCGTCACAGTCGAGAGCGCTTGCCAAATCTTCCGTCGTGACAGTCGCGTGACCTCGCGTGACATTGCGTGACGCATCAACAAGAAGGTGCAGGTACACGGCCTGCACCAAGCTGATGGGCTGCTTTGCGTGACGCGCGATAGTCCGCCACTTGGGGTCAGTGGGCATGTCATGCCACAGGCGGAGCCACTGGTTGGCCATCAGTGCGCCCCCATCGCCCGGCACATGGCAAAGCGAGCTGCCTTGCGTGCCTCAACCTGGGCTGTCATTTCCTTGAGCGCACGCTTGGCAGCCTCACGGTCGCCAACAGACATTGCGATCTCAAGATCAAGGCCTGCGACTTTGGCGGCCAGCTCGCGGCGCTGGTCGATCAGGCGGGCGAGTTCTGCGTCTCCGCTCATACAGCCTCCCACACCCGCGCTTTGCCGCGCATGAGGTCCATGCCGCCACGCTGCACGACCTGCGCTTTGCCGGCCTTCTGGAGGTCGGGCAATCTGCGGTCGATCTGCACCACGGTCAATCCGGTGGTGGCTTCCAGCTCGTGTGGTGTGGCTTGGCCTGCTGCTTTGAGTGCTTTAAGGATGCGCTCGCAGTGGTTGCCTGCGAACTTGATGGCACGCTCTGCAGCCAGAACGCTGGATAGAGGGTCGCTGGCGCGAACCAGGTGCTGGGCTTGCATCACTTGGTGCCCCCTTTGCTGATCTTGCGGCGCTTCTCCACGCTGGCAGCGCTGGCTGTGCGCGATTCGATGGTGATGGCACCCGCAGTGCGTGGCGCAAGGCTCACCGTGCGGCGGCCGTTGCGGTCCAGGGCCTGCTGCACATTGCCCTCAATGGGTGCGCGGCTGTGGTTGGTCTTGCGGGGGGCTGCTGCGGGGATGTCCAGATCGGGGCCGCGTGGTCTGACGCTTAGAAAAGCGTTGAGGGGGAGGGAGTGGTTCATGCTGCAACCCTCCCGGCCAGCAGCTGGCGCATCAGGCGGTTTTCAGCCTCTGCGGCCTGGGCACGCTGCTCTGCCAGTTCGGCGCGGCGCTCTGCCTCGGTCTTGATCATCACCAGCGTGCAGCCGACCTGGAACGCGGTCCACTCGGGATAGATCGTGTTGCCCACGACCTCGCAGAACTGCGCCAGCAGATCAGCTTGCAGCGTGGCCTTGCCCTTCTTGATGTTGGAGAAGTACCCGGCATCGATCCCCAAGGCCAGATAGATCTCTTTGTCTTCCAGGCCGGAGACGCTGCAGGCCAGCGTGAACGCTGCGGCTGCTGTCTTTTGCGCGCGGATCATTTCGAGCGGGACAGAGGCCCGCTGCGGGGCCCGCGCCAGGGCCAGTTCGTGCTGGTCTTCAATCGAGGTCATGATGTTTGAACCGGGTTGAGTACCCTGTCAGGGCAAAAAAAAGCAACCATCTGGGCCATGCAAAACAAAACACAGATGGAAATTCATGGCTCAGGCCGCTTGGGTGGGCTTGTGCGCCAGATAGGCCAGCACGGGGCCGACCACAATGGATGCAGCAACCACGCGAAACAGCCAGCCGTCACCGACCATGAAGCCAACAATTGCCAGCGCGAACAGATGGATTGCCAAGAAGGCGTTGCTGCAGGCGCGCCAAAAGCGCTTCTTGCGGGCGGCGGCGTTGATGCACTGGACACGATTCGTTGGCGTGGCCAGCGCACTCTGGGTGTTGGGCTCAGTCATGGGCACCAGCTCCAACCAGGTGTGGATCAAAGTTGCGTACGTTGGCGTCGCCGTTGGGTACGTGCTGGTGGACCTGCACTACAGCCGCTTGGAGCTGAGGCGGAGAGCGGAGCGGGCCAAGTGGCGCCGGAGCACGAAGAGGCATTGAGGTCATGCGACCTCCTTGGCTTCGGGTGCGGGCTGCTTTGGCTTGTTGGGCTTGGCCAATTCACGGGGTACTGCAATGCCTGACCGAACACAGGCGGCAATCACCCGGTCTGCAAGCCGAGGCGGCAATGTGTCGGGCCATTGCGAAATGGCTTGCGAGTTGATGCCTATTGCGTCTGCCGCTTTTGCGACGGTTCCGCCCAGCAATTCGATGGCTTTGGTCTTTTCCATTTGGTCATGTTAGCACTCTTACAAATGAAGTCAAGCATACTAACAATCAAAAACAGTAAGCTCGCTTACATGACGACGCTTCAAGATCGAATCGCTGAACTAATGGCCGCCACGAATCTGACGGTTGGTGAATTGGCTGATGCCGCTGGGGTGTCGTCTTCGGCGGCAACTCAGTGGAAAGATGGGCCGACGAAATCTCTCAAAGCTGCGCCTGCGGCCAGACTCTCCGCAAAAACTGGATTTAGTGCTCTCTGGCTGTCCAGTGGTGAAGGGCCAAAGATGGCGCCCGAAAGTGCTCCGCAGCCGATGGCGTCGAACGTGGCGGAAGCTCCGGCTCTTGCTGCGTCCCGGTTAGTACCCGTGGTTGGGCACGTCAAAGGTGGAACCGACGGCTACCTCGAGGAAATGCAATTCCCACCCGGTTATGGGGAGGGATTCGTGGAGTTCTGGACCAAAGATTCGGCCGCCTACGCTCTCCGCGTCAAAGGCGACTCCATGCACCCACGCTACCGGGCAGGAGAGTTCATTGTGGTCACGCCAAGCATTGAAGCTCAGCCTGGCCGCGATGTTGTGGTGAAACTCAAAGACGGCCGAAAACTGCTCAAGCTGCTCAATTGGGTGCGTGGTGATGAGGTGCAGCTACTCAGCATCAATGACGGTTATGCGCCGACAACACTTTCATCAGATGAAATTGAGAGCATTCATCGAGTAGCTGGAGGCGTTCCACAGGATGCCTTCCAAGAGGCAAGAAGCCACTGACCACCAGAAATAGAAGGGTAAGCTGGCTGCGATGTCACGGCGATATCACTCGAAACGACCCACAGCAGGAAACTTCGACCAGAACGATGGCGTTGCAGGAGTTGTTTACATCCTGCGTAACGATGCATTCAAAGAGAACTGGCTGAAGATTGGGCAGAGTCGGCACTCAGGGCATGTCCGCGCCAGGGACATGAACAGGGCCGCATCAACAGGGTTGCCAGCACATCATGTCTGCGTCTATGAGTGCCGAACTATGGACTGTGGAGCCGCCGAGAAAGCCGTTTTTCATGAGCTGCGCCAGTACCGAAAAGGGCGCCAAGAGTTCTTTGAGGTTGACATTGAATTCGCCAAAGGCGTGATCGCCAGGGTGTGCGGAGAGATGGACGCAATGGTGCGAAGAACGCTCGCACAGCACGAACAAGCCGCACGCGAAGCGGCTGCTCAGAGAGAGGCAGCAGCAAAACGCGCAAATGACGACTTCATCAGGGCTGCGGAAGAGCGCCGAAACCAGGCTGCTGAACAAGAGCGGCGGAACCAAGCGGAAGCGGCTTGGCAGCGGCATGAAGCCGAGTGGCGAAAGCTTGAGCAGATCCGGCGTGAACGTGAGGAACAGGAAGCGCGCGCAGCGCTCCCTATGGTTGATATGACCTGCCCATCTTGCTCGCTTGTTCTCACGATCCCGGGTAGCGCTGCTGAAAGCAGCAGCCAAAAGCTGCGCTGCAAAAACTGCTTTGCGGTGTTTTTGCCAGATGGACGCATTCTGTCCAAAAGCGATGAAGCACCGACTCCTGATGAAGAATTCACGCCCAGGTACACCCAGGAGGCTACGAGAAAGCCCGTGTCAAGTGCCTCTAAGTTCATCAAAGCAGATGGCGTGGTAGCGGCTGGCATCCTGGGTTTCGCTTTTCTCATTGTGGTGGGCAATTGGCAATCTCAGCCGCAACCGGCCGCAAGCGTTGATCCAAGGCCCCAAACATCATTCAAGCCGCCAGCACCACCACAAAAAACCCAACAGCAACTCATGGATGAAGTTGCGAATGAAATGGCTGCTCGATATCCATACCTCAACACCAAAGCGGGGGCGCGTGCCATTGATCTGATCATCCAACGCCGTGATGCACTGATTGCTACGGGCATATCGCCTGAATCTGCGTTGCGTCTTGCTGCAATGGAAATTGCTCCGCAGCACCAGCCTCGACAATGAAACCAGCGGTTCAAATGGCGCTCTGCCTGCTACTGTCATTTGCGGCCATATCAACCCACGCTCAGATCAATCGCGACCGCGCCCAGGTGCGAGCCTTCCGCGCCGAGAACCCCTGCCCCGTCACTGGCCGCACGCGCGGGCCGTGCGCCGGATGGGAAATTGACCACGCAGTACCCCTTTGTGCGGGTGGAGCCGACCACCCTTCCAATCTGCAGTGGCTGCGCAAGGAAGACCACCGGTTCAAGACGCTGGTGGATGTGAGAGAGTGCCGCAAGGCGCGGACAAAGGAGGCTCCATGACGAACGCTGCACGCCTGAAATTCACCAGCGTACGTACCCGCCTGGTGAATGGTCGCCCCCTCATCGGCCTCAAGCACACGGCCACGGCCGCCGGGGATCTGCCTGTATCCACAGCCTGGGTAGAAATGCAGCCAGAGGATGTGGCCAAGCTGATCAAGACGCTGCAGGACACCTTGGCTGAACTTGACGCCAAGCCCGATGGGCATGAGGTGGGGAACGGGTAAGGCTGTGGCGCCCCGGGAGTTGCGCGAGTAAGCATGCCTCCAAAATAATGCTTGCATTTCATGCAAGCATCACGAACAATGCAAGCATCTCAACTGCAGGAGCCTGCAATGTCATCTGAAAAAGACAAGCCCACTGGACGCGCGAAGGGCGGCTTGAAAGTTGCCGCCAACATGTCTGAAGCCGAGCGGAAGGCCAGGGCTACCAAAGGCAGCATCGCTCGCTGGGGACTTAAAGCAACGCACAAGGGCAATTTCAAGGATGAATTCGGCATTGAAGCTGAGTGCTACGTCTTGAACGACCTGGAAAAGACCGCGGTGATCACGCAGCTGGGCATGGGGGAAATTCTTGGATTGGGCTCTGGTGGCAGCCGCTTGCCCCGATTCGTTTTCAACAAAACGATGTCCGAGTACCTCGGGCCAGAGTTGGCTGAAAAAATCAAAAACCCCGTTGTTTTTCATATAGTTAGCGCTGGCCAAGGCGGTGCAAGTTTGGTCAAGGCCAACGGTTACGACGCGGGCATCCTCATTGATATTTGCCGGGCGATTCTTAGGGCCAAGTCGGACGGGAAAAACATCAACCCTGCTGTTGTGTCTCAGGCTGGCATCATCGTTGGTGCCTCCGCAAAGGCCGGGATCCAAGGTCTTGTATACGCCCTGGCGGGCTACGACAGAACCAAAGAAGAGGTCATCGAGGCATACAAGATGTATGTGCGCGAAGAGGCCCGGGAGTACGAAAAAGAGTTCTCTCCAGAGCTCTATGAGCACTGGTACAGGCTCTATGGTCTGGCGAAGCCAGAGCGTGGGCGCCCCTGGGAGTTCCGCTATTTGACGATTGACCACATCTACCGCCCGCTCGCGAATAGTCACGGGAAAGTGTTTGATTTAGCAAAGTCGAGCAAGGCGAACAACGGGGAAAGCGGTGACAAAATTCACCAGTTCCTGTCGGAGGTTGGAGTAAAAGCGTTGCGCACACAAGTAGGCAAAATCATGGGCATAGCATCGGTCTCCAACTCCCGCGAAGAGTACGAAAAGTTCATATCCGAGAAAGTGCACGGCCAGAAGCCATTGCCCTTGTAGGCGACTTCAAGTCATCCACCAGCCACCTCCGGGTGGCTTTTTCACGCCCGGTCACTTTGCCGAGGGCAGCCCGGCAGCGACTTCATCACCCACCTGGCGGCAGGATGCCAGCGCTTCGCCGCCATCAGCCTATGCACCTCGGCCTGGAACGTCACTGGGTCAGGCGCACAGTCGTGCCGATGGGCGTGCCGCTTCCAGTTGCACCACCAGCACGCTGCCGCGATGTTGACCGGCACATCTGGCCCGCCATCCTGCTGAGCGACCAGATGCTCTGCGGTGCTCTGGAGGTAAGGCACAACCGACTCGGGAATTCCGAGTGCTGACACCAGGCGGTCTTTGTAGGGGCCTTCCCAGATGGGGAGGCTGCAGTAGATGCAGCGGCACTGCTGCGCGAAGAATGCACGGGTACGGAGTTTTGCCAGACGGGTCATGGTCAACGGAATAGGTTTGAAGCTATTCCCGCTGCCAGTCACTGGACAAGGCGGGCGCCATGGGTGATCCCAATTGGCTATGCCGGAGTGATCCCACGGCGGCCGGGTTCGCAGAAGCCCGGACGTCGAAATATTACCGGGTGAAGAATCTCAAGGCAAGAGGCGACAGCGGCTCCCAGATATCCGCGTGCAAAGTGCTCACCTGAACCTCGCAGGGTCTTCGCCGTCTTCGATCCTGAAGAAGTAGACCTGCTCCCCTGCGGCCTGGGCGGCGGCGGCCATCATCTGGTCGTATAGCGCCATCCGCTCCTCATGGAAGGGCTCGAACGGCTCCTCCGGGTCGCCCTCTTCCACCTCGGCCCGCCTGATGATCTCGTCCATGGCCAGCATGGCATCTTCAAAGGTGAATCGGCTTCCCGCCAGCACTCCATTCAGAGCCTTCTCCACCGCCTCATGTTGCGCAGGCGAAGCGTCGCCGCCAATGTGTTTCCGTACGACGAGTTTCATGAGGCTGGTCCTGCGTTGAAGATTTCGACTGGGGGAACGCGAAGCAGCGCGGCCGCCTCCTGCTGCGTGCCCGCCAGCCAGGCATCCACGTCAGCCAACTCAAGGGGGACCACGCTGCGCTTGTCCTGCTGCTCAAGCGGCAGCGGCTTCTTGGTCTTGGGGTCCAGCTCGTTCTTGTGCATGCGCCCCATGAGCGGGTGGCCATCGGCGTTGATGGTCAGCATGGTGTAGCTCTCATGCACCTCGCCGGTCACCTTGTCGGTCCAGGTGTTCCACAACCCGGCCAGGCCCCATGGGCGGCCATCGGCGCGGCGGAAGCGCCACCACTCGCATTTCTTGAACTGGGCGTCGTAGGGGCCCCAGTACGGCTCGTCGAATGACTCGGCCGGGATGATGCAGCGCTGCCCGCGCGCCCAAGGCATCTTGAAGCTGGCCTTGGCCGCCAGCTCTTCTGATCGGGCGTTGTTGGTCTGGTACGGCAGCTTCGCCTCCTTGGCGAACCATGGGATCAGGCCCCACTGCCCCGTCACCAGCTCGCGGCTGAAACCGGAATCGTCCCGCGCCCGGCGGATGAACGCGCCACGCCCACGCGGGAACAGCACCTTGTCCCAGTCCTGCTCCACCACCTGACGCGCAGCCCATTCCAGCTCGATCTGGGAGCGCGGCGGGGCCTCGTATCGGTTGCACATTGGGTCATCCTACCTATTCCTCGGGCTCTCAAAATACTGTAAATTTAACCAGTGTTTTGCCATATCTTCCGCATGCGCTCCAACGGCCACCGCCTCGCCGGAGCAGAACTGATCCACCAGCAGCCGGTGCGCGGCTGGCTGGAGTTCAAGCGCTCTCCTTTGGATAGCTACGGCCCCAGGATGGAGGCGCATCTGCTTGACCGACGCGGCGGAAAAGACTTGATCCTGCCGCTGTACTACGCCCGCCTGGCGCGGATCGATGGGGTGATGCACCTGACTGGCAATGAGCGCGTCGGGCGGTCGAACACCAAGGCCAGCAGCCGCCGGGTGAGCCAGTCCTGGCTGTGCGCGCTGGACCCGGCCGACGCTCAGCCGCTGCTGGCCCGCATCCGCGTCACCCACTCCACAGGGTTCAGCGCTGAGAACGACAACGACATCGACGACCCGTTCGAACCCCTGAACTACCAATGAGCACGACCAACCACCCCACCCTGCTGCGGTTGCCGCCCTGGTTCGGCTTTCCCGAGGAGCGGAAGCTGCCGCTGGAGCCAGATGCCTATGCACTCAAGGAGGTGCACCCGGATTGGTGGGAGGTGCGCACGACCGGCTCCAACGAACTCATCTATTCAGGCATCGGGCCTATTGAGATCGTGAGGTCGCCCGCGCCGTTCTGAACCAAACACTTCGCAGTGCCCTTGGCCCGCCTTGCGCGGGCTTTTTTTGCGGTTTCGTCTGACAAACACCGACCTGCAGCCGTCCTACTATTTCGTTGCCGCTAGCCGCTTGCGGCATCCCTCCCCTCCTCGCTGCAAGAGCGGGGTTCAAGCCCACCCACTGAGGTGGGCTTTTTTTCGCCTGTATGGCGTAAGAGAAGAAAGGCCCTCTCGGGCTACGATGGAAGTTCCTCAACAACCATCCCGAGAGGGCCTATCAATGACAACGTGGTACAGCAAAGAGCTAGGGGATGGAGCGCAAGCATTTGCTCCGTCCGGGAAAATTCAGGAAGCATTCATGGCGCTTGCCATGCAGAAACAACTGCCATACGACCTAGCAGTGTTCTCTGAACATGATCACCGCCGCAACACAGTCACCGCCTACTTCTCTCCTGCGGCAAAATTGTTGGCAGAAATATTTGGCGCGCAACCATGCGATCCGCCGCAGCGCTCATCCCGGTTTGGCTTGCTGGTGGGAGACGCCAGAGCATGGGATCTGTTGTTCCCTCAGAAGTGAGTCCAACAGTGGCTTGGCCCTGTTCACAATAACTGTGCCTTCGGGGAAGCCTTCAGCACGGCCATTCTCATAAAGCTTCCAGACCTGGCCCAGGGGCCCGTGTAGCTCGAAAAGTAGCTCTCCATCCATCTCAAACTTTCCAACCGCCCTTGAGGCGGTTTTTTGTTGCCCGCCCGGATTGGGCGTGGATGAAATGTTAGTGCATTTACGAAAATATTGTTAGAGCACTTGACTTCGATTGTTAGCACGCTTACATTAAACCCAGGTCGCAGCAAAACGCAGCGACAGGGTGAGCGGATCGGCGGTCACCACGGAGTTCTTGCAGCAGGTACGGCTGGGTAAACGCAGTGCACCGCAGGCGGTAGCGGGATAGAAAAGATCGTCGGTGCGAAGGCTAGTAGCGCTCTGCCCCCGGATGGGATCAGGCAACGCGAACGAGATAGGGCGAAGGAAGGAAACGACCGGCTGCCAATGCACCTCGAAGTCCACACCCTGGGGCTAAGTACGGGGTTGAGGCGGGTTCTGTACCGCCAAGAAAAGAAACCAAAAGCAGCGCTACGCCAACCGGAGCGGTCAATCCGGCAAGCCATTCTCACGAGTGGCAATCCCACAGCATCGCGGGCCGGTGCTTTGGTATTCAACAGGAGATAGACATGAAGCCAATCAGCCAAAACGACATGGAGCGGCTTAAAGACGCAATGGCCCAAGGCCTGATGACTGCAGAGCAGGCCAACGTCGAAAAGGTGCGAATCCAGCGGGTTGTGCTTGCTGGGAGCATGCCGATGGAGGTGCGCAAAGCCCTGAACGCAGCCGTGAAGCGCGGAGAGCTGGGGCACATGAAGAAAGACGGGAACAAGCCTGAGGCGTACTACCACCCGACCTTTGAATGCATGGCGAAAGCCGCAAGAGCGGAGCACGAACGCAGTGTTGTGCGAGCGCTGCTGGCCGTGTGCGGCTAACTAACGAGCAATCCTCGGCAATTGACAAGGATTGCTTGACTGTTGCATCCACCGTCCCGTCCCGGCCCAGCGCCGGGGCTGGATTGCTTTGATGGGCGGCGGCGTGGATGGACACGCAAAAGGCGAGCGGCACCCATACCGGGCAACCGGGTACAGCGTGGCGGACACGGCTCAGGCACTGATCAAGCTCGCGCACTCTTCCGATAGCAGGTAACCAACCCTGCCCGCCCTTCAAAGCAATCCCCAATTTACACAAGCCGCTTGCCCATCTTTCTTGCGAAAGAAAAGCGGCTTTTCCTTTTACGGGCAAAAGCAGATGCATCCGAAGCCAGGCCCCGCCTGCGTGATGTGCAGCGAGTAGCCCACCCTCTCCCTCCCCTCCTGCCTTGCGCAGGGGTTCGCCCCGCCAGTCGGGGCGCTTTTTATTCAGCGCAGATAGGAGATATATGACCGCAACAGTAGTTGCAGCACGACTGCGCGAGCTGCTTGATTACGACCCGGCAACAGGTGTCTTTACATGGCGCATTGGCCGGAGAGGGGCTGCACGATCCGGGGCGGTGGCGGGAACACCAGATGCTCGCGGGTACATCTACATCAGAGTTGATGGCAAGCCGTACGGAGCACACCGCCTTGCATGGCTCTACGTGCACGGATATTGGCCGGCCGGTGATATTGACCATATCAATCAGATGAAATCCGACAACCGGATTGCCAACCTACGGGACGTGACACGTTCTCAGAACGAGCAAAACAAGCCGCTTCGGGAAAACAACAGCAGCGGATACCAAGGAGTGTCTTGGCACAAGCGAGACAAGCGCTGGCGGGCAAAGATCAGCGTCAACAAGCGCGAGCGCCACCTTGGACTGTTTGAGAGCCCAGAAGCAGCAAGTGCCGCCTACGAGGCAGCCGCAGCAGAGTTGCATACCCATCGACCAGCGATCTAGCTGGCAACCCGATCGGTGACTGCTCATCACATATCCACCCAAGCCCTCCAAGAGAGGGCTTTTTCTTTTCCCGCCCAGGAGGCGCAATGCAAAACGTACACCCCACTGTGCGCCAGTTCGTGGCGCCCTTCGCTCCACCACCGGCCACCCCCGAAGAGCTGGAAGCCCTGCGAGTCCGGGCCGACCTGGAGTACCTGCAGCACCGCGAGGCCAGCCGCGTGCACCGCGCGCTGGTCGATCAGGTCCAGCACAACGCGCACATGGGGGTGCGGTCGTGAGCACGAAGACATTTATCCACGCCGACAACGCACTGGCGCGCCTCAAGGAGGAAATGTCTGTCGAAATGCAGCGCGCGGCAGAGCCCGTCATTCAGCAGGCTGTCGCGCAAGCAGAAAAGGCTATTCGTGAACGGGTGGCGGCCATGTGCATCACCCTGATCGAAAAGGATTTTTCGGTGCAGAGGAATGCCGATCTTTTGCAAATCACCGTGCGCGGCTTTGGGGGCGGGAAGTGATCGACCCCATCAACGCCCCGCACTTCACCACCGCCCGCCGCGATGCCCTGGCTGCATCCATGGCAGCCCAGGCAGAGGCCAAGCGCCGCAACGACGAGGCCACCCGCGCGGCCGCACTCAGGGCAGAGGCTGCCGCCATTGGCGCGCAGCTGGACCCGGAATCAATCGAACAGGGAGATCCCACATGAAAGTAGTGATCGTCTGGACCTTGGGCCCGCTGATCGCCTTCGGCATGGCCGCAGTAGCGGGCACCACCTACGAGGAACGCGCAGAGCCCGAACCATCCGAGCTGCAGCAGGCCCACCACTCCCGCGACTTCGCCGCGCGCCGTGCCTGCGAAGGCAAGCCGTTTGAGTGGCAGGGGGATGTGCTGGTTTGCTTCAAGGAGCAGCCATGAAGGTCATCAAACAAGGCCAGCTGCCGCAAGACCAGATCCACCGCGAAACCTGCGGCCACTGCAAGAGCGAGCTGGAATTCAAGCACTCCGAGGTGCAATGGTCGCCAGACCCGCGCGATGGCGCACGCTGGTTTGTCATCTGCCCGGTGTGCACGCGGCATGTATGGGGTGGCTCCAAATGATCCAGCTCGCCCTCGCATTCTTCGGTCTGGCCGCCCTCTACATGGCCACTGGAAACAACGCACGCGCCCGGCGCTGGGCGCCCCTGGTGGGCCTCTGCGGGCAACCGTTCTGGATCACCTTCGCGTTGCAGTCATCGGCCTGGGGCCTGCTGGCCCTATCGCTGGCCTACAGCGCGGTCTACGTGCGCGGCGCCTGGGTGCAGTGGAGGCAGCCGTGAAAGCCGCCCTCGCCTTCGCCGCCTGGCTCCTTTCCACATCCGCTGCCCTAGCCCTCTACATGGCCTGGGTGCATCAACCGTTTATTTGAGGTTCACATGAACGCAACAGACACAGCCGACGTGCTGACCCTGGAACCCCACCAGCCCAAGCACCACCCGCTGGCCACCTCCGAGCCCAGCAGCCTGCAGATGGCCGATACCGCGCCCGCCTCGCTGATGATGATGGCACTGAGCCGGGGTGCAAACCTCGATCAGATTGAGCGGATGATGGAGCTGCAGCAGCAGTGGGAGCGCCGCGAAGCCGAGAAGGCGTACAACCTTGCGCTGGCCGCGTTCAAGGCCGAGAACATCAAGATCGCCAAGAACAAACTGGTGGATTTTGAAACGCGCGTGGGCCGAACCACCTACATGCACGCCGAGCTGGCGCAGGTGGTGGACGCCGTGGGGCCCGCCCTCTCGCGCCACGGGTTCGGCTGGTCCTGGAAGCCCGAGCAGTCGAACGGCCTGATTCGCGTGTCCTGCATCCTGCGCCACCGTCTGGGACACCAGGAATCAGTAACGCTCGAAGCGCGGGCCGACGATTCGGGCGGAAAGAACGCAATTCAGGCCATCGTGTCCACCACCACCTACCTGTCGCGCCACACGCTCAAGCTCATCACCGGCACGGCCGAGAGCGATGACGACGAAGACGACGACGGGGCTGCGTATGGTCACATGGGCGCTCAGACGATGCTGGAGCAGTGGACGCAAAAGGTCAAAGCCACCAAGACGCGCGCAGTGCTCACTCAGGTGATGCGCGAGGCCAAGGATGCGTTCAAGGTTGCGAACGACTTTGCGGGCTATCAGTCCCTGATGCACATCATCACGCAGCACGGCAACAGCCTGCCCGCAGATCCTCCAACGCAACCAGCCCAGCCCGCCCATGCGTGACATCCTGTTCCGGTGCTCCAGCCTGGGGCACTTGATGACGGACCCGCGCACCAAGGCCGAGGGCGACCTGTCCATAGGGGCACGCTCCTACATCCGCCAGCTGGTCAAGGAAGAACTGTTCAGCGTGGAGTTTGAGGTTTCCAGCAAGGAAACCGACAAGGGCATTGCGGTGGAGAACACCGCCATCGCGCTGCTGAACAAGGTGCGCGGCTTGAATCTGGCGAAGAACACCGAGCGCCGCCGCAATGAATGGATCACCGGCGAGTGCGACCTGTTCGACGCCCACCGGCGCCGTGGGCACGACATCAAAGCGCCCTGGTCCCTCAAGACCTTCCCGGCCTGGACCGTGGACGCCATTGACCCGCTCTACGACTGGCAGATGCGCGGCTACATGATGCTTTGGGACGCGGACGAGTGGGAGGTGAACTACGTGATGGTGAACACCCCGCACGAGCTGATCCGCAACGAGCCCATGGATCAGCACCTGGTTGACCACATCCCGCCGCACCACCGCCTGACCACCTGGGTCATAGAACGCGACTTCCAGAAGGAATCGCTGATCCGCCATCGCTGTGAGGCTGCCAGCGCGTACTACGAGCAGCTGATCCGCGAGTTTGACGACACACACCGCATGGACGTGATCGACGTTCAGGCCAAGGTTGTCACCCCAACCCCACAACTTTCCAGCACAGCCGCCTCGCGCGTGCGGCTGCCCACCCTTTTCTGAGGAGATTTCATGACTGAAACCGCAACCCCCACCACCGCCGTGGCGCAACAGCAGGCCACAAATGTTGCCACCAAGCCCATGTCCATCAAGGACACCGTGCTGGCGCAGTTCAAAGACACCGAGGCCGGGCTGACCGCCATGGCCGAGCGCTACCGCAACGTGGTTTACAACGTGACCGACTCCAAGGGCATGGCCGACGCCAAAGCCGCCCGAGCGGATCTGCGCGACAACGGCCGGCGCATGCTGACCCGCACAGAGGCCGCTGTGAAAGCGGACGTGAACGAACTCAAGGCCGTGATGAGCGCGGAGGTGGAGCGGCTGGTGGGCATCGTGAAGCCGGTCGAAGATGCCATTGACGCCCAGATCAAGGCAGAGGAAAAGCGCAAGGCCGATGAGAAGGCCGAGCGCGACCGCAAGGAGGCCGAGCGTGTTGGCGCCCACCGCGCCAACATCGAACAGCTCAAGGCCTACGTGGAGCAGGCCGAGGGCCAGCCGGTGGAGGTGATTGAAAAGGCCATTGCCACGCTGGGCGAAATGACCTTTGGCGATGAATGGGAAGAATTCGCCCAGGAGGCCGAGGCCGCTTGCTTGGCCACCGTGCAGCGCCTGCTGGCCATGGTCGAGAGCGAAAAGCGCCGCATTGAAAACGAGCGCCTGCAGAAAGAGCTGGAGGCCGCCCGCGCCGCGCTGGCAGCTCAGGCGCCCGCCCCTGCCCCCGTGGCGGAAGTCGTTGCCGAAGCCGCCCCTGCCCCCGTGGCGTTCGTGCCAGAGCCCTGGGATGCTGACGAAACCACCGAGGTGGCACAGCCTGCCGCAGAGCCCGTTGACCCGCTCGCCCCGGCCCGCCAGCGCGTGAGCAGCTGGGCCGCCGCGCGCAACGCCCCCGCTCCCGCGCCTGTCGTGGAAGCCGCCGCTCCTGGCCTCAAGCTGGGCACGATCAACGAGCGCCTGGGCGGCGCCATCACCACCAGCGCCGAGGGCTTGCGCATCCTGGGCTTTGAGCCCGCTGGCAAGGTGGGAGCCCACGGCGTGTACCGCGAGGCGGATTTCCCTCTGATCCTGGCCGCTATGGTGCGCCACATTGAGAGCGTGCAGGCCAAAGCTGCAGCCTGAGTATTCGCTCGCCCATTTATGTCTTGATGCAGGAGACTACGGCTGCGGCAGTGCCCACAACCGCCAACGCCCCAGTGAACAAGCGGGGCGCAACCATTGCAAATTCGCGCCTCAGCAGCCAGGCGCGCACAAGTGGTCTATCTGACTGCTGGAAATGTTGGTCTGCATCGTAGATTTCGCGCACGTAAGACACCCCTCGCTTGCTCGCGAGCTTGGTGCACATCAACTCGACCCGCTCCTTGTCGCTTTTGAACTCAACCACGTTGGCTCCTTTCTGGTTGATTGAATTCTGCGTCAGAGCGAGCCGTACCGTCCTGCGGCCCAATTTCGCAGTTAACCCAAGCCCGCCCAGTGCGGGCTTTTTCATGGAGTCCCCATGTTCAAGTCCCTTGTCATTTACCGCATCGCCCAAGGCTGGGCACCAGACCTGCAGGCTGCAGAGGAAGCCCTGGCCAAGGCCCCCTTCATGGAGTGCGGTGCCACCCAAGAGAAATCCATTGGCTGGGTTCCCCCGCGCGGCGAGGCCCATGGCGCCTTGGTCGAAAGCATCGGCGGCCAGTGGATTGCCCGCCTGATGACCGAAACCAAGGCCATTCCCGCCAGCGTGCTGGCCCGGAAGGTGAAGGAGAAGGCCGACCGCATCGAGCAAGAGACGGGCCGCAAGCCCGGCAAGAAGGAATCCCGCGAGCTCAAGGACGAGGCCAAGCTGGATCTGCTGCCCATGGCGTTCACCAAGCAGGCCAGCATGTGTGTGTGGATCGACCCGACCAACCGCTTGCTGGTGCTGGATACGGGCAGCCAGGGCCGCGCCGATGAGGTGGTCACGCTGCTAGTCGAGGCGATGCCCGGCCTGTCGGTGTCGCTGCTCGACACCCAGACCAGCCCCCAGGCTGCCATGGCCCACTGGCTCAAGGAACAGGAGCCGCCCGTGGGCTTCACGGTGGACCGTGAGTGCGAATTGAAAAGCGCCAGCGAGGAAAAGGCCGTGGTGCGCTACGGCCGTCACCCGCTGGACATTGCCGAGGTTCAGGGCCACATCGACGCGGGCAAGCTGCCTACCAAGCTGGCGATGACCTGGGATGACCGGGTGAGCTTCATGCTCACCGAAGGCCTGCAGATCAAGAAAGTGTCGTTTCTGGACACGGTGTTTGAAGGCACCAAGGCAGACGAAGGCGGATTCGATACCGATGTGGCGATTGCCACTGGCGAGCTGGTCAAGCTGATCCCGGACCTGATCGAGGCGCTGGGCGGGGAGTCAACACCATGACCGCTCACCCCCCCCCGCAAAAACCACGCCTGAACCCCAAGACCCTGCGCGTGATGCGCAAGCGCCGCGAGTGGCGATGCCGCGCGCTTGAGGCCTCCGTGGCCTTCGCCACTTGGCCCGCCGGGAAACCAGGCAGGGAAGAAATCGAGGCCGAAACCATCAAGAGCCTGAACAAGGTTCGCCAGTGGTTCCGCGCGCCCGAGGCGCAGATCGTCGTGCAGGCCATCCAGCGCCGGGCCGTGGCGGCATTCCGTAACCAGTTCAAACCAGCACCATGACCCAACAACCACAACAACCCCAGCGCTGGCCGTTCGCCATCCAACAGCCGAAGCCAGAGCACCGCACCTGCCTGGGTTGCGGCGCCCGCCACCCTATCAACCCAGACGGCACACCAGTGGGCGGTGCCCTCCCCTGCGGACATTGACTATGACCAAACCCACCAAACCAGCCGGGTTCTCCTTGGCAAACCCAGTCCCACCTACCAAGTGGGAAGCCCAGCGCGAGAAAGAGCGCATCACCCTGAAAGACCACCAGACCATCCCGCACCTGAACAGCACCATGGGCGGGCGATATGAGGGCAGGGAATTGCAGTACCGGGGGCGGCAGTGAGGAAAACCACCGCCTACGCACGCAAGCGCGCCCGCCAGTGCGCTTTCGACAAGAACCGGCACGAAGTCATCAATCCCGTGACCGAGGCCGTGATCCGCAGCCGCATCGAGGCCGACATTCAGCGCCTGCGCACCGACACCGGCCTGCAGGCGTACATGGGCGACGACGCAGCCCGTGTTGCCAACATGGCGGGGCGGCTGGTTTACATCGTCTGCCACGCGGCAGGAGTGCATGGCCTGGGAGAGACACCCGAGGCGCGCATTCTGGCAGGCACGGCAAACGCCCTGGCCGATATTGCCGAGACACCCGCCGAACTGGAGCGCCAGCGCGGTGCCGTGATTGCGGGGCTGCAGGCCATTGACCGGCTGATGCCCAAGCTGCACACGTTCAGCCTGGCGGCGGGTTCGATGAAGTTGGACAACCTGCTGCACAGCGCGAGCGGGATGGGCACTGCTGATGTGCGGCGCGCGCTGGGGATGCAGGCATGACCCAGCAGCTCTACAAAAAGCAGGGCCGCCGCTACGTGCCCACCACCCTCTCAGAGCAAGGCGCATGGGGCAGCGATGGGCTCATGGCCGTTGCAGCCTTCCGCTACTGCCTGGGCCGCATGACCTACATCGTGGGCGACTGCGAGCGGTGGATTTTTGCTAACTGGGAGCAGTTCCCGG
>NZ_JBMDJH010000024.1:0-66390 GCF_057809085.1 Acidovorax sp. FG48 | reverse complement strand
ACAAAGTGACCCCACTTACACTGGGGACTGGCGCACTTCGTTGTTGAAACCGCCACTGAAAACGCCAGCTTGCGCTGGTGGAATATGCCGTCACAGCTATTATTTCAATAGCAAACCGATCAAGCCTTGAGAAAGATATCGGTATCCGGCGCAAAACACGCGTGCAGCGGCAGCAGCGCCCCGCCCAGCGCGCGGGCGTCCGAGCCCATGGTGCCCAGCTCCAGCCGGGGCGGCTGGTGCAGGCCCTCCCAGTTGTAGTCGGCCAGCGCGTGGCGCGCGCCCTCGCACAGGGCCTGCAGCAGTTCGGGGGCTGCGGCGCCATCAAAGACCACAGCGTCAAGGTCCAGGAACGCTGTGGCCGAGACGATGCAATGCGCCAAACCCGCTGCCGCGCGCGCGATCCAGCCACGGCTGTGTTCCAGCCACGGGACCTGCAGCACACGCTTGTCGTAGGCGGCCATGGGGTCGAGGCCATGTTCGCGAAAGCGCTGCTCCAGTTCCCACAAAGATGCCTGGCTGATGAGCTGCGCGGGCGCCTGGCCCGGCTGGGCGGGTGACAGCGGCAGCGAGGCCACCGCGCCTGCGTTGCCGTGCAGGCCCCGGTGCAGGTGCGAGTTGATGACCAGCCCGCCGCCCACAAAGGTGTCCATGAACAGGTACAGAAAGCTGGGAATGTCGCGCCCGCGCCCCTGCAGCAGCTCGGCCACGCAGGCGGCGGAGGTGTCCTTGGCAAAACTCACGGGCAGCTCGGTCATCTGCTGCACTTGCTCGGCCAGGTCGATGTTGTTCCAGGCTTCGGACTGCGCTTCGGTGAGCCCCAGCATGCGGTGCCAGCCACCCAACTGGAATGGGGCGGCCACGCCCACGCCCACCACGCGCGAGCGCAACGGGCCCAGGCCGTCGAGCAGCTGGTTGAGGTGCGTGCGGATGGCGGGCAGCAGCACGTCGATGTCGGGGAAGGCGTAGTCGAGCACGATGCGCTCGCGCACATGGCCGGTGAAGTCCACCAGCAGCCAGTCGGCGCTGCGGCGGCCGATCTTGATGCCGATGGCAAACGCGCCGTCGGGGTTCAGGCCAATGGGCACCGAGGGCTGGCCCACGCGACCGCGCACGGGCGCTTCGCGGCGCAACAACTGATCTTCATCCAGCCGGGCGGTGATGAGGCCGATGGTCTGGGCCGTGAGGCCTGTGACGCGCGCCATCTCGGCCTTGGCCAGGCTGCCGTGGGTGCGCAGGGCCTGCAGCACCACGCGCTCGTTGAATTGGCGCAACCCTACGTGGTTGGAGCCGCGCTGGCGCAGCAGGGCCGGGCCCGCAGACACGGGATCGGCAGAGTCAGCGGGAGGGATGGCAGGGTCGGTGTCGAGCATGGGTGCGGCGGCTTCAATCCCGCAGAGTTTCGCCGATGACGCCCTTGCGCAGCAGGAAGTTGCCCCACGGCTGCAGCTCGCCGGTGACGACGATGGCATAGGCTTTTTTGACGCGCTCGTAGAACGCAAAACGCTCCACGCCCTCGGCCTGCGCGCTGGTCACGCCCTCGCGCGCCAGCACTTGCATGGTTTCGCGCTGCAAGGCTGAACGGTACGGCACCTCGGTGCCACCCACCTGCATGTAAGCCACGGGGTGCGACACATCCTGCGCCAGGGGCAGCACGCTGGCCACGGCCTGCACAGCGCGCGCCATGCCAATGCCGGGCATGCGCAGCACGGGCTTGCCGATGCCCAGGCTCATGGCGGTGAAGTTGGCGTCTGCCAGCACGATGGCGTCGTCGTGGCCCATTTCGGCCAGCACCTTGAGCAGGTCGGGGGTCAGCAGGGGATCAATGTTCTTCAGCATGGGAAGCGTTTCAGGCGAGGCATTCGGCGGGCAAATCGGACGCAGCCATGGCCCCCGTCATCACCGCCACGGTGTCGCTCATGCTGATCTTCTTGGGGTTGACCACGGCCGCACGCTTGCCCAGGCGGGCGATGTGGATGCGGTCGGCAATCTCGAACACATGGGGCATGTTGTGGCTGATGAGGATGACGGGCAGGCCCTTGTCGCGCACGCGGCGGATCAGCTCCAGCACCATGTTGCCCTCCTTCACGCCAAGCGCCGCGGTGGGCTCGTCCATGATGACGACATGCCGTGCAAACGCTGCGGCGCGCGCCACGGCCACGCACTGGCGCTGGCCGCCCGAGAGCGTCTCCACCGCCTGCGTCATGGAGCGGATGCCCACCTTCAGCTCGGCCATGCGGGCCACGCTTTCTTCGAGCATCTTCTTTTTGTCGAGCATGCGCAGCGCGCTGCCCAAGAGGCCTGGGCGGCGTAGCTCACGGCCCAGGAACAGGTTCTCGGCAATGGTCATGGCCGGCGCCACGGCCAGGTCCTGGTAGACGGTTTCGATACCCGCGCGGCGCGCGTCGATGGGGCTTTTGAACTGGATGCGCTGGCCGTCGAGCAGGATCTCGCCTTCGTCGGGCACGGTGGCGCCAGACAGCGCCTTGATCAGGCTGGACTTGCCCGCGCCGTTGTCGCCGATCACCGCCAAGATCTCGCCAGCGCGCAGTTCAAAGTCGGCACCGTCGAGCGCGGTGACCTGCCCGTAGCGCTTGACCAGGCCCTTGGCCTGCATGACCAGCGGTGCATTCGTTGCCTGGGTGGTTGTGTGTGGGGAGTTGGTCATGATCAACGCACTCCTTTGCGCGAGAGTTGGTCGGTGGCGACGGCCAGAATCACGAGGATGCCGGTGACCAGGATCTGGTACACCGACGACACGCCCATGAGCGTGAGCCCGTTGCGGAACACGCCCACAATCAGCGCCCCCACCAGCGTGCCCAGGATGACGCCGCGCCCGCCAAACAGGCTGGTGCCGCCCAGCACCACGGCGCTGATGGCGTCGAGGTTTTCGGTCTGGCCCGCGTTCGGGTCGCCCGCGCCGGTGCGCGCCACCGACAGCAGCGACGCAATGCCGTAGAACAAACCGGCCAACACATACACGCCCAGCAGCACCTTGTCGGTCGCAATGCCGGTGAGGCGCGTGGCCTCGGGGCTGTTGCCCACGGCGTACACATGGCGGCCCGGTGCGGTCTCGCGCAGCGCAAACCAGGTGACGAGGTACAGCACCAGCATCAGCACCGCGCCCCAGACGATGGCGGTCTGGCCCAGCTGGAAGGTGTTGCCCAGCGCGGTCATGCCCGCAGGAATGTCGGTGATGGTCTGCGCGCCCGAATACAGCTGCGTGGCAGCAAACGCAATGTTGAGCGTGCCCAGCGTGACGATGAAGGGCGGCAGCTTGATCTTGGTGACCAAGAGGCCGTTGACCAAACCAAACAGCATGGTCACCGCCATGCCGCAGGCAATTGCCACGGGGGCCGAGAGGCCGTAGTCCGCCGCCATCTTGGTCATGACGATGCCGCCCAGCGCCATCACCATGCCACACGACAGATCAATGCCCGCCGTGAGAATGACCAGCGTCTGGCCGATGGCAATGACCGCCACCACCATGACCTGCTGCAGGATGAGCGCGAAGTTCTGCGCTGACAGAAAACGCTCGCTCTGCGTCGCAAAAAAGGCGCACGCGAGGATCAGCGCAATGAACGGCCCCAGCGTGGCCAGCGGCGGTAGTTTGGAAGCGGTCGAGGACATGGCGGCTCCGTGCGGGTGGACAAAGGGGGCGCTCAGGCAAGCCCATTGCAGGGTGCCTGGCGCCAAGTCAACAGAGGCAGCTTATTTGGCGCCCCAGCACAGGTCGGTGCCGGTTTTCACATCCTTGCTGTCCACGCCCGCCATGGGCTTGGCAGCGATCAGCGTCACGCCCGTGTCGGTGTAGCCGCTGACCTTCTTGCCGGTCTTGGCGTACTCCACGCCGGCTGCCACGCCCATGGCCGCCATGCGCAGCGGGTACTGCTGGCTGGTGGCGGCGATCACCCCCTTGCCCACATCGGCAATGCCTGCGCAGCCGCCATCCACCGAGATGATGAGCACGTTCTTCTCTTTGCCTGCGGCCTTGAGCGCGTTGTAGGCACCGGCGGCGGCGGGCTCGTTGATGGTGTAGACGATGTTGATGTCGGGGTTCTTCTGCAGGCAGTTTTCCATGCCGGTCTGGCCCTTGGCGCGGTCGCCAAAGCTGTCGGCCATGCAGACCACTTCGGCGGGGCGCGACAGCTCGTTGCTCTTGGCATCGTTGGCCTGCAGGCCAAAGCCTTTCAAGAAGCCGTTGTGCCGCTGCGCGCCCACGGGGTGCCCGGGGAACAGGTCCAGCGTGGCGATCACGGGCTTCTTACCCGCAGCGGCGGCCTTCGCGTACTGGCCGATCAACTCGCCCGCCTTGTAGTTGTCGGTGGCAAACAGCGCGTCCGTCGCATCCATGGGCTCGGTGGGGCTGTCGAGCGCAATCACCATCACGCCACGTGCCTGCGCCTTCTTGATGGCGGGGACGATCGCCTTGGCGTCGCTGGGGGTGATGAGGATGGTCTTGGCGCCTGCGGCGATCAGGTTCTCCATGGCCGTGACCTGGCCCGCGTTGTCGCCGTCGGTCTTGCCTGCGGCCGACACCAGCTTGGCGCCCAGCTTCTTGGCCTCGGCCGTGGCGCCCTCTTTCATCTTCACGAAGAAGGGGTTGGTCTCGGTCTTGGTGATGAGGCCGATGACGGGCTCGGACGTTTGCGCCTGGGCCAGGCCAGAGGCCAGGGCGCCGGTGAGGGCAAGGGCAGAAAGCGCGAAAGCGGGGGTGCGTTGCATGGCGTTGTCTCCGGGTGTTGGGATGGCAGATTCCTGTCGGCCCCGTGCTGCGCGGCTGGCAGGTGAACCACTCTTGTCGGGTGGATGGGATCGAACTATAGTGGCCGACAAGTTAATAAATCAAGTGGATTTACTTATGGTTTTCCCTATCCAGTCCGCCGGTTCTGCCACTGTCCACACCGCACCGCCGCTGCGTGTGGCCACGGCGGGCGAGGCCTTGTTCGACCTGATCGAAGAGCCGGACGGCCGCCTGAAACCCTGTGCGGGCGGCGCGGTCTACAACCTTACCCGCGCGCTGGGCCTGCAGGGCGTGGGCACGCAGTACCTCAATCCGCTGTCGGGCGACATGCTGGGGCGGCAATTGGCGCGCGGTCTGCACGAAGCGGGCGTGGCCCTGGCCGCGCCCACGCCAGTGCGTGCGCCCAGCGCGCTGGCGCTGGCCGCGTTGGATGCCGGGGGCAAGGCCAGCTACAGCTTTTACCGCGATGGCGTGGCCGACCGCCAGGTGACGGCCGCAGCACTGACGGCTGCTTGCGCTGCGTTGCCCGACCTGCAGGTGGTGGCCACCGGCTGCCTGGCGCTGGTGGCGCAGGACGCCGCCATCTATCTGCCCTGGCTGGCAGCGCAGCGCGCAGCGGGCCGCATGGTGGTGGTCGATGCCAACCTGCGCCTGTCGGCCGTGGACGATGCTGACGCCTACCGCGCCAATGTGATGGCCGCCCTGCAGCACGCCCACCTCATCAAGGTGAGCGACGACGACCTGGACGCGCTGGCCGTTCCGGGCGCCACCGCGCTGGAGCGCGCCCACTATTTGCAGCAGCAAACACAGGCGCAATGGCTTGCCCTGACCCTGGGGCCTGAAGGCGCCTGGCTGCTGCAGCGCGATGGGCTGGCTATGCATGCGCGCGAAGAAGCGCCAATCACGGTAGTGGACACCGTGGGGGCGGGCGATTGTTTTCTGGCGGGGCTGATCACCGCCTTGTTGGGCGGACCCGAACGGGGAGAAGAAGCGCTAGCCCTGCGCGCGGGAGGCATCACGGCGCCCATCACGGAAGCCCGGCTGCGCACCGTGCTGCACCACGCGCTGGCGAGTGCCAGCCATTGCGTAGAGCGGGCGGGCTGCACGCCCCCCCGTTACGAAGAAGTGCGCGAAAGGCTGGCGCTGCGGCGCTCAACGACCGCCGCAGGCCGGTAGCCCTTACTCGGCGGGCTTGGCGGCCGGTTTGCGGGCCCGGCTGCGGGGACGGGCAGCGGGGGCCTTGGCGGAGGTGGTGCCTTCTGCCTCTGCAGGAGAGTCCTCGGGCGCAGCGGCCGGGGCATCGGCGGCTTCACCCTCAGCACGCGCACCGCGTGCACGGGGCGTGGCGGCCTTGCGTGGGCTGGCGGCAGGCTTTGCGCTGTCTCCACTGCGCGCACGGCTGCGGCGAGGGGTAGCCGCTTCGGAGCGGTCGGCCTCGGTCGACGCACTGACCTCCGGGGTTTCCGCGCTCTCTTCTGCTTCGGAGCGCAGCGCTTGTGGCGCGGTGGTATCGATCACCGGCTCTGGCGGCACCGCCTCAAGAGCCACGGGCTGGCTGAAATAGCGGCTGGCTGGGCGCTCAGCGGGAGCATCGGCCTGCTCGGCCTCAAAGTGTTCGTTGCGCTGCGCGGGGCGATTGTCTCCACGGTCTGCGCGGTCTGCACCCTCACCACGACGCCCTCGGCTGCGGCCCTGTGCGCCCTGCCCTTCGCCACCTTCAGAACGCAGGTCAGGTGCCGTCGCCACCGCATGGAAGTCGTGCCGTGTCGCTCCGCCCTGGCTGGTGCGCTCATTGGTGCGCTCACCGGTGCCTTCGGGCCGTGCAGATGCGGCTGGGGCGCTCGGCCCACCATGGCTGCGGTACACGTACGCACCCGATTTTTCATCGCGCCCAAACTCCAGCAGCCCACGCGCCTGGGCTTCTTCCAGCAGGTTGCCAAAGGTGCGGAAGCCATAGCGCCCTTCGCTGAAATCCGGCTTGCGGCGCTTGATCGCCTCCTTGAGTACCGAGGCCCAGATCTTGCCCGTGTCGCCCCGCTCCAGCAGCAGGGCCTCAAAAGTTTCTGCGGCCAGCTCCACGCCCTGGGTGCGGCGCGCGTCCTGGCTTTCCTTGCGGCTGCGCTCTTCTTCGGGGCTGCGGCGGGGCGCAGGTGGCGGGTTGCTGCCAGGGCTCTGGCGGCGGGCCTGGGCACGCTGGTTTTCGCGCACCAGGTCGTCGTAGAAGATGAACTCGTCGCAGTTGGCAATCAGCAGGTCGGACGTGGACTGCTTCACGCCCACGCCGATCACCTGCTTGTTGTTCTCACGCAGCTTGGACACGAGCGGCGAAAAGTCCGAGTCACCGCTGATGATGACGAAGGTGTTGACGTGCGACTTGGTGTAGCAAAGGTCCAGCGCGTCCACCACCAGGCGGATGTCGGCCGAGTTTTTGCCCGACTGGCGCACGTGCGGGATTTCGATCAGCTCGAAATTCGCCTCGTGCATGGTGGCCTTGAAGCCCTTGTAGCGCTCCCAGTCGCAATAGGCCTTCTTGACCACGATGGAGCCCTTGAGCAGCAGGCGCTCCAGGATGGGCTTGATGTCGAACTTTTCGTACTGCGCATCGCGCACGCCCAGGGCGACGTTTTCAAAGTCGCAGAACAGGGCCATGCTGATGCTGTCGGAGGGGGATGCCATATCGTGTGTGAGTTCCGTTCAATGCTGCGGATCATCACACGGAACGCATTGCCCCCTCCGAAGGGAGTGGCCTCAGGTGGGTTTGGCCAAGCCCAGTTTCTCGACCAGCGCCTTCTCGCGGGTGAAGGTGTCCTGCGCAAACTTCTTGTACGCCGACGTGCTCATGTACATGGGCACCATGTCGTAGCGGGCCAATGCGGTCTTGTAGCTGTCCTGCTCCATGGCCTGCTTGAAGGCATCGTGCAGGCGCTTGACCACCGCATCGGGCGTGCCCTTGGGTGCGCCGATGCCAAACGGCGAGTTCTGCACCAGATTGAGGCCCAGCTCCTTGAGCGTGGGCGCATCGGGGAACTTGGCCAGGCGCTCGGCGCCCCAGGTGTTGAGCACGCGCAGTTTGCCGGCCTCGACCTGTGGCGCAAAGCCGGTGGAGTCGGCTGCTGCCATGATCTGCCCGCCGAGGATGGACTGCATGAGGTCGGCGCTGCCCTTGTAGGGCACGTGCAGCAGCTCGATGCCCAGCTGCTGCGCGATGAGTTCCATGGTCAGGTGCGGGCTGGTCATGGTGCCGGTGGAGCCGTAGCTCAGCTTGCCGGGGTTGGCCTTGGCCCAGGCCACGAAGTGGGTCCACGTCTTGAGTGGCGAGTCAGCAGGCACCACCAAGCCAAACGCGTAGCCGGTGACGTTGAGCACGTAGCTGATGTCCTTGACGGGGTCCCAGTTGATCTTGGTGGTGTAGGGCAGGCGGAACACGCCCAGCGGAATCTGAGCCACCGTGTAGCCGTCGGCTGGAGAAGTTTGCAGCTGCTGTGCGGGCAATGTGCCGCCGGCACCGGGCTTGTTCTCCACGATCACGGGCTGGCCCAGGATCTTGCTGGCGTTGTCGGCCAGCGAACGCATGGTGATGTCGGTGGGGCCACCGGCAGGGAAGGCGATGATCAGCTTGATGGGCTTGTTGGGAAAGCTCTGGGCCTGTGCCAGGAATGCGGGGGCGGCCAGGCTGGCGGCTCCCCATTGGATGATCTGGCGACGTTGCATGGCGGGGCTCCTGAAAAGCAAAAACAAGGACGTCGCTATTGGACTGCAGGCCGCGCCGCGAGGGTATGCGGAAACCCCCTAGCCCATGTCGCCAAGGCGCCAGCGCTCAGCCCTTGCGCTGGTACACCGCCGGGACTGCATCACGCCTTGTAGGTGGACAGCAGGATGCTGGTCTCGGTGTTGGCAATGCCGGGCGTGAGCCGGATGCGGCCAAGCGCGGCGTCAAACGCCTCCAGGCTCTCGGCGCGCACCTCGGCCACGATGTCCCAGCGACCGTTGGTGGTGTGCAGTGTGCCCACGGTGGGCTCGCCACGCAGCGCGCGGATCACGGCGGGGGCGGCGTTGCCCTCCACCGCAATGCTCATCCAGGCGCGGATGCGCTGGGGTTCCGAATCGGGCCGCAGGCGCACGGTGTAGCCGGTGATGACGCCGCTCTCTTCCATTTTGTGCAGGCGGTTTTGCACCGTACCGCGCGACACGCGCAGCTTTTGCGCCAGCGTGGCGACCGGGGTGCGGGCGTCGGCGCGCAGGATGCTGATGATTTCGCGGTCGGTGTCGTCAAGCTTGGTCATGGTGGGCGGGGCAACTGGCAGATCGGCAATTTTCTGCGCATTCTGGTGGCTCAGGTGCCACATCCCACCTGCCCGTGAAGCACCCCGTCGTGCCCTGCCAAGCTTTGCACCCAGCGGCGTGCGACCGGTCTGCGCCAGCGCATCACAGGCCCATTGGGCATAAAAATGTCTGGTAGCGCTAGTACATAGCGCCCTAACAGCTATCAAATCAGGAGTGCATCCTGTCATTGCCCCGGCGGCAGCACCTGCGCGTCCAGCCGCGCATCGCAGCCAATGCCCGACGCAATCCAGCGCCGGGCCAGCGCCGACATCGCACGCACCGCCCACGGGTGCGTCATGCCCGTCACCGCCGCCGGGTCGGCCACCATGCCGCACCAGTAGCGCTGGTCGGCATTGCTCCAGCGCAGGGCCGCACAGGCGCCCCGGCGACGGCGCGACACCAACACGCCCAGAGGGCAGGGCTCGGCCAGGCAGCACAGACCGCAGCCGTTGCAGGGCGCGCCTTCGGCCGGCTTGGGCGGTGCTTCAGGGTGCAGCCACACCACGGTGGGTGAGCCAGGGGGTTGTGTGGACATCAGTTGCGAATGGCGTAGAGCGCAACGGCAACACCGCACACGCTTTGGCCCATTGTGCCGCCAGCTTCAATGTCCCGGCCCCGCGATAACTCCCGCCCAGCGCGGCTGGCCCCTCACCCCATGCCTAAAAAAAGCCCCTGCTGCGAGGGCAGCAGGGGCTGAACCGGCCGAAGGACCGGGGAGGGAGACAAGCAATGAGATCGAATGAGATCGGTAGAACGCGCGGTGCGCGCTGGGCTTAGCAGCCCGCAGGGCGGTTGGGGCGCATCGGCACGATGCCGCTCACGCGCAGCGTGGCGCCCGAGCCGTCGGAAGCCGTCAGCGTCTTGCCGGTGAAGCGCACCTGGTCGCTCTCGCGCACCACAGCGGTGTCGGTGGGTTCGCCGCTGCCGTATTCCTTGCCGTCAAAGGTCAAGAACACTTGGTGCAGGCTGGTGGCATCCGGGCGGTAACGGATATCGCCGAACGCGGTGGCGGACGAGCCCACCTTGTTGGCACCGTCAAAGCGGAAGGTGCACAACTCGGGCACCGAGCCGATGGGGTTCTTTTTGTCCACATCGGTGAGGTTGAGCGCGCCGTTGCCGTAGACGCCATTCAGGCCGTCAACGGTGGCGTTGCTCACCGTGAGCACGCCGGGTTCGTTGCTGGGGGATGGATCGTCGTCATTGCCGCCACCGCAGGCCACCAGCAGCACAGAGGTGGCCGTAAGCGCGGTACAGGTCTTGAGGAAATGGAGCGTTTTCATGGCGGTGTGTCCTGGGATGTGGATGGAAGGTGGGGAACCGATCCCCTGCAGCCCATCGTAGGAAAACCACCCCAGGCGCCACGTGCGCCATGTTCCGCGCTGTGCGTAGGACAGAGGCCGATGGGGCTGTGCGCCCCTAGCCCCACAGCCCCCTGCCCTCGACGCCTCAGCGCGCCAGCACCGGCGCCAGCGCCTTGCCCGTGTGCGTGCCTGCGGCCACCACCTCTTCGGGCGTAGCGGCCGCCACGATGCGGCCACCGGCGTTGCCGCCCTCCGGTCCCAGGTCCAGGATCCAGTCGGCCTCGGCGATCACATCCAGGTCGTGCTCGATCACGATCACACTATGGCCGCCGTCCACCAGGCGGTGCAGCACACGGATGAGCTTGTCCACATCAGCCATGTGCAGGCCCACGGTGGGCTCGTCCAGCACATACAGCGTGTGCGGCGCCTTCTGACCCCGGCGGCCGACCTCGTCGCGCACCTTGGTCAGCTCGGTCACGAGCTTGATGCGCTGCGCCTCGCCACCGGACAGCGTGGGCGACGGCTGGCCCAGCGTGAGGTAGCCCAGGCCCACGTCCTTCAAGAGCTGCAGCGGGTGCGCGATGCTGGGCATGGTGGCGAAGAAATCCACGGCCTCGTCCACCTCCATCTGCAGCACGTCGCCAATGCTCTTGCCGCGCCAGGTCACGGCCAGCGTCTCGGGGTTGAAGCGGGCGCCGTGGCAGGTCTCGCAGGGCACCTTCACATCGGGCAAAAAGCTCATCTCGATGGTGCGCACGCCCGCGCCTTCGCAGCTGGGGCAGCGGCCTTCGCCGGTGTTGAAGCTGAAGCGCCCGGCCGCGTAGCCGCGTGCCTTGGCCTCCAGCGTTTCGGCAAACAGCTTGCGGATGGTGTCCCAGAAGCCGATGTAGGTGGCGGGGCACGAACGCGGTGTTTTGCCGATGGGCGTCTGGTCCACTTCGAGCACGCGGTCGATGCTCTCGAAGCCTGACAGCCCTGTGCAACCGACCAGCGGTGGGGCCTTGCCCGCGTCCATCGCATCGCGCCCGGCCTTGGTGCTGCGCTGCTGCACCCAGGCCTGTACGTTGGCCAACAGCACATCGCGCGCCAGCGTGGACTTGCCCGAGCCGCTCACGCCCGTCACCGCCACCAGGCGGTGCAACGGCACCGTGGCCGTCACATTCTGCAGGTTGTGCAATTGCGCGCCGTGCACCGTCAGCCAGCGCATGGCAGCGCGCTCCTTCGCTTCGGTGAGCGCATCGGCGGCCAGCGCGGCAGCCTGCGCGGCACGCTTCTTTACGGCGGCGCTTTGGCGGCCGGTCGGCGCTGCGGCTTCAGCCTGCGCGAAGGCGGCCGTGGCTTCGGCGCTCACTTCGCCCGCCACCATGCTGCGGCGCAGTTGCAGCGGGTGCTTCATCGCGTGCAGCAGGTAGCGGCCGGTTTGTGAATCTTCTGCGGCCGTGAGGTCGCTCACCGAACCCTGCGCCACCAGGCGCCCGCCGCGTTTGCCGGCGCTGGGGCCAATGTCGATGATGTGGTCGGCGCGGCGGATGGTGTCCTCGTCGTGCTCCACCACCACCAGCGTGTTGCCCTTGTCGCCCAGCTTGTGCAGGGCATTCAGCAGAATCTGGTTGTCGCGGGCGTGCAGGCCGATGGTGGGCTCATCCAGCACGTAGCACACGCCTTGCAGGTTGCTGCCCAGCTGGGCAGCCAGGCGGATGCGCTGCGCCTCGCCCCCGCTGAGCGTGGGCGCGCCCCGGTCCAGCGTGAGGTAGCCCAGGCCCACTTCTTCCAAAAACTCCAGGCGGCTCTGGATCTCGGGGACCAGGTCGCGGGCGATGTCGGCCTCGCGGGCTGTCATGCCGCCTTCCACGCGCAAGGTCTCCACCCAGCGGCGCACGTCCGTGACGGACAGCGCGGCAATGTCGGTGATGCCCACGCCCGCAAACCGCACAGCGCGGGCCGTGGCGTTCAGGCGCGTGCCGCTGCAGGTCGGGCAGGCCGTGTCAGCAAGGTCTTCCACCTCAGGCTCGGCAAAGGTCTGCTCGCGGCCCTTTTCCTTGTCGTCCTGCACCGAGTCGTCAAACACCTTGCGCTGGTCTTTGGTGAGCTTGACGCCGGTGCCCACGCAGTCGGGGCACCAGCCGTGTTTGCTGTTGTAGGAGAACAGGCGCGGGTCCAGCTCGGCATAACTGGTGGCACACACCGGGCAGGCACGCTTGGTGGAGAACGCCTGCAGCGTGCCAATGCCCGCTGTGGGCTGGCCGCCCTCCATGGCCTCGCGCAGGCCTGCAATGCCACTGAGTACATGCACCACGCCCTTGCCGTGCGTGAGCGCATCGGCCAGCGCGGTGCGCAACTGCGCTTCGTTCTCGGGCGACACATCGAGGCTGGCCACAGGCAGCTCAATGGTGTGTTCCTTGAAGCGGTCGATGCGCGGGAAGTTGGTGGTGGGCAAGAAGTTGCCGTCCACCCGCAGGTGCGTGTAGCCGCGCGGGCGGGCCCAGTCGGCCAGCTCGGTGTAGACGCCCTTGCGGTTCATCACCAGCGGCGCGAGCAGACCGATGTGCTGGCCACGGAACTGGGTAAGCAACTGCGCGGCAATGCTCTCTGGCGTTTGTGGCTGCACGGCGGCGCCGTCTTTCACGCAATGCTGCGTGCCCAGCTTGACGTACAGCAGGCGCAAGAAGTGCCACACCTCGGTGGTGGTGCCCACGGTGGACTTGCGCCCGCCGCGCGACAGGCGCTGCTCAATAGCCACTGTGGGCGGAATGCCGTACACCGCATCCACCTCGGGCCGACCGGCGGGCTGCACGATGCTGCGGGCATAGGCGTTGAGCGATTCGAGGTAGCGGCGCTGGCCTTCGTTGAACAGGATGTCGAACGCGAGCGTGGACTTGCCCGAGCCGCTCACACCCGTCACCACATTGAACTTGCCGCGCGGAATGTCCACGCTCAGGTTCTTGAGGTTGTGCTCCTTGGCGTTGACGATTTCAATGGCATTCTTGGCCGCAGGCGCTTGATGAATATGCGCAAGGCGCTCTGATTTTCGTAGCGCAGCAGCTTTTTCATGCACCGAGTGGCCGCCCACGCCCAAGGCCAATTCGTAGTCGCGCAGGGCCTGCCCGGTGTGCGAAGTGGCGTGGGCCCGCACGTCTTCGGGCGTGCCTTCGGCCACGATGAGGCCACCTGCATCACCGCCTTCGGGGCCCAGGTCGATGAGCCAGTCGCTCGCGCGGATCACGTCCAGGTTGTGCTCGATGACGATGAGCGAGTGCCCTGCATCGATGAGCTTGCGCAGCGCGCGCATGAGCTTGGCGATATCGTCAAAGTGCAGGCCGGTGGTGGGCTCGTCGAACAGGAACAGCGTGCCTTTGCGCGCCACAGCCTGGCGGGATTTGGCAGCTGTCTTCGCCGCCTCGGCCAGGAAGCCTGCGAGCTTGAGGCGCTGCGCCTCGCCGCCCGACAGGGTGGGCACGGGCTGGCCCAGCGCCACGTATTCGAGCCCCACGTCCACGATGGGCTGCAGCGCGCGGATCACGTCGCGGTCGTTGGCAAACACCGCCGCCGCCTCTGCCACGGTGAGGGCCAGCACGTCGGCCACGTTCAGCGTCTTGCCGCCGCGCTCGATGGTGATTTCCAGGATCTCGGACCGGTAGCGCTTGCCGTCGCAGTCGGGGCAGCGCAGGTACACGTCGCTCAGGAACTGCATTTCCACATGCTCGAAGCCCGAGCCCCCGCAGGTGGGGCAGCGCCCGTCGCCGCTGTTGAAGCTGAACTTGGCGGCGGTGTAGCTGCGCTGTTTGGACAGCGGCGCCACGGCAAAGAGTTCGCGAATGCTGTCCCACGCGCCCACGTAGCTCACGGGGTTGGAGCGCGCGGTCTTGCCGATGGGAGACTGGTCCACAAACACCACGTCCGACAAATGGTCGGCGCCCAGCATGCGGTCGTGCGCGCCCGGTGCATCCGTGGCCTTGCCGAAGTGGCGCAACAGCGCGGGGGCCAGTACATCCTGGATCAGGCTCGACTTGCCCGAGCCGCTCACGCCCGTCACGGTGACCAGGCGCTGCAGCGGAAATTCGACCGTCACATCCTTCAGGTTGTGCTCGCGTGCACCTTCGAGGATGAGGCGTGGGGTCGACTCCGTCACCATGCGCTTGAAGCCAAAGCCCACATGCTTGCGTCCGCCCAGGTAGGCACCGGTGAGGGTGTCGGCCTTGCGCAAATCCGCCGTGGTGCCGTCGAACACGATCTGCCCGCCCAGGCGGCCAGGGCCGGGGCCCATGTCGATCATGCGGTCGGCCGCGAGCATCACCGCCGGGTCGTGCTCCACCACCACCAAGGTGTTGCCCGCATCGCGCAGGCGGAGCATGGCCTCGGTGATGCGGTGCATGTCGCGCGGGTGCAGGCCGATGCTGGGCTCGTCCAGCACAAACAGGGTGTTGACCAGGCTGGTGCCCAGGGCCGTGGTGAGATTGATGCGCTGCACCTCGCCGCCGCTGAGCGTGCGGCTTTGGCGGTCGAGCGTGAGGTAGCCGATGCCCACGTCGCACAGGTACTGCAGGCGCGTGGTGATTTCTTCGTGCAGCAGCTTCAGCGCTTGCGCGTCGCCACCCTTGGCATCGTCGCCCACCGGCAACTGCATGCGCGCAAAGAACTGGCGCAGGCGGTCAATGGGCAGCAGCATCAGGTCGTGCAGGCACAGGCCGGGCAAGGCCTCCAGTTGCTCACGGCTCCATTGCACGCCCTCGGGCAAGAAGCGTTTGGCGGGCTCCAGCACCGCGTCGGCGTCTTCCTTGCGGCCGATGCGCCAGAGCAGGCTTTCGGTCTTGAGCCGCGCGCCCGCGCAGGTGGGGCATGGCGTGTAGCTGCGGTACTTGGACAAGAGCACACGGATGTGCATCTTGTAGGCCTTGCTCTCCAGGTATTCAAAGAAGCGCTTGATGCCGTACCACTGCTTGCTCCACTGCCCGTCCTTGTAGCCGGGGGCGCCGTTGATGACCCATTTCTTCTGGTCGTCGGTGAGCTTGTACCAGGGGGTGTCGCGCGGGATGCCTGCGGCCTCGGCGTGGCGCATGAGGTCGTCCTGCGCCTCTTGCCACGCGGGAGTCTGGATCGTCTTGATGGCGCCCGCACGCAGCGTGAGCTTGTCGTTGGGGATGACGAGGCCGTAGTCCACGCCGATCACGCGGCCAAAGCCCCGGCAGCTCTCGCAGGCGCCCACGGCGGAGTTGAACGAGAACATCGAGGGGATGGGGTCGCTGTAGCGCAGGTCGCTGTCGGGGCAATGCAGGCCTGTCGAGAACCTCCACAGTTCCGGCTCTCCCTCATCCACCAGGCGGTACACATTCAGCCGCCCCGTGCCGCGCTTGAGCGCGACCTCGATGGCCTCGATCACCCGCGCCTTTTCGGCGTTGCCCAGGCGGAAGCGGTCGGCCACCACGTCCAGCACCTTGCGCGGACCGGTGGGGGTGGCTACCTCGCGCTCGGCCTGCACCTTGGTGAAGCCGCTGGCGGACAGCCATTGTTCGACCTGTTCAGCGCTGGTGTTGGCGGGCAGCTCGACCGGGAAGGTCAGCACGATGCGCGGATCGCCTGCCTCGGCACTGCGCTGCTGCAGCTCGGCATAGATGGTCTCCGGCGAGTCGTGCCGCACCGGATGCGCGGTCTGCTTGTCAAAGAGCTGGCCCGCACGCGCAAACAGCAGCTTGAGGTGGTCGTTAAGCTCCGTCATCGTGCCCACGGTGGAGCGGCTGGAGCGCACGGGGTTGGTCTGGTCGATGGCAATCGCGGGGGGCACGCCCTCGACCTTGTCCACGGCCGGTTTGTCCATGCGGTCCAGGAACTGGCGCGCGTAGGCACTGAAGGTCTCCACATACCGGCGCTGGCCTTCGGCATACAGCGTGTCAAACACCAGGCTGGATTTGCCCGAACCGCTGGGGCCTGTCACCACCGTCAGTTCGCCGGTGCGGATGTCCAGGTCCAGGTTCTTGAGGTTGTGCTGGCGTGCGCCACGGATACGGATCTGTCCCTGGGTCATGGAGGCGGTCTTTCTGGGGTGAGGCGGGACATTCTAGGGACGCACTCCGGGTTTGCGCCTGCGCCCGCCGATTACCCCCGAGGCGCACTGCGGTGCTTTTGACCATGGACAAAGCACGCGCAATGGAGCAGCGGCTAGGGAAAAGCGGGTGTTCTGGCCGGGAACATCCGGCTAGACTGCGGCCTCCACACAAAACAAGAGGAGACCGCCATGACAAAACAATGGCAACTGCGGGCGGCGGGCTTGGTCCTGGCGCTGGCGGCCAGTGCAGCCAGCCATGCCCAGATCCTGATCGGCCAGACGGCTGGGTTCAGCGGCCAGGTCGCTGCCGGGGTGAAGGAGACCACCGACGGCGCACTGCTGTACATCGATGCCGTCAACGCCAAAGGCGGTGTCAACGGCCAGAAAATCGAGCTGATCTCCCTGGACGACAAGTTCGACCCCAAGCTGGCAGCGGAAAACGCCCGTACGCTGATCGAGGACAAGAACGTCTTGGCCCTGTTCCTCAACCGGGGCACCCCGCACACCGAGGCCATCCTGCCCCTGCTGGACAAGCACGGCGTGGTGCTGGTGGCGCCGTCCACGGGTGCCATGGTGCTGCACCAGCCGGTGCGCAAATACATCTTCAACGTGCGCGCCACCTACCAGCGCGAGGCCGAAAAGGCGATCACCCACCTGGCCTCCATGGGCATCAGCCGCGTGGCGCTGGTGTATGCGGACGACAGCTTTGGCGCCGACGGCATCCAGGGCGCACAAAAGGGCCTGGCAGCCGCCAAGCTGACCGCCGTGGTGTCCGAAAAGTTCGACCGCGCCAAGCCCGACTTCACCCCCATTGCCGCCAAGGTGGCCAAGGCCGATGCGCAGGCGGTGTTGATGGTGGCCTCGGGCTCTGCGGTGGTGGACGCCACCAACGCGCTGCGCACGGCGGGCTCGGCCGCGCAGATCGTGACGCTGTCCAACAACGCCTCCAGCGGCTTCATCAAGAGCCTCGGGGCCAACGCCCGGGGCGTGATCGTGACCCAGGTGTTCCCCAACGAGCGGGCTGTGACCTACCCGATGGTGAAGGAAGCCCAGGAACTGGCCAAGACCAAGGGACTCACCGAAATCAGCCCCGCCATGCTCGAAGGCTTTGCCGCCGCCAAGGTACTGGTCGAAGGCCTCAAGCGCGCAGGCCCCAAGCCCACCCGCGACAAGATCCAGACCGCGCTGGAAAGCATCAAGAAGCTGGACCTGGGCGGGCTGGAGGTGAACTTCAGCCCCGAGGACCACACCGGACTGGACTTTGCCGACCTGTCCATCATCGGCACGGACGGGCGCTTCCGCCGCTGAGCGGCTGCGCACCGGGTCTACGCGTTTTTACAGTTGTCCCGCGCGGGAGCGTGCCTACACTCGGGCGCTCCACACGCAGGAGACAACCCCATGAAGAAAACTGGCCTGGCCGGTGCGCTCTGCGCCCTGGCTGCCGCCCTGGGCATCGGTTCCGCCCACGCGCAGATCCTGATCGGCCAGACGGTGGGCATCACCGGCTCGGCCGCCGCCACGGTGGCCGAATCCATGCAGGGCGCCGCCCTCTACATCGACCACATCAACGCCAAGGGCGGCGTGGGCGGGCAGAAGGTGGAGGTGCTGTCGCTGGACGACAAGTTCGACCCCAAGCTGACCCTGGACAACACCCGCACGCTGATTGAACAAAAGGGCGTGATCGGCCTGTTTATGACCCGTGGCACGCCCCACACGCAGGGCATCATCCCGGTGCTGGAGCAGCATGGCGTGCCGCTGGTGGGCCCGTCCACCGGAGCGATTGCGCTGCACCAGCCGGTGAGCAAATACGTGTTCAACGTGCGTGCGCCCTACCAGCGCGAGGTGACCAAGGCCATTTCGCACCTGCACACGCTGGGCATCCAGCGCATTGGCGTGGTGCATGTGGACGACACGTTTGGCGCGGACGGCCTGGCGGGCGCCCAGGCCGGCTTCAAGGCCAACAACATCGAGGCGCTGTTCATCGAGAAGTTTGACCGCGCCAAGCCCGACTACAGTGCCATCGCACCCCGCGTGGCCAGCAAGCAGCCCCAGGCGGTGATCTTCATCGGCACGGGTGCGGCGGTGGTCGATGGCATCAAGGCCCTGCGCGCTGCGGGCGTTGCCGGCCAGATCGTCACGCTGTCCAACAACGCGTCGGGCGGGTTTGTGAAGGCCCTGGGTGACCAGGCCCGGGGCGTGGTGGTGACGCAGGTGTTCCCGTCGGAGCGCTCGCTCAACTACCCCGTGGTCAAAGAGGCCATGGACTTGGCCAAGGCCAAGAACATCGGCGATCTAACGCCCGCCATCCTGGAGGGTTTTGTGAGTGCCAAGGTACTCGTGGAAGGCCTCAAACGTGCAGGCGCCAAGCCCGACAGCGCCAAACTCCACATGGGGTTGGAAAGTATCAAGAAGTGGGATCTGGGCGGCATGGAGCTGAGCTACAGCCCTACCGACCACAGCGGGCTGGACTTCTCCGACCTGTCCATCATCGGCACGGACGGCCGCTTCAAGCGCTGACACGGCTCAAGCTTCCGAGCCGCAGGACACTACAAAAAAAGGCCCTGCCAGCGATTGCTGGCAGGGCCTTTGTCATGCCGGGCAAAGTGCTTATTGCGCGCTGGCAGCCGAGGCAGGAGCCGCAGCGGGTGCAGGTGCGGCGGCAGGTGCCGCAGCGCTGGCCGGGGCCTCCGGCGCGTGCACCGCATCGGCGCCGTGCTTTTCACCGCCCATGTCGGCCTTGTCGCCCGCCGTGATGATCACGTACATCGACAAAGCAGCAAACAAGACGAAGCCAACAACAATCTTCCACATATCAATTTCTCCTGGGATGGGTTTGTTCAATCAAGGGGCCTGGCTGAACGCGCAAGGTTGTGGGTTGTACTGGTGCGCGGTACAAGCCCCTTGATGGAACACAGGGCCCGACCCTTGCGGGGCGGGCCCTGTACACCGGTCAGTAACGATCAGTCGTTGGCGTAGATGTCAACGTCCTTGGTTTCCTTGATGAACAGACCACCGATCACCACCGTAGCACCGGCGATGATGATGGGGTACCACAGGCCGTTGTACATGTTGCCGGTCTGGGCCACGATGGCAAACGCCGTGGTGGGCAGCAGGCCGCCGAACCAGCCGTTACCGATGTGGTACGGCAGGGACATGGACGTGTAACGGATGCGGGTGGGGAACATTTCGACCAGCATGGCGGCGATGGGGCCGTACACCATGGTCACCAGCAGCACCAGGTAGGTCAGGATGATGGTGACCATCACCTTGTCGATGCGGGCTGGGTCAGCCTTGGTGGGATAGCCAGCGGCCTTCAGGTCGTCGGCCACGAGCTTCTTGAACTCGGCGTCCTTCTTCTTGGCTTCGTCAGCGCTCAGGCCCTTGCTGGAGTACGAGGGGATCGCGGTTTCGCCAATCTTGATGGTCGCCACCGTGCCGGCGGGAGCCACAGCGTTTTCGTAGCTCACCGAAGCGCCAGCCAGCACCTGCTTGGCGATGTCGCACGAGCTGGTGAACTTGGTGGTGCCTGTGGGGTTGAACTGGAACGAGCACTCGGCAGGGTCGGCAGTGATCACCACCTTGTTCTTGGCCTGGGCTTCAGCCAGAGCGGGGTTGGCCGCCTTGGTCAGTGCACCGAACACGGGGAAGTACGTCAGCGCGGCCAGCAGGCAGCCTGCCAGGATGATGGGCTTGCGGCCGATCTTGTCGGACAGGGCACCGAACACGATGAAGAACGGCGTGCCGATCAGCAGCGACACGGCCACAAAGATGTTGGCGGTGGCGCCATCGACCTTCAGTGCTTGCGTCAGGAAGAACAGCGCATAGAACTGGCCCGAGTACCACACCACGGCCTGACCGGCGGTCAGACCCACCAGTGCCAGGATCACGATCTTGAGGTTCTTCCACTCACCGAAGGATTCCTTCAGCGGAGCCTTGGAGGTCTTGCCTTCAGCCTTCATCTTCTGGAAGGCAGGCGATTCGTTCATCGACAGGCGGATCCACACCGAGATGGCCAGCAGCAGGATCGACACGATGAACGGGATGCGCCAGCCCCAGTCGGCAAAGGCTTCTTCGCCCAGCACGGTACGGGTGCCCAGGATCACCATCAGCGACAGGAACAGACCCAGCGTGGCAGTGGTCTGGATCCAGGCCGTGTAGGCGCCGCGCTTGCCGTGCGGAGCGTGCTCGGCCACATAGGTGGCAGCACCGCCGTATTCACCGCCCAGTGCCAGGCCTTGCAGCAGGCGCAGGGCGATCAGGATGACGGGAGCGGCCACACCGATGGACGCGTAGGTCGGCAAGATGCCCACGATGAAGGTGGACAGACCCATGATCAGGATGGTGACCAGGAACGTGTACTTGCGGCCGATCATGTCACCCAGGCGGCCGAAGAAGATGGCGCCGAAGGGACGAACAATGAAGCCCGCCGCAAACGCCAGCAGCGCGAAGATGAACGCCGAACCGGCATCCAGACCGCTGAAGAACTGCTTGGCGATGATGGCTGCGAGCGAGCCGTACAGGTAAAAGTCGTACCACTCGAAAACGGTGCCGAGCGACGAGGCGAAGATGACCTTCCTCTCTTCGGGCGACATCGGCCGCGGTGCGGGATGAACAGTTGCCATGGTGTGTGTCTCCTATTGGTGTTACAGACCGCACTGCGGCGGGCTGCACGCATTCTTGGAGATGGCACTGACCACCCTCTGACGCGAAACCAACAAGAGCTTTCATCAAACTGACCGCTCTCTGACAACTTAGGGTGAAACCCGCAGCACCCCTTTCAGCATCCGGAAATTGCTCAGCGCTTGCCGGGTAAACCCGATGGGAGCTGGCTGACGGCGTCCCAGGCCGGACCGTCGAACCAGGCGTCGCCATCGAGGTAGGCACGCAGCATGGGCAGGCCGTCGAGCCCCCAGAACAGCTTGCCGTCCACGCCGAACGCGGGCACACCAAACACACCGGCGGCCTGCGCGGCTTCGGTGTTGGCGCGCAGCAAGGCCTTGGGGCCGTCGCTGTTCACGTCCTGCCCGGGGCGCACCTGCTCCGCCAGCGCCTCGGCCAGCGCGGCCAGGCGCGTGGGGTCGAGCGCGTCACCACCGCCCTGCCACACGTGGCGCAGCACCGTGCCCGTCACATAGCGGTTGATGCTGCCGTCGTCGCTGCAGGCCAGGGCCTGGCGCAGCAGGGGCAGCGGGTTGAACGGGTGGCGCGCCGGCATCTGCAGCGGGGTGCCCTGCGCATGGCCCAGCCAGGTCACGTGGCGGTAGGTCCAGTCGCGCTTGGGGGCAATGCCCGCAGGGCCGGGGTTGCCGTGCTGCTGCAGCAAAGCACCCAGCAGCACGGGCTGGTAGGTCACGCTGTAGGTCAGCCCTTGCAGTACCTCAGGCAAGCGCTCAAACGCCAGCCAGGCATAGGGCGAAATAAAGTCCAGGTAGAACGTGATGCGCTTCATGCTTCGGTCTCCGGCACGGGCCTGGCAATGCCCGCACGTTGCAACAGCTGCGCCCAGATGGCGCGCCGTTGCGGGGCGTCGGCGCGCGACCAGGCACGGATTTCATCCAGCGTGCGAAAGCAGCCTTCACAGTGGCTGCGGTCGGGCGTCATGCGGCACACCGAGATGCAGGGTGAAGGTACCGGCTCGGTGCTTTGGGGGTCAAAATGGCCGGTAGCGCTAGTGTCTTTTGCCTTGGCAGCTAGCAAATCAATAGCATTCATGCGGCCACCTGGGGCGCGGGGGTGTCCGCCACAGGCGCTTGCACCACGTCCACCACGGGAGCGCCCGTCAGGCGCTGCAGGTCGCTGGGGTGCAGGGGGAACACGCCATGCGGGTGGCCCGCTGCGGCCCACACCACGTCAAAGCGCAGCAGGTCCTGGTCGATGAGTGTGACCGGCGGCGTGGCATGTGCCACGGGCGACACGCCGCCAATCGAAAAGCCGGTGCGCGACTTGACGAACTCGGCATCGGCCCGCCCGATCTTGCCGCCCACATGGGCTTCCACCTTTTTCTCGTCCACGCGGCGGTCGCCCGATGTGACCACCAGCACCGCTGCATCGTCGCTCTTGCGCCGGAAGATGATGCTCTTGGCCACCTGCCCCACCAGGATGCCCAGCGCATCAGCGGCCTGCTGCGCAGTGCGCGCGGCATCGTCCAGCATCTGCGGCAGGTGCGGGTGGCCGAGCCGCTGCAGCTCGGCAGCCACACGCTGTACGCCCTCGGGCAGGTTTTTCAGTTCGGCTCCACACATGCGCATCGGTCTCCAGCGGGCCCCCATGGGGGCGTGATTCGGTCGGGTCTCCCTCCATTTTGCCGCGCGCCAGGGCCTGCCTGGCGCCCTGCCCCGCATGTCCCTGCGCTGCGCTCCGGCACCCGGGCCAAATCAGGCCACTTTACAAACAGGAAATGTGCGCCCCCCACAATGCGCCGAACTTTCCACCCCCACGCCTCAAGCCCCACGCCCATGAACGATGCCGCGTTGTCCCTGCTGTGCCCGAGCCTGTCTGCGCCGTCCCCTGCCGATCCCGTGTCAGGCCGCGCTGCCCGCCCCGCCCTGGGGGCCTTGCCATCCCGGGGAGCGTTGCTGGGGCTGCTGCTGATCGCAGGCATCCTGGCCGGCTGCAGCAAACCCAACGAGGCCCCCGCGCCGGCCAAGGCCGCCCCTGAAGTGGGCGTGGTCACGCTCAAGCAGCAAAGCCAGCAGCTCGAAGCCGCGCTGCCGGGTCGTACCCGCGCCTCGCTCACGGCCGAGGTTCGACCCCAGGTGTCGGGCATCCTGCAAAAGCGTCTGTTCACCGAAGGCGCGCTGGTGCGCCAGGGCCAGCCGCTGTACCAGATCGACGACGCCTCGCTGCGCGCCACCGAAGCCAGCGCGCAGGCCGCCCTGGCCAAGGCCGAGGCCACCGCGCGCACCCAGGAGGCCACGGCCAAGCGCAATGCCGAGCTGGTGAAGATCGACGCCATCAGCCAGCAGGCGTTTGAAGAAAGCCAGGCCGCCGCCGCCCAGTCGCGCTCCGACGTGGCCGTGGCCCAGGCCAACCTGGCCACGGCGCGCATCAACCTCAAGTACAGCCGCATCGAGGCCCCGATCAGCGGACGCATCAGCCTGTCCAACGTCACGCCGGGGGCGCTGGTCACAGCCAACCAGGCCGACGCGCTGACCTCCATCGTCCAGCTCGACCCCATGTACGTGGACTTCACCCAGTCCACCACCGAGCTGATGCAGTTGCAGCGGGACTGGGACGCAGGCCGCTTCCAGAAGGTCGAGGGCGACAAGATCCCCGTGCGCATCCGCCTGGACGACGGCACCGAGTACGCGCAGCGCGGCCAACTGCAGTTTGCGGGCGTGATCGTGAACGCCACCACCGGCACCGTCACCCTGCGCGCCGTGGTGCCCAACCCCAAAGGCACGCTGATGCCCGGCATGTATGTGCAGGCGCTGCTGCCCACCGGCCTCGCGCCCGAAGCCCTGCTGGTGCCCCAGCAGGCCGTGACCCGCGACCTCACCGGCAAGCCCAGCGTGCTGGTGGTCAAGGACGGTGATGTGGTGGAAAAGCGCCCGATCAGCATCGACCGTGCTGTGGGCAACCAGTGGCTACTTCAAGGCGGGCTGGCTGCGGGCGAGCGCGTGGTGGTCGAGGGTTTCCAACGCGTCAAACCCGGCGACAAGGTGCGCGCGGTAGAGGTGGACCCGAAGGCCCCCGCCAAGGGCCGCAAGGGCGCCCCTGGCGCTGACGCACCCGCCGCCGCAGGTGCCGCGCCCGCGTCGGCACCCGCGTCCAGTCCCGCTCCGGCAGCCTCCCGCTGAGCACGAAGGACGCAGCACATGGCTCAGTTCTTCATCAACCGGCCCATCTTTGCGTGGGTCATCGCCATCATCATCATGCTGGGCGGCGCGCTGTCCATCGTCACGCTGCCACTGGAGCAGTACCCCGACATCGCTCCGCCGCGCGTGACCATCGGCTCGCAATACACCGGCGCCTCGGCCGAGACGGTCGAGAACTCGGTCACGCAGATCATCGAGCAGCAGCTCAAGGGCATCGACAATATGCTCTACATGAGCTCGACCTCGGATGCCTCGGGCCGCTCGCGCACCACCCTCACGTTCGCGCCCGGCACCAACATCGACGTGGCGCAGGTGCAGGTGCAGAACAAGCTGCAGGCCGCCACCAACCGCCTGCCCGACGCCGTCAAGAGCCGGGGCGTGTTCGTGAACAAGGGCGGGCAGGACTTCTTGGTCACCTACAGCTTCTTCTCCAAAGACCCTTCGATGAGCGCCGTGGACATCGGCGACTTTCTGACCAGCAGCCTGGTGGATGTGATCGGCCGCATCGACGGTGTGGGTGACGTGACGGTGTTCGGCACCAACTACGCCATGCGCATCTGGATGGACCCGGCCAAGATGGAGAAGTACGCGCTGATGCCGTCGGACCTGGTCAACGCGCTCAACGCCCAGAACGCCCAGGTGTCCGCCGGCCAGCTGGGCGCCCTGCCAGCGGTGTCCGACCAGCAGCTCAACGCCACCATCACCGCCCGCACCAAGCTCAAGACGGTGGAACAGTTCGAGGCCATCGTGCTCAAGTCGGCGCTCGATGGCTCGGTGGTGACCATCAAGGATGTGGCCCGCGTGGAGCTGGGCGCCGAGAACCTGACCGTGAAGGCCAAGCTCAACGGCATGCCCGGCGCAGGCATGGGTATCGTGCTGGCCGACGGCGCCAATGCCATGCAGGTGGCCGACGCCATTGCTGCCAAGCTGGCCGAGCTCAAGCCCTACTTCCCCAATCAGATCGACTACTTCGTCAGCTCGGACTCCACGCCCTTCGTGCGCGCCTCCATCAAGGAAGTGGTCAGCGCGCTGGGCGAGGCCATGATCCTGGTGGTGATCGTGATGTTCGTGTTTTTGCAGAACTTCCGCGCCACGCTGATCCCTGCCATTGCGGTGCCGGTGGTGCTGCTGGGCACCTTTGGGGTGCTGTCACTGGCGGGGTATTCGATCAACACGCTGACCATGTTTGCCATGGTGCTGGCCATCGGCCTGCTGGTGGACGATGCGATCGTGGTGGTTGAAAACGTCGAGCGGGTGATGCACGAGACCGGCCAATCGGCCAAAGAGGCCACCCGCCAGTCCATGCGCGAGATCACGCCCGCTCTGGTGGGTATCGGGGTCACGCTGTCGGCGGTGTTTGTGCCGATGGCGTTCTTTGGCGGCTCCACGGGCGTGATCTACCGGCAGTTCTCGATCACCATCGTGGCGGCCATGGCGCTGTCGGTGTTCGTGGCGCTGACCCTCACCCCGGCGCTGTGCGCCACACTGCTCAAGCCCGCAGCCGCATCGGCCGGGCATGACCGGCCCATTCGGCGCGGGCTGCTGGGCCTGAACGACCGGTTCTTCCGCTGGTTCAACCACCACTTCGACGCCACTGCGGCACGCTACCAGGGCACGGTGGCCTACACCCTGCGCCGCACCAAGCGCATGGCGCTGATCTTTCTGGCCGTTTGTGGCGTGGTGTGGCTGCTCATGGCGCGCCTGCCCACCTCCTTCCTGCCCGACGAAGACCAGGGCTTTCTGTATGTGAACGTGAACCTGCCCTCGGGCGCCGCCGATGCGCGGCTGCAAAGCGTGCTGGACCAGGTGCGGGACTACTTTGCGCAGCAGCCTGATGTGCTGAGCTTCTACCAGGTCTCGGGCATCAACGGCGACCAAGCCTCGGCACGCGGTTTTGTGCGCCTCAAGCCTTGGGAGGACCGCACGCTGCCCAACCAGGCCGCCGCGCAGATCGCCTACAAGGCCACGCGCGACCTCGCATCCATCCGTGATGCGCGGGTGCTGGTCGTCATGCCCCCCGCCGTGCGGGGCCTGGGCTCCAGCTCGGGCTTCAACTTCGTGATCAAGGACATGAACGGCCTGGGCCACCAGGCGCTGCTGGCCGCCACCAACACCTTCCTGACCGAAGCACGCAAACGGCCCGAGCTGACCAACCTGCGCATGACCAATCTGGAGGATGCCAGCGAACTGCGCCTGGAGATCGATGACCGCAAGGCCGCTGCGCTGGGGCTGTCGTACAACGACATCAACAGCGTGCTCTCCAGCGCCATTGGCGGCACCTACGTGAACGACTTTCTGAACAACGAACGGGTCAAGCGCGTGTACATCCAGGGCGACGCGCCAGCGCGCATGCTGCCGCAAGACGTGGCCCGCTGGAGCGTGCGCAACAGCAAGGGCGAGATGGTGCCGTTTGGCGCGTTCTCGACCAGCTACTGGGCCTACGGCTCGCCGCAGCTGCTGCGCTACAACGGCAACCCGGCCTACGAGCTGGAAGGCCGCGCGGCACCAGGCGTGAGCTCGGGCGCCGCCATGAAGATCGTGGAAGACATCCTGCGCACGCTGCCCCCGGGCATCGGTTACGAGTGGACGGGCGCTTCGCTGCAAGAGCGGCAGTCAGGGGCCCAGGCCCCCATGCTGTACGCGATCTCGATCCTGTTCGTGTTCCTGTGCCTGGCCGCCCTGTACGAGAGCTGGACCGTGCCGCTGTCGGTGATCCTGGCCGTGCCGCTGGGTGTGGTGGGCGCGCTCGCGGCCACTTACACCCGGGGCCTGACCAACGACGTGTACTTTCAGGTGGGGCTGCTGACCACCGTGGGGCTGGCGTCCAAAAACGCGATCCTGATCGTCGAGTTTGCGGTGCAGCTGCAAGAACAAGGCAAGAACCTGTTTGACGCCATCGTCGCCGCGGTGCGCCTGCGGCTGCGGCCCATCCTGATGACGTCGCTGGCCTTTGGGTTCGGGGTGATCCCGCTGGCCATCGGCACCGGCGCGGGTGCCGGCGGGCGGGTGGCCATCGGCACCGCCGTGCTGGGCGGCATGCTGGCGTCCACCGTGCTGGGCATCTTCCTGGTGCCGGTGTTCTTCCTGCTCATCCGCCGCTGGTTCAAGAGCCGGTCGCGCAGCGAGGACAACGCCCCGCCACCCGCAGCCACCACCCCACCGCACCCCACACAGGAGAGCGCAGTATGACGCGCCCCCCCTTGTCGCCAGGCCGCGAGCGTCGGCCCACCACCCTTGCCGCCATGACGGTGGCCTTGGCCGCTGCCACACTGCTCGCAGGCTGCAACCTGGCCCCTACTCACCAGACCCCTGCCCTGCCGGTGCCTGACACCGTGGGTACGACCAGCGGACAGCCCGCTGTGGCCAGCGACGCCAGCGTGCAAGCGGCGGCTGCGCTGGGCTGGGTGCAGGCCCAACCGCTGCGCGATGTCATTGCCCTGGCGCTGTCCAACAACCGCGACCTGCGGGTGGCCATCGAGGCCATCGAGCGGGCGCGCGCCCAGTACGGCATCACCCGGGCGGACCTGTTGCCCAGCGTGACCGCGCAGGCGCAAGCCAGCCGCGCCCGCACCGCCGCCGGCATGAGCAGCGCCACCGCCCCCGCACAAGTGGCTACGCAGTACACAGCCCAACTGGGGTTTGCCAGCTACGAGATCGACTTCTGGGGCCGCGTGCGCAACCTGAACGAGGCGGCGCTGCAGCAATTTCTGCAGAGCCAGCAGAACCAGCGCAACATCCAGACCGGCCTGATTGCCGATGTGGCCAACGCCTGGCTCACCCTGGCCGCCGATGAGGCCCGGCTGCAACTGGCGCGCGACACCCTGGCCAGCCGCGAGAAGGCCTATGCGCTGACCGAACGCATCCACGCCATCGGCTCCACATCGGGGCTGGTGCTGGCCCAGGCACAGACCACGGTAGACGCTGCACGCGGCGATGTCGCGACCTACCTGGCCCAGGTGGAGCGCGACCGCAACGCCCTGCAACTGCTGGTGGGCGGCCCGGTGCCTGCGGCCCTCTGGCCCACCGCCAGCACGCTGCGTGCCGACGCGCGGGCCCCGGCGGCCTTGCAGCCCGTGCCGGTGCCGCTGGCCTCCAGCGTGCTGCTCGCCCGGCCCGACATACAGGCTGCCGAAGCCGCCCTGCGCGCCGCCGAGGCGAACATCGGCGCTGCGCGGGCGGCCCTGTTCCCCACCATCAGCCTCACGGCCAACGTAGGCACCGGCAGCCGCGAGCTGGACGGCCTGTTTGGCGCGGGCAGCGGCACCTGGAGCTTTGTGCCGCTGGTTCGCCTGCCCATCTTCGACGCCGGCCGCAACCGCGCCAACGTGCAGGTGGCCGAAGCCAACCAGCGCATCGCGGTGGCCCAGTACGAGAAGGCCGTGCAGACCGCGTTCCGCGAGACCGCCGATGTGCTGGCCGACCGCGCGCAATGGGACGAGCGCATCGCCGCGCAGATGCGGCTGGTGGCCTCCACCCAGAAGGCGTTCGACCTGTCGGAGGCGCGGTTCAAGGCCGGGGTGGACAACTACCTCACGGTGCTGGATGCGCAGCGCAGCCTGTATGCGGCTCAGCAGACCCTCATCGGCCTGCGCCAGGCCGAGCAGGTCAACCGCGTGACGCTGTGGAAGGTGCTGGGCGGCACCCCGGACGCCGGTTGACGGCGGCCGGGTGGCGTTGGACCAGCGGGGTCAGCCCGCGCGCTTGGTCAACAAGGCGTTGGCCGCGCGTGAGTTGGGCTTGCGATCCAGAAAACCGCTGATGTAGGCGCCTGCATCGATGAGAAGGTCCAGGTCGATGCCGGTCTCGATGCCCATGCCCTGAAGCATGTAGACCACGTCCTCAGTGGCCACATTGCCCGTCGCTCCCTTGGCATAAGGGCAGCCGCCCAGCCCTGCCACGGACGACTGGAAGTTCCACACACCCAGCTCCAGCGCGGCCAGCGTGTTGGACAGCGCTTGGCCGTAGGTGTCGTGGAAGTGTCCCGAGACTTCATCGATGCCAAAGTGCTGCAGCGTGGCCTCCAGGGCTTTCTGCACCTTCCGCGGTGTGCCCACGCCAATGGTGTCGGCCACATCCACGCGCTGCACCCCAATGCCCTTGAGCAGGCCCGCCAGGTACGCCACGCGTTCGGGGGCAATATCGCCTTCGTACGGACAGCCCACGGTGCAGCTCATGGCGCCGCGCACGCGGATGCCTGCGGCCAACGCGGCCTCTACCACCGGGGCAAAGCGCTCAATGCTCTCGGCAATGCTGCAGTTGATGTTGCGCTGGCTGAAGGCCTCGCTGGCGGAGCCGAAGACAACGATCTCGTCGGGTTTGTCCAGCACGGCAGCCTCAAAGCCCTTGAGGTTGGGCGTGAGCACCGAATACGCGACACCGCTCTGGCGGGTGATACCGGCCATCACCTCATGGTTGTCGGCCATCTGCGGCACCCACTTGGGACTGACGTAGCTGGTGACTTCGATCTCTTTCAGGCCCGCCTGCTGCAGGCGGTGCACCAGCTCGATCTTGACGGCGGCGGGCACCGGAGTTTTTTCGTTCTGCAGGCCGTCGCGGGGGCCAACGTCGATGAGGTGGACGCGGGAGGGAATGCTCATGGGGCTACCAAGGGTGGATCAAGGAATGCCGCCATTGTCTCGCCACCGCCTCCACAGGGCCACCCCATATCGTGCCAGACCATTCGCCGGACGCGCCATCAGCCAGTACGGGTGCCATCACCCGCCACCTCTTGCCGCAGCAGGGCCACCATGGCCTGCGCCGCCAGCGACAGCGGCCGCCCCCTGAGCGTGATCAGCCCGATGGGCCGGTGCAGCACGGGCGCCTTGAGCGGGCGTGTGACCACCTCGGGCCGGCGCACCACCTGGGCGGCCAGCTCGGGCAGCGCGCTCACACCAAGCCCCGCTGCCACCATGGCCGCAATGGTGGCCAAGTGCTCCACCTCGTAGCGGGGTTCAAAGCGGATGCGGTGCGTCAGCAGGGCCTCTTGCGCGTACTGCCGCACGCTGGTGCCCGCGGGCATGGAGATGTGGTGCAGCTCGGCCACGTCGGCCCAGGCGATGGCACCCCGCCCACGGGCCAGGGCGTGCGTGCGCTGCATCAGCAGCACAAACCGGTCGGACACCAGCGGGGTGTAGTCCAGGTCCGCATAGGCGGGGTTGGCCGCGGTGAGGGCAAAGTCCACGCGCCCGGCACGCACCATGTCAAACGCCGGGCCCGCCAGGCTGTCGATCAGCTCCATCTGCACGCCCGGGTGCTGTGTGGCGAACCGGGCAAACGCGCGGGGCACGGCACCGGCTGCCAGCGACGGCAGCGCCGCCAGCGCAATGCGCCCCACCTGCAGCTGCGCCACCTCCTGCACGCGGCGCACGGTCTCCTCCATCTGGTGGCGCAGAAACCGCGCCTGCTCGGCAAACACCTCGCCCGCCAGCGTGAGCTGCACGGTGCGCGTGGTGCGCTCGAACAGGCGCACATCCAGCATCTCCTCCAGCCGCGCCACCGTGCCCGACACCGCCGACTGCGACAGGTGCATCTGCAAGGCCGTGCGCCGAAAGCTCAGCGTCTCGGCCAACGACAGGAACACATCCACCTCGCGGGCAGACCAATTGATCTTCATAGCCGATCAGTCTATCGAAAAAGACGTCTGGACCGCGCAATGCGAGCCCCCTAGACTGAATTCAACGCAAGCACACCGCTTGAGCAGATTGAGAGCCACAAGGAGACACGATGGAGAACAGTTCGCCGCGCAGCGCGCGCACCGTGGTGGTAGGCGGAGGCACCATGGGGGCCGATGTGGCCGTGGTCCTGGCCCGGGGCGGCGCGCAGGTCACGGTGGTGGACCCCCACGCCGCCCGCCGCGACCACTTGCTGCCCCACATTGCGCAGGAGCTGGCCGCTGCCGGCCAGGCCGCCCACGCCGGCCCGGTGCAGGTGTGCGCCAGCCTGCAGGACGTGGACTGGAGCGGCGTGGTGCTGGTGGTGGAATGCATCACCGAGCAACTGGCAGCCAAACAAAAGCTGTTTGCCGAGCTGGAAACCGTCGCCCCCCCCAACGCCGTGCTGGCCAGCAACAGCTCGGGCTTTCCCATCAGTGCCATCGCCCAGGGACTGACCACGGCGCAGCGCATGCTGGGCCTGCACTTCTTCATGCCCGCCCACCTGGTGCCGCTGGTGGAGGTGGTGCTGGGCGAGCGCAGCGACCCGGCACTGGGCACCTGGCTGCACGCCTTCATGCGCGGCTGCGGCAGCGTGCCGGTGCTGGTCAAGAAGGACAAGCCCGGCTTTCTGGCCAACCGCATGCAGCACGCGCTCTCGCGCGAGGCCTTTGCACTCATCGACGAAGGCATTGCCTCGCCCGAAGACGTGGACGCCGCCGTGCGCTTTGGCTTCGGCTTCCGCTTTCTGGCGGCAGGCCCTGTGCTGCAGCGCGACCATGCGGGCATTGAGGTGCACACCGCCGCCGCAGCCACCATGTACCCCACGCTGTCGAACACCGACGTACCCGCCCAGGCCCTGCGCGACAAGGTGGCGCAGGGTCAGCTGGGCATGAAGACCGGCAAGGGCTTTTTCGACTGGCCCGAAGACCGCAAGCAGGCCGAACGCGCGCGCTACGACACGCTGCTGCGCCAGGGCCTGGCCCTGCTGGCGAGCGAGCTGCCCACCATCGAGCCCCCCACCGCCACCTCACCGACGGACACCCCATCGACCACCGGAGCCCGCGCATGAGTGCATCGCCCGCATCACCCACCATTGCCAGCCAGTGGGTTGACCCGCTGATCGTGACCGTGGCGCCCAACGGCGCCTACAAGCAGCCTGCCGACCACTCCGCCGTGCCCATCACACCGGCCACGCTGGCCACCACGGCCAAGGCCTGCCTGGACGCGGGAGCGGCCATGCTGCACATGCACATACGCGACGCGCAAGGCCGCCACAGCCTCGATGTGGAGGGCTACCGCGAGGCGCAGCGCGTGGTGCGCCAGGCCGTGGGCGACGCGATGGTCATACAGATCACCAGCGAAGCCGCAGGCGTGTACCAGGCCCCCGCGCAGATCGCCATGGTGGAGGCCCTGCAACCCGAGGCCGTGTCCATCGGCCTGCGCGAAGTGGACAAGCCCGAGATCGGCGAAGCCGGACTGCAGCGCTTCTTCACTGGCCTCGCCCAGCGCCGCACCATGGTGCAGGTCATCCTGTATGACGTGGCCGACCTGCGCCGCTGGCAGGCACTGCGCGCCAGTGGCGTGGTGCCGGATGCGCCTTGGTTCCTGCTGTTTGTGCTGGGCCGCTACAGCGCGGGCCAGACCTCCAGCCCGCGCGACCTGCTGCCTTTTCTGAACGCCCATGACGGCAACGAGCCCTGGGCCGTGTGCGCCTTCGGGGCGGCAGAGAACTCCTGCGTGGCCGCAGCCGCCGTGTTTGGCGGCCACGCCCGCGTGGGGTTTGAAAACAACCTGCTGTGCAAGGACGGCAGCGTTGCGCCCGACAACGCCGCACTGGTGCGCCAGGCCGTAGACGCCGCCAATGCGCTGGGCCGCCCGCTGGCCACCGCCGCCGACATCCGGCAGCGCTTTGGCGCGCCCTGACAGCCCCCCGTTCACTTCCTCCATCGACATCAACCCGCAGCAGACGGGCCTTATCCATCCCCACAGGAGACAGACATGCACCACCGCCCCATTTCCTCATCCACGGCCCGCACCACCCGCCGCACCGTGCTGCACGCAGCCCTGGCCGTCCCCCTGGCCTTGGGCCTTGCAGGGCAGGCCGCCGCACAGTCGGCCGCTACCGCGTTCCCCAGCAAGACCATCCGCTTTGTGGTGCCCTACCCGCCCGGCGGCCCCACCGACCTGATGGCCCGCATGCTGCAACCCGAGCTCCAAAGCCGCCTGGGTGTACCTGTGGTGGTTGACAACAAGGGTGGCGCCGGTGGCAACACTGGCAGCGCCGAGGTGGCCAAGCAGGCGCCAGCGGACGGCCACACGCTGCTGCTGGCCGCCAGCGGCCCGATGGCGGTCAACCCCTCGCTGTACGCCAGCATGCCGTTCAACCCGCTGTCCGATCTGGTGCCGGTGATCCAGCTGTCGGCATTCCCGCTGGTGCTGGAGGTGCATCCCTCCCTGGGCGTCAAGACACTGGCCGAGTTCCTGGCCATGGCCAAGGCCGGCAAGCCGGTGCTGAGCTACGCGTCGGCCGGCAACGGCACACCGCAGCACCTGGCGGGCGAGCTGTTCAACACCACAGCGGGCGTGAAGATGGGGCACATCCCCTACCGTGGCGCTGGCCCCGCGCTCAACGACCTGATCGGCGGACAGGTGAACGTGATGTTCGACATCGTCGGTAGCTCCCTGCCCCACATCCAGGCGGGCAAACTCATTCCGCTGGCCGTCACCTCCAGCGAACGGGCCAAGGTGCTGCCCAATGTGCCCACCATGGCGGAGGCTGGCATTGCGGGCTACCAGATCACCGGCTGGCATGGCATTGCGGTGCGAGCCGGCACCCCGCAAGCCACCGTCGACAAGCTCAACGCCACGGTGAATGCGATTTTCAAGGAACCCGCCTTCCGCGCCAAATGGGAAGCCATTGGCACGCCTGCGGTGGGGGGCACGGCGGCAGATTTCGGGGCGCTCATCAAGGCCGACGCGCAGCGACTGGGCAAGCTGGTGCGCGATGCCGGCGTGACGGTGGATTGAAAAGGCACACCCTCTGTGCCCGCGCACAGAGGGCTATGCGACAGACCTGGGTCGCAAGCGCAGCAACAGCCAGCCCAGCGCCATGCCAATGGCACTGGACAGCAGCATCACCGTACCGGCCACGATCTTCACGGCGGTGGAGCTGCTGATCTCGGCCTGCGACGGGTCTTGGGCGGAGTAGCGCACTGAGACGGTCTCACCCACCTCGTGGATGGCCTGCTGCTGGCGTGCGACCGAGTCTGTGAACCGGAATCTCCGCCCATCGCCCGCCGCAAACTCCACAATGCTTTTCTTGGCAAGCCCCCGGCGGTGGGCCGCGCCCGTCATGATTTCTTCATGCGCCACCACCCGGCCCTTGGCGGTGTGTGTGTCGCCCAGCATGTTCATGCCAGAGGCCAATAACCACGCCGCACCCAGCGCGGTCAAGGCGCTGGGCACCAGCAGGATCCAGCCCAAAAGACCAAAGAAGCGGCGGAAGGTGGAGGAGCTCATGCCCGCCATTCTCTACGCTGGCGAGCGCGTGGACCGTCGGCCTCAGTAGCCTCGCGCGGGGTTCACGATGCCCGCCACCGTCTCGCCGTGCGCCAGCGCCACCATCTTGCGTGCGATCTGGGCAATGCTCTCGTCGCGCAGCGTGCGCGCCGAGGTGTGGGGCGTGACGGTGATGCACGGGTGCGTCCAGAACGCATGGCCTGCGGGCAACGGCTCGGTGCGGAACACATCGAGTGTGGCGCCTGCCACATGGCCGCTGTCAATGGCGGCCAGCAGGTCTTCGTCCACCAGGTGCGCGCCGCGCGCCACATTGATCACATAAGCGCCGGGCAACAGGCGGCCCAGCGTGTCCTTGTTGATTACGTTGGCCGTATCGGGCGTGAGGGGCAGCAGGTTAACCAGCACGCGGCTCGCGGCCAGAAAATCATTGAATTGATCTGCGCCCGCAAAGCCGCGCACGCCGTCGATGGCCTTGGGGCTGCGGCTCCAGCCATTGATCGGAAATTCAAACTGCGCCAGCGCCTTGGCAACCCGCTCGCCCAGCACGCCCAGGCCCATCACGCCGATGGGGTAGTCGCTGCGCAGGCGCGGCTTGCGGTAGCCCCAGCGGCCCGCCTGGGTGTCGGCCTCATAGCCGTCAAACTCGCGGAAGTGGCGGATGACCGCGTGGCACACGTACTCGGCCATCTGCACCGCCATGCCTGCGTCGTCCAGGCGCACCACCAGGGCCTTGGGAGGCAAGCGCAGCTTGAGCAGGGCATCCACCCCCGCGCCAATGTTGAACAGGGCCTTGAGGCCCGGCTGCTCGTCCATGAACTGCTGGGGCGGCGCCCACACCACGGCGTAGTCGGCCTGCGGGGCGCCGGGTTGCCAAACAGAAATCTCAGCGCCTGGAAGCGCGGCGGCCAGGCCCTGCAGCCAGGGTTCGGCCTTGGTGTCGGTACAGCAAAAGGTGATTTTCATGGGCCCCAAGCGTAGCCGCATTGAGCCCCCTGCGCTGTCACCTGCAGACGACTCGGGACACTACTTGGCTCAGGCCTTGTCGACGGCTACCAGCTTGAGCAGTTCTGCCCCCTCGGTCACCTGGTCGCCCGGCGCATACAGCAGCTCCTGCACCACACCATCCGCAGGGGCAGCAATGGTGTGTTCCATCTTCATGGCTTCCATCACTGCCAGCGGTTGGCCCTTGGTTACCGCATCGCCCGCCTTCACGGCAAACGACACCACCTTGCCAGGCATCGGGGCTGTGAGGCGCCCGCCTTCGGCCGCAGCCTCGCCCGCGTGGGCCAGCAGGTCGATGGCAGTGATCTGCGTGGCGCCCAGCGGGGCGAATACGTGGTCCACCTCGCCCTGGGCATACACAGCCGCACGCGTGCGCTGACCTGCAAACTGCAATTCGATGCCCTGCCCCACAGCGCTGAACACCAACGGCCCGGCCACTGCGGCATCGCCTTCGCCGACGGCCAGATGCAGGCTGCCACCACGCTCGTAGGTCAGCAGCGCCTTGGCGTGCTCACCACCAAACTCGAACTCAAACCGGCGCTGCACCACGCCATGGGTGTGAAAACCATCGCGGCGGCTGAAGGGGTCCACGCCCTCGCTGGCGCGCTCGCGCAGCAGGGTCTGAGCCACGGCGGCAGCAGCCGCCAGGGGCAAGCCCACGGGCTCCTGGTGGAACAGCACCGCCTGCTCGCGCGGGATCAGCGCGGTGTCCAGCTTGGCGCTGGCAAATGCCTCGGTGCGGGCCACGCGGCGCAAAAACTGCACGTTGGTTGCCAGGCCCACGATGTGGGTCTGGGCCAGCGCCTCATCCAGCCGGGCCAGGGCTTGCGCACGCGTGTCGCCGTGCACGATGAGCTTGGCCACCATGGAGTCGTAGAACGGGCTGATCGCATCGCCCTGGCGCACGCCGGAATCCACGCGCACCGCGCCCCGTTCGAAGGTCACACACTCGGGCAGCGCGTACACGTTGAGCGCCCCGGTGGCGGGCAGGAAGTTGTTGTCGGGATTCTCGGCGCAGATGCGCGCCTCGATGGCGTGGCCGTGGATGTGCAAGTCTTCCTGCTTCAGTGGCAAGGGCTCGCCAGACGCCACACGCAGCTGCCACTCCACCAGATCGAGGCCCGTGATGGCCTCGGTCACGGGGTGCTCAACCTGCAGGCGGGTGTTCATCTCCATGAAGTAGAACTTCATCTGCTCGGGCGCGTCGTAGCCGCCGGGCTGCTCGACGATGAATTCCACCGTGCCCGCGCCCACGTAGTTCACCGCCCGTGCTGCGGCCACGGCAGCCTCGCCCATGCGGGCGCGCAGCTCCGGCGTCATGCCGGGGGCGGGCGCTTCTTCCAGCACCTTCTGGTGGCGGCGCTGCACCGAGCAGTCGCGCTCAAACAGGTACACGCAGTTGCCGTGCGTGTCGCCGAACACCTGGATCTCGATGTGGCGCGGGCGCTGCACGTACTTTTCGACCAGCACTGCGTCATCACCAAAGCTGTTGATGGCCTCGCGCTTGCAGGAGTCGAGCGCAGCGGCGAAGTCCTCGGCCTTGTCCACCGCGCGCATGCCCTTGCCACCGCCACCAGCGCTGGCCTTGATGAGCACGGGGTAGCCAATGCGGTCGGCCTCGCGTTGCAACATGGCGGGGTCTTGATCAGCGCCGTGGTAGCCCGGCACCAGGGGCACCTGGGCCTGCTCCATCAGGCGCTTGGACTCGGCCTTGAGCCCCATGGCGTTGATCGCGCTGGCGGGGGGGCCGATGAAGACCAGGCCCGCATCGGCACATGCTTTTGCGAAGTCTTCGTTCTCGCTCAGAAAGCCGTAGCCCGGGTGGATGGCCTGCGCGCCCGTGGTCTTGGCGGCGTCGATGATTCGCTCCCAGCGCAGATAGCTGTCCTTGGGCGCACTGCCGCCAATGTGCACGGCCTCATCGCACACGGCCACATGTTTGGCGTTGGCGTCGGCGTCGGAATACACGGCGACAGTCTTCACGCCCAGACGCTTGGCCGTGGCGGCCACTCGGCAAGCGATCTCACCGCGATTGGCAATCAAAATTTTCGTAAACATCTAAGCCACCTTGGCAGAACCAGAAAAGAAAGAAGACAAGCGCCGCACCACGGCGCGCAGAAACTTGAACAGCACCACCAGCAGCAGCACCGACACCGCCACCATCACCACCAGCGCCACACCAAAGGCCACCGGGTGCTGCGTGGCCAGCCACACCACCGCTACCACCAGGCCATCCTCAAAGAACGACAGGCCCCAGTTGGAAAACGGCTCGGGCGAGGTGTTCACCGCTGCACGCGTAGTCATCTTGGTGGCCAACGCGGTGGCCGAGAGCGATCCGCCCAGCAGCCCCGCCAGCACGGCCAGGGTGGCGTTGTCGGCGCCGAACACGCCGAAGGCCAGGGCCGCACCTGCAGGCACGCGGATGAAGGCATGCAGGGCATCCCAGGCGCTGTCTACCCACGGCACCTTGTCGGCAAAAAACTCCACCATCAGCAGCACGCCACTCACCATCAGCACCAGCGGGTTCTGCAGCACGGCCAAGCCGGGGGGCAGTGGCATCCAGCCCAGCACGCCCATCATTCCCACCAGGAACACCACGGCATACAAGCGAAAGCCGCTGGCCCAGCCCAGGGCGGCGGCCAAAGCCAGCAGGCTGGGCATGTCGAGCTTCGCGGTTGCCGTGGCCGCCACGTCGCCCACGGCGCGCGCAGTGCCGCCATCCACATGCAGCCCCAGCGTGTGGAGCCACTGCACGATGTTGAACCAGAGGGTGTCCATGGCCTGCGCTTACCGGTCAGCCCAACCAGTTGGGCTTGCGCTTGTTCAGGAAGGACTGCACGCCCTCCTTGCCTTCGTCGCTGGCGCGGATGTCGGCAATGCCCTGCACGGTGGCAGCGATCAGGCCCGCGTTGATCTCGCGCTCGGCCACATCCATCACCAGCTTCTTGCACACACGCACGGCGTTGGGGCTGGCGGTGGTCAGGACCTTGAGCAGTTCGTCCACCTTGGCATCGAGCTGGTCGGCAGCCACCACCTCGTGCACAAAGCCGATGCGCAGCGCCTCGGCCGCGCCAAAACGCTCGGCCGTCAGAAAGTAGCGGTGCGCAGCGCGCGCGCCCATGGCACGGATCACATAGGGGCTGATGGTGGCGGGGATGAGACCCAGCTTCACTTCGCTGAGGCAGAAGCCCGCCGTGTCCACCGCCACAGCCATGTCGCATGCAGCCACCAGACCCATGCCACCGGCGTACACATCGCCCTGCACGCGGGCTATTGTGGGCTTGGGGCATTCATAAATCACGCGCAGCATCTCGGCCAGCTTGCCCGCGTCGGCGATGTTTTCATCGCGCGTGTAGTCGGCCATGCGGCGCATCCAGTTGAGGTTGGCACCGGCGCAAAAGGCCAGGCCTTCGGCCGCCAGCACCACGGCGCGCACATCGGCGCGCCCCCCCACATCGATGAAGGCGGCGGTGATCTCGGCAATGACTTCGTCACTGAACGCGTTGCGAATCTCCGGCTGCGTGAGCGTGATGCGCGCCACGGCGCCGGTCTGGGTGATGGAAAGGTTCTGGCTGCTCATGGCTTGGACGGGTTTTGCAGAAAGTAGACAAGGTCCAGCTCGGGGCAAGGCTGGCCCAGTGCGGTCAATGCGGCAGTGATCTGGCCCCGGTGGTGCGTGCCGTGGTTGAACACATGCGCCAGCGTGGCGGCAAAAGGCAGCGATGCCGCCGTGCCGCGCATGGTGGTGTAGTCGAGCGTGCCGGTCCAGCGCTCGGGCGAGAACGACGCAATCAGCGGCACCCAACGGTCCGCGCCTTCGCGCAGCCGGGCATCGAGCTGCGCGCGGTCACTCTCCAGCTCGGCGTCCAGGGCCACCTTGGGCGAGATTCCTTGGGCAAAGCGCACAAACCACAGATGGTGCTCGCCCACCAGCAGGTGGTTGAGCGTGCCATGGATGCTTTTGAAGAACAGGCCCACATCGCGCCGGTAGGCCTCCTCCGGCAGCGCCCGCACGGCATCGAGCACGCGCGCCGTGGCCCACACGTTGTAGCGTGCCAGCTGGGTGAAGTGGGCAACAGCGTCCATCGCAGCTCTCGGTTCCGGCTTTGGTGGGGTTACATCCGGAACAGGCCGAACTTGGTGTCTTCGATGGGCGCGTTGCGCGTGGCGGCCAGGCCCAGCGCCAGCACGCGGCGCGTGTCGGCGGGGTCGATCACGCCATCGTCCCACAGGCGCGCGGTGGCGTAGTAGGGGTGGCCCTGGTCTTCGTACTGGCGGCGGATGGGGGCCTTGAAGGCTTCTTCTTCCTCCATGCTCCACTGCCCGCCCTTGGCCTCGATACCGTCGCGTTTCACCGTGGCCAGCACGCCCGCGGCCTGCTCTCCGCCCATCACGCTGATGCGTGCGTTGGGCCACATCCACAGGAAGCGGGGGCTGTACGCGCGGCCGCACATGCCGTAGTTGCCTGCGCCAAAGCTGCCGCCGATGATGATGGTGAACTTGGGAACACTCGCAGTGGCCACGGCCGTGACCATCTTGGCGCCGTTGCGGGCAATGCCTTCGTTTTCGTACTTGCGGCCCACCATGAAGCCGGTGATGTTCTGCAGGAACACCAGCGGGATCTTGCGCTGGCAGCACAGCTCGATGAAATGCGCGCCCTTGAGGGCCGACTCGCTGAACAAGATACCGTTGTTGGCGATGATGCCGACCATCATCCCCTCGATGCGCGCAAAGCCCGTGACCAGCGTGGTGCCGTAGCGCGCCTTGAACTCGTCGAACTCGCTGCCGTCCACAATGCGGGCAATGATCTCGCGCACATCAAAGGGCTTGCGCGTGTCCACCGGGATCACGCCATAGAGTTCTTCTGCTGCAAATTTAGGAGCTACCGGCGCATGATCCACTAGCGCCTGTGGCTTGTTTTTATTCAAATTGCGCACCGCATTGCGTGCCAGCTGCAGCGCATGCAGGTCGTTTTGCGCCAGGTGGTCGGCCACGCCCGACAGGCGCGTGTGCACATCGCCACCGCCCAGGTCTTCGGCGCTCACCACCTCGCCCGTGGCGGCCTTCACCAGCGGTGGGCCACCCAAAAAGATCGTGCCCTGGTTCTTGACGATGATGGATTCATCGCTCATCGCTGGCACATACGCGCCGCCGGCCGTGCACGATCCCATCACCACCGCGATCTGGCTGATGCCCATGGCGCTCATGTTGGCCTGGTTGAAGAAGATGCGGCCGAAGTGGTCGCGGTCGGGGAAGACCTCGTCCTGGTTGGGCAGGTTGGCGCCACCCGAGTCCACCAGATAGATGCAGGGCAGGTGGTTCTGCTGCGCCACCTCTTGGGCACGCAGGTGCTTCTTGACGGTGAGCGGGTAGTAGGTGCCGCCCTTTACCGTGGCGTCGTTGCACACGATCATGCAGTCCACGCCGCTCACGCGGCCAATGCCCGCGATGAGCCCCGCACAGGGCGCGTCGTTGTTGTACATGTTCAGTGCGGCCAGCGGCGCGAGTTCAAGGAACGGCGTGCCGGGGTCCAGCAGCATCTGCACGCGCTCGCGCGGCAGCAGCTTGCCGCGCGCGGTGTGCTTGGCGCGGGCGGCTTCGCCGCCGCCCTGGGCCACCTTGTCGAGCTGAGCGCGCAGGTCATCCACCAGCGTGCGCATGGCAGCGGCATTGGCCAGAAAATCCGCCGAGCGGGCGTTGAGTTGGGTGTCGAGAATGGTCATACGGTCTTGCTCTTTCAAGCGGTTTTCTGTTCTTCCAGACCCAGCTGGTCCTTCATCTCGTCGCGGATCTTGAACTTCTGGATCTTGCCCGTCACCGTCATCGGAAAGCTGGTGACAAAGCGGATGTAGCGCGGCACCTTGTAGTGCGCGATCTGGCCCTTGCAGAAGGCGCGGATGTCGTCTTCGGTGGGCTGGGTGCCGGGCTTGGCGATGATCCAAGCGCAGAGTTCTTCGCCGAACTTCTGGTCGGGCACGCCCACCACCTGCACATCCTGCACCTGCGGGTGGCGGTACAAAAACTCTTCAATCTCGCGCGGGTAGATGTTCTCGCCGCCGCGGATCACCATGTCTTTGATGCGGCCGACGATGTTGACGTAGCCCTCGGCGTCCATGGTGGCCAGGTCGCCGGTGTGCATCCAGCCACCTTCGTCAATCGCCTCGCGGGTCTTGGCTTCGTCGCCCCAGTAGCCGTGCATGACGGAGTAGCCCTTGGTGCAGAACTCGCCGCGCTGGCCGATGGGCACCACCGCGCCGGTGTCCGGGTCCACGATCTTCACCTCCAGGTGCGGCTGTACCTGGCCCACGGTCGATACGCGCTTGTCCAGCGGCGTGTCGGTGCTGCTCTGGCAGCTCACGGGGCTGGTCTCGGTCATGCCGTAGGCAATGGTGATCTCGCGCAGGTGCATCTGCTCCACCACGCGCTTCATCACCTCGGTGGGGCACGGCGAGCCGGCCATGATGCCGGTGCGCAGCGTGCTCAGGTTGAACTCGGCAAAACGCGGGTGGTCCAGCTCGGCAATGAACATGGTGGGCACGCCGTGCAGGCCGGTGCAGCGCTCGTCCTGCACCGTCTGCAGCACGGTGAGCGGGTCAAACCCGTCGTTGGGGTACACGATGGTGGCGCCGTGGGTAAAGCACGCCAGGTTGCCCAGCACCATCCCAAAGCAGTGGTACAGCGGCACGGGGATGCACAGCCGGTCTTCGGGCGTGAGCTTCATGCACTCGCCGATGAAGAAGCCGTTGTTGAGGATGTTGCGGTGCGTGAGCGTGGCCCCCTTGGGGAAGCCCGTGGTGCCGCTGGTGAACTGGATGTTGATGGGGTCGGTGGCTTTGAGCGTCACTGCGATGGGCCCCAGGCGCGGATCGGCCGCGTTACCGCGTGCCAGCAGGTCGGTAAAGCGCATCAGGCCCGGTTCTTCGGCACCCTCCCCCGCCTCATCGATCCACACCACCGTGTTCAGGTGGGGGAGCTTCACGGAGCCCAGTTGCCCCGGCTGCTGGTGGTGCCACTCGGGCGCCAGCTCGCGCAGCATGCCCAGGTAGTCGCTGGTCTTGAAGCGCGCCATGGTCGCCAGCAGCTTGCAGCCCACCTTGTTCAGCGCGTATTCGACTTCGGACGTGCGGTAGGCCGGGTTGATGTTGACCAGCACCAGGCCCACCTGCGCGGTGGCCAGCTGCATCAGCACCCATTCGGCGTTGTTGTGCGACCAGATGCCCACGCGGTCGCCGGGGGTGAGCCCCATGCCCAGCAGCGCGCTGGCCAGGCGGTGCGCCTCGGTCTGCAACTGGGCGTAGGTGTAGCGGCGGCCCTGGTGCACGCTGACCAGCGCCTCGCGCTCGGGCTGGCGGGCCACCATGTCGGCAAAGAAGGCGCCGATGGTCTGCTCGATCAGGGGAACATCGGTAGCGCCACGGGCGTAGCTGTCCACCAGCGGTGCGGATTGTGTTGCGGCTGCAGTCGTCACAGGTTTGTCTCCTCGGTCATCCGGCCAGCGCGAGCAGAGCGCGCAGGGCGAGCCATTCGAAAGCATAGGCAAGCATAGAAGCCCACGGCCCTGCCGGGTTGCCACAATGGTTGCAAATCGTGCCACGACTGGCACACTCTGTAACGTGAATTCACCTGCCTCTATCTCCCACCGCCTGTCTGCTTCCGCCACAGCTCCCGCCGCCACGCCGACTGCACCGGCAGCTACGCCCATAGCGTTCGTGCGCGCCATTGCGCTCGCCTATGAACGGCGCGGCATGAGCCCCGAACGCGCCCTGGCCCAGGCACAGATTGCGCCGCAGCTGCTGCAGGACGACAGCGCCCGCATCACCGCCTGGCAGATGGAACAGATCTCCGACGCCGCCATGCAGGAGCTGGACGACGAGGCCCTGGGCTGGTTCAGCCGCCGCCTGCCCTGGGGCAGCTACGGCATGCTGGCGCGCGCCAGCATCAGCTCGCCCACGCTGCAGGTCGCCCTGTCCCGCTGGTGCCGCCACCACGGCCTGCTGGCGGACGACATTGCGCTGCACCTCACCACCACCGGCGACACTGCCACCCTGGCCATCACCGAGGCCCGCGACCTGGGCGCGCTGCGCGAGTTCTGCCTGGTGTCGGTGCTGCGCAATGCCCACGGCCTGGCCTGCTGGATGGTGGACTCGCGCATCCCCCTCATCGCTGCCGAATTTGCGTTTGATGCCCCGCCGCACGCCGATGCGTATGCCGTGCTGTTCCGTGGCCCGTCCACCTTTGGCGCACCGCGCACGGCCATCCACTTTGACGCCCGCTACCTTCACCTGCCCCTGCGCCGCGACGAACAGGCACTGCGCCAGATGCTGCAGCACGCCCTGCCCCTGACCGTGCTGCACTACCGCCGCGACCGCCTGCTGGTGCAGCGCGTGCGCCAGCTGCTGGCCGCGCCCCTGCCGGGCCAGCCTGCGCATGCCCTGCCCCAGCACAGCGCCGAATCGCTGGCCGCGCTGCTGCACGTATCGCCGCGCACGCTGCACCGGCAGCTGAAGGAAGAAGGCGCCACGCTGCAGGGCCTGAAAGACGAGGTGCGCCGCACCCGCGCGGTGGAGCTGCTGCACCGCACGCAGCGGCCCATCAAGCAGGTGGCGGAGGCCGCGGGGTTTGAGAACGAGAAGAGTTTTATCCGGGCGTTTAGGGGGTGGACGGGGCAGTCGCCGGCGGAGTTTCGTAGGGCGGTGAGGGTGTAGTCGAGGCGGACCCGCTACCCAAGTAATTGCAGCAAGGAGATTCAGTTGTGGCAACCCACACATTTGTCTATTTCGAGCATGAGGAAGCAGCTGAACTCGCGCGGCTTCAGAGCATTAAGTTCGACCTACAAAGCGCAGTGCAACTTTGCGAGTTTTTCGAAGAACAATGCGCACAGTCGGCCTATGGGTATGCTGGCTCTGAAATAACAGATGCGTTCTCAACAGCAATTCTTGTTCGGTATAGCCGTGCATTTGTAAGCGGAGTGCGTCGTGGTATCGGCAACGAAGTTGTGGAGAACCTTCCATCTGAACAACGTGAAAATCATCAACGCATACGCGCTTTCCGCGACAAGCACATTGCTCACTCGGTAAATGCTTTCGAAAGCACGAGAGTCCAGGCACGCTACTGTCTAGAGAGAGTAGAACAGGAGGGGATCACGGGAGTGTCAACTGAACACCACCGCGTTATAGGACTGAGCTCGAAAGATGTGAGCGAAATCCAAGATTTGTGCCGAGTGATGATGGGCCATCTGGATAGCGAAATTGAAAAGGAAAAGACGCGACTGCTCGCAATTCTTCGGAGCATGCCTGTTTCGGAAGTTTTGTCGCGCCCATCAGTCCCCGCTCGTATCCCGGATCATTCTCAAGTAGACAAACGGCGCCCGAGGGCGTAGTCACCGCTTTCAAATTTCTGCCATGCTCCACCTCCACCACTGCGTCAGCGCCCGCTCCTTCCGCCCCCTGTGGATGCTCGAAGAGCTGCAACTGCCCTACCAGCTCCACATGCTGCCCTTCCCACCACGCGCCAAGGCGCGGTGGTTTCTGGATGAGAACCCGCTGGGCACGGTGCCGCTGCTGGTGCAGGGCGCAGCACCGAACGAGGTGCGCATGACCGAATCGGCGGCGATGTGCCAGTACCTCGCCGCCACACACCCCGACGCGGGGCTGGATGTGGCACCCACGCACCAGGCGTATGGCGCGTACCTGAACTGGCTGCACATGAGCGATGCGACGCTGACCTTTCCGCAGACGCTGGTGCTGCGCTATGGGCGGTTTGAACCGGCAGAGCGCAAGCAACCGCAGGTGGTGGAGGACTACAGCCGCTGGTTTCTGGCCCGGCTGCGCGCCGTGGAGACGGCGCTGACTCACGGCGCCAGCGACTACCTGTGTGCAGGCCGCTTCACGGCGGCGGATGTGGCGGTGGGTTATGCGCTGCTGCTGGCGCAGCACCTGGGGCTGAGTGCGCAATTTGGCCCGGCCACGCAGGCCTACTGGCAGCGGCTGCAGCAGCGGCCCGGTTACCAGCGGGCGATGGCAGTGCAGGTGCGTGCCGCTGAAGAGCAAGGTGTGCCCACCACGCCTGCACCCGATATGCAGCCCTGAGAACCTGTTCAAAGTCTTTTTGCGATCGCGCGGGGTGCCGTAAACAGGCTCTGTGGTCAGCAGCCCAGCAGCTCTGGCAACTCCGCCATGCTGCGAAACACATGCTGCGCGCCCGCAGCTCGCAGTGCGGCACCGTCGTCCAGCGGGGCGTAGGCAAACACGGTGGCCCCGGCCGCTACGCCGGCGGTCACTCCGGTCACCGTGTCTTCGACCACCGCACAGCGCGCGGGAGCGGCCTGCAGCGCTGCGGCAGCGGCCAGGTACACATCGGGCGCGGGCTTGGTGCGCGGCATCTCGTGGCCGCTGAAGATACGGCCCGCAAAGTAAGGCGCCAGCCCCACCTTGGCCAGCTGCATCTCGACCTTGAAGCGGTCGGCCCCTGAGGCACAGGCGATGCGCCCGTCATGGTGGGCGTGCACGCGCTCGACAGCACCGTGGATGTGCTCGATGGCGGTGAGCTGCGCCTCCAGCGCGGCATTGCGGCGTGCGTAGAAGGCCGACATCCATTCGTCGGTCAGCGGACGGCCCGTGTGGTGCTCAATGCGCGCGGCCTCGCTGCGCACCATCTTGCCGATGAAAAGGCGCATGCACTCTTCCGGCGTCAGCACCCACCCGGCCTCGGCCAGCATGTCGCGCAGCACGCCGTTGGTGATGGGCTCGCTGTCCACCAGCACGCCGTCACAGTCAAACAGGATTGCTTCAAATTGCATAGCTATCAAGGCATATTGCACTAGCGCTTGAGGTGGTTTTGGCTTGAATTTCAGCCATGGAGGTCTCCATCGACATAGAACCAGCGCCCCTCCTCGCGCACAAAACGGCTGGTCTCGTGCAGGCGCACGGCGCGCCCAGCGACACGGTAGCGGGCCACAAACTCGACCACGGCGTGGTCGGCATCGGTGGCGACGTATCGGCGCACGTCCAGCCCGAGCCATTTGGCCCCCGCATCAAAGTCGAGCGTGGCCGGGCGCGTGCTGGCGTGCCAGGTGGCCTGCAGGTAGTCGGCCCGCTCGCACGCAAAGGCGGTGTAGCGCGACCGCATGAGGCTTTCGGCATCGGGGGCGGCCATGGCATCCAGCCCGGGTGCCGCCAGGTAACGGCCGCAACAGCTGGCGAGTGGCAAGGGGGCTGCGCTTTTGCCCTTGCTGCCACCCGGGCCCGCAGGCGCCAGGCGCCCGCAGGGGCAGGGGTCGTTGGGCAGTGGCAAGGGCATCGTGACGTCTCTCAGCGCAAGGCACCAAACACCTTGCGGGCGATGGCGCTGCCGGCAGCGGCCGGGTCCTGGCGGATCTTGCGCTCTTCCTCACCGATCATGAGGTACAGACCGTCCAGCGTCTTGCCGGTGACGTACTGCGCCAGGTTGGCGTCTTCGGCCTTCAGCAGGCCAAAACTCGCGGCTTTGCCCGCGAAGGCGTTGTATTTCTGCGTGAGGCCGACTTTCTCGGTGGCCTGGTTCACCACGGGCAGAAAGCGCTGGCCCAGTGGCGTGCGCGTCTTGTCGGCAAAAAAGGCGGTCACCGAGTTGTCGCCGCCGGTGAGGATGTTCTTGGCGTCGGTCACCGTCATGTTTTGCACCGCGCCCACCAGCAGGTCCTTGCCCATGGGCACGGCCGCTTCGGCGGCGCGGTTGATGGAGACCACCAGCTCGTCGATGCGCTTGCCCTGGCCCAGCGACTTCATGACCTTGGCGGCGTCGTCCAGGTAGCCCGGCAGGCCGATACGCACCTTGGGGTTGCCCAGAAAGCCGTCATTGCGGCCCAGCAGCGACACCGCCGCCTGCGCGCCCTGGGTCAGCGCGGCCTTGAGCCCGCTGGCGGCATCGGCATTGGTCAGATTGCCCAGCGACAGGGCCCAGGCATGTTGCGCGGTGGCGCACAGCAGAGCCCCGGCGAGGCTGGTCTGGGTGAATTGGCGGCGTTGCATGGATCGGGTCTTTCAGAAGGAGCACGGGCGGCACCCGATGGGCAGCCACGGGTGCGCGGAGACGATGAATACGGGATTTTCGCTCACCGCATCGAAGGGGCGCAGCAGGCCGTAGACTGCCCCCACCCAAGCATCCAACAAGGAACCTTGCAATGTGGGAAATGAGCGTGCCGTGGTGGGAATTTGTCGTGCGCGGCGTGGTGGTGTATCTGTTTCTGCTGGTGTTCATGCGCCTGTCGGGCAAGCGGCAGACGGGCCAGTACGAGCCGTTTGACCTGATCCTGCTGCTGATACTGTCGAACGCGGTGCAAAACTCGATGAACGCGGGCGACAACTCGCTGGTGGGCGGGCTCATCTCCGCCAGCACGCTGATGCTGTGCCACGTGGCCCTGGCCCGGCTGGCGTTTCACTTTCCGCGCATCGGGCGCTGGGTGGACGGCCAGGCGCAGGTGCTGATCAACAAAGGCCAGCTGAACCAGGCCCTGATGCGCAAGGAGCTGCTGACCCGCGACGACGTGGAGGCCGCGCTGCGCGCTGGCGGCTGCCTGCACGAGCACGAGGTAGAACGCGCCACCATCGAGACCAACGGCCAGATCACCGTGGTGCTGCGCCGCCGTGGCGACGAAAGCTGACCCGTCGCGCCCAGCGCCTGCAAACGCCCCTACACACAATCCGATATGACTGCACTGAATGTTCTGGGCACCATGCTGATGCCCTGCTCCTACGACCCGCTGACCGGCTTTTACCGCGACGGCTGCTGCAACACCGACGAGCACGACCACGGCACCCACGTGATCTGCGCACGCATGACGCAGGCGTTTCTGGACTTCTCGCTGTCGCGGGGCAACGACCTCATCACCCCCCGGCCAGAGTACCGGTTTGCAGGCCTCAAGCCCAACAACCGCTGGTGCCTGTGCGCCCTGCGCTGGAAGGAGGCCTACGAGGCGGGTGTGGCGCCGCCGGTGATCCTGGAGTGCACCCATGCGCGAGCCCTGGAGTTCGTGACGCTGGCGCAGTTGCAGAGCGCGGCGCTGTCCAGCCGCTGACCCCGTAGCCACGGGCCGTGGCGCACCCAGGACCGAGTGTGACGCTGCTGCCACCCTACTTCTGTCGGGTTGCCGGTGATTGGCCGCACGGCGAAAGATCAGGACTTTGTGTTCCTCCCTTTCGCTGCACATGCGGCCACATCCGACACCATGACCACCACCCTTTCTGCCCCGCTGCGGCGCGCGCGTGCCGCTGCCAACCTGCCCCGTTCCTCCACCCCGCTGCGCCTGTGCGCAGTCAGCGCCGCCGTGGCCGCTGCCGCCCTGCTGAGCGGCTGCGAAACCACCAACATGCGCATGGGCAGCGCCGATGCCAAGACCGTGGCCACCGGCAGCGCTGCGGGCGGTGCGTCCACCGGCGCCAGCGACTCGCTGGAGCGCTGCGAAAGCCCGCTGGGTACCGTCTCGCTGATCGAAAACCAGCAGGCCGGCTGGTACACCATCCTGCGCGACCAGTACCGCCTGCCGCCCACGGCCAACCTGCTGCGCCTGCTGGTGCAGCAGTCCAACTGCTTTGTGGTGGTGGAGCGGGGCGCAGCCGGCATGAACGCGATGACGCGCGAGCGCGCGCTGATGCAGTCGGGCGAAATGCGGCAGGGCAGCCAGTTCGGCCAGGGCCAGATGGTCGCCTCGGACTATGGCCTGTCGCCCGAAATCGTGTTCCAGAACAACAACGCGGGCGGCGCCTCCGCATCGCTGGGCGGCCTGGTCGGTGGCCGCGCAGGCGGCTTGCTGGCAGCCATCGGCGGCAGCATGAACACCAAGGAGGCCAGTGCGCTGCTCACGCTCATCGACAACCGCTCGGGCGTGCAGGTGGCTGCCTCGGAAGGCAGCGCCGCCAAGACCGACTTTGGCGCCATGGGGCAGCTGCTGGGCGGCTCGGGCGGCGCGCGCATGGGCGGCTACTCCAACACGGCCGAAGGCAAGGTGATTGCGGCCGCCTTCATGGATGCATTCAACCAAATGGTGCAGTCCCTGCGCAACTACCGCGCCCAGACGGTGAAGGGCCAGGGCCTGGGTGGCGGCGGGCGGCTGAGTGTGGACGGCGCCGCACCGCCCTCGCAGACATCGGCCGCACGTACTGCCGCGCAAAGCAATGGAGCCACCGCCGGGCTTTCGCTGCGCGACGCGCAGGCTCGCCTGAATGAGCTGGGCTACAACGCGGGCACGCCCGATGGCGCCATGGGCGGCAAGACCGCATCCGCACTGCGCGCGTTCCAGAAAGACCGGGGCATCGCGCAGTCGGGCAGACTGGACGCGGCCACGATGGTGGAGCTGTCAAAGTAACCGTCCAGTTCAGTATTGAAAAAGGCCGCCATGGCAATCCATGGCGGCCTCTCTTTTCCACACACGGCGCAGACATCGAACGCGATGGGCGATAGGGCAGCCCCCTTGTCAGGAAGCGCCCAAGCTCCCTCAGTTCTGCGTGTAGCAGGCCTTGTTGGCAATGATGAGGTCTGCGTGAGCCTCTGCACTGGCTGCCGTGGGAAACACCGTGGGTGTACTGTCACCAAACACGCACAGATAGGCCCCCTTGCGAGTCCACACAGAGCGCGACGTGATGCCTGACGGCGTCACCCAGGTGCTCCAGAAAGCTGTGGCGCTTGCCGTGCTTCCGCTGCGGTCGAAGTTGAACACGCCCAGGTCGGTGAGCGGCCCCGCGATCGTGCCCTGGCCCGAGCAGTCGGCCGTCGCGTAGGTCATGACGCCTTGTGCGGCCGTTGCCCGGGTATCGCTTTGTCGGGCAATGCGCCAAAGCACGCGCCCCCACACACCAGGCCGCACCACGGAACACTGGCCCTGCTTCCAGTCCCCCTCCGGCAGCCCCAGCGCGGCGGTCGCGCAGCTCACGTCCACCGTACTCACGTTGGCCGATCCCACCGTGCCCGTACCGTTGCGCACCGTGCAGCTCTGGCCCGAAGGCTGTGTGCGCACCGTGATGGCGTAGGCCGTGCCACCCGCCAACGCCGTGCCGAAGGTGAAGCCGCCGTTGCTGGCAACCGACAGGTCGTCGCGCCCGTTGTTCTGCAGCACCACGGTGCCGCCCGCAAGGCCGCTGACCGAGCCGCCCACCGTGTAGGTGGCCGCCGCCAGGTTCTCGCAGCGCACCTGCACGGTGCTCACATTGGCGGTGGCCGTGCCAGTGCCTTCCGTCACAGTGCAGCGCTGCCCGCTGGGCTGGGTCTTGACGGTGACGGCATAGGCAATGCCGTTGTCCAGGCGCGTGGCGAACACGAAGTTGCCATTGGCATTCACCGTCAGGTCGTCCTTGCCGGCGTTCTGCAACGTCACCGTCTTGCCAGCGCCCAGACCACTGACCGCGCCGCCGATGCTGAATGCACCAGCGCTAGGCGGCGGCGTGCCGTTGTTGTCATCACCGCCGCCGCAGCCCGCCAGCAAGGCGGCAGCCAGGCCCAGGGGGGCCCAGCGGAAGATAGGACGTGCGGGGTGCCCGGTGCGCCCGGCACCCGTTGCGCTGGCTTGTCGTGTCATGAACAGAAACCTCGTGATGGTGAATGGAGCGCGGATTCTGTGCAGCACCCCCTCCCATGCGAAACCCTACGCTGGTAGGGTTTGCGCGCCGTACATCCTGCTGAACACTTGGCAGAATTTGCCCGCAGGCATACCTTTCGGTATTGGCAGGCCGCCGGGCTGCCTCCCCGCCCTCCCGCATGTCTCCTTCCTCTCCTTACGCGCTCATCCTCGACGACCATCCGCTGGTGGCACACGGCATGGCCGAATTCCTGCGTGCCCGCATGCCGCAGATGGACGTGGTGGTGGCCTCCGGCGCGGACGACCTGCTTCGCTGGGTGGGCACGCGGGGCACACCGGCCATCGTGCTGGTTGATTTCTGGCTGGCAGAGGGCTCGGCGCTGGACCTGATCGCACAGGTGCGCGCGCACTGCCCGGGCCCCCCCATCGCAGTGATCAGCGGCGACGATGACCCTGCGGTGATGGCGCAGGCCCGGCAGGCGGGCGCCCAGGGCTTCATCCACAAGCAGGCCGCACCCGACACCTTTGGCCTGGCGGTGGAAGCCTTGCTGGGCGGCCTGGTGTGGTTTGAGCCCGGCCAGATCGGCAGCCAGCCGCCGCGCAGCCGCGACCTGCCGGTGACACCGGCAGAGTTGGGCCTGTCTGCACGCCAGGGACAGATCCTTGCGCTGGTGCTGCAAGGCCTGCCCAACAAGCGCATTGCGTCCCAGCTCGACATTGCAGAGAGCACCGTGAAGGAGCACGTGACGGGCATCCTGGAGCGGCTGCGCGTGCGCACACGGGTGGAGGCCATCACCCTGCTGCGTGGGCGGCGGCTGGAGCTGTCCTGATGCGCCTTTTGCGGCCCTGGGTGCTGGCCACTGCGCTGGGCCTGCTCGGAACGCTGTCCGCAGGCGCGCAGACACCGTCCCAGGACCTGGCCGAGCTGGACCGCCTGCAGACCCTGTCGCAGCGCAACAGCGCCGAGACCGTGCAGGCCCTGCAGGCGGCAGCCCCGCGCTTTGCCCGCGCGGCGCATGTCGATACCCGGCGCACCTACTACGCCGCGCTGGCAGACGCGGCCTTCGAGACCGGGCAGGAACCCGTGGTGACCGACGCCATCGCGCAACTGAAGGCGCTGGCGTCCACGTCGAACGACATGTCTTCGCAAGTGCTGGCCGCTGCCTTTGAGGCCCGGCAACTGGCCGTGGCGGGCAAGACACGCGCAGGGCTGAAGGCGCTGGCGCAGGTCGCGGCCGGGGCGGAGACCGTGGGCGACCCCTGGGTGCGCTGGCTGTACCACCTGACCCTGGGCGCGCTGCACAGCGGCAACGGGCAGTTTGAAGAGGCACTGGCCCAGCTGCTGCGCAGCCTGGAGCTGTCGCGCACGCTGCCCCTACAGGCGGCCACGGCAGAGCTGCGGTCGCGCACCCATCTGGAGCTGCTGCATTTCGACATGAAGAACCCGGAGCGGGCGCTGCAAACCATCCGCGAGGCGCTGCCCCTGGCCGAGAAGCTGGATGCCCGGCAAGCACTGGGCTGGCTGCACCTGCACCGGGGCAATGTCGAAAACGTGCAGGGCGACCTCGACACGGCCATAGCGGCATACCGCCAAGCCCTGCAGATTGCGCGCGCGGGAGGGTTGGCCGGGCTTCAGGCAACGGCGCTGAACAACCTGGGCGACGTCCTGCTGCAGCGCAAGGCGTATGCGCAGGCGGAGCCTGTGATGCGCGAGGCCCTGGCCGCCTACCGCGACGCACACGAATTGAATGGCGCCGCACTGGCGCAGGCCAACCTGGGCTTTGCGCTCATGGGGCAGGGCCGCATTGCTGCCGGTGTGCACGAGGTGGAGGCGGGCATCCGGTTTGTGCACGAAGCGGGCTCCCTGCCCATGGAAGAACAGCTGCTGGGCGAGCTGTCGCGCATGTATGAACAAGCGGGCCTGTACCGTGAAGCCATGGCCACCACCCGCAAGCAGCAGGCGCTGGCCAAGGAGCTGTTCCATACCGAGCGCGACCAGGCCGTGGCGACCTTGCAGGAGCGCTTTGACAGCGCTGAGCGCCAGCGCCAGATCGATCAGCTGGCGCAGGCCAACCGGGTGCAGGATGCCGAGCTGCGGGTGCGCCGCATGCAGCAAATAGGACTGGCGGCGGCGGTGGCCCTGGCACTGCTCGCCGCGGGCGCCAGTTTCTGGCTGTACCGGCGCACGCGCACGGCCAACGAGGCCCTGGCCGCAGCCCGGGGACAGGCAGAAAGCGCCCTGACCGAGAAAAACATGTTCCTCGCCACCGCCAGCCACGACCTGCGCCAGCCCGTGCACGCCATGTCCCTGATGGTGGAGGCGATCAGCCTACGCAATGCCGACCCGGTCCTGCGTCCGCTGGTGGCCGACCTGCGCACCAGCATGCAGGCCATGAGCCAGCTGTTCAATGCGCTGCTGGACCTGTCGCGCCTGGAGTCGGGGCAGCCACTGGGCCACAAAACCGCCGTGGACCTCGGCGCGCTGCTGGCGGATGTGGTGCGCCTGTTTCGCGAGCAGGCCAGCCTTGGCGGCCTGACCCTGCGGCTGCGGCTGCCGCGCCGTGGCGCCATCGTCTGGGCCGAGCCGGTGCTGCTGCGCCAGGCGCTGGCGAACCTGGTGCAGAACGCCATCCGGTACACGCCGCAGGGCAAGGTGCTGGTGAGTGCCCGCGCACGCGGTGGCGGCTGGCTGGTGGAGGTGCGGGACACGGGCATTGGCATTGCCCCCGCCGATCAGGCCCGGGTGTTCAGCCCCTACTACCGGGGATCGCGGGCCGACCAGATGGACGAAGCCGGGCACGGCCTGGGCTTGGCCGTGGTGGCGCGCTGTGCCGAGCAATTGGGGGCGGCCTATGGTGTGCATTCGCTGGCGGGGCGGGGTTCGCGCTTCTGGCTGCGGCTGCCAGCCCATGTGGCCACCGATGCAGGCGCGCCCACCGCCTCTGCCGCAGCGCACCACCAGGCCGTGGCGAGCCGCCCGCTGCAGGGCCAATGCCTGGTGCTGGACGATGACCCCCAGGTGCTCAAGGCCTGGCGCGCCATGCTCGAAGCCTGGGGTGTGACGGCAGCCTATGCCACCACCGGGGCCGAAGCCCATGGCCTTCTCGACGAAGGGCTGGTGCCAGATGCTATCTTCTGCGACCAGCGGCTGCGCTCGGGCGAGAGCGGCTTTGACATCCTGCGCACGCTGCTGGCACGCTGCCCTTCCGCGCGGGGCGCGATGGTCAGCGGCGAATTCGACGCGCCCGCCTTGCGGGATGCTGAGGACGAGGGCTACCTAGTGCTGCGCAAGCCGGTGAACCCTGCAGAGCTACATGCGGTGTTGGTGCAGTGGCTGGCCCATGGCAAAAGCCAGCGGGAACAGCACCCCGAGCCCTTTCAATAGCCCCTTCCACGGCACCGGCCGTCCGCCAGCGGTGCACCGCCCGTCTGCCCGCTGCACGCCTTAGTCCCACGCCCCCCTACCATCCGCAGCCATCGACCGGCGACGCCGACACGCTGGCAAGTCACACCAGGAGGGAGCCACACCATGACCACCACCGGGACCACCCCGCCGCCCGGCCAGCCCCGCTGGCTGTACCAGGCGCAGGATGCGCAAGGCCGCCCTACCGAGGGCTTCGTGCATGCCCAGACGGCCGAAGAAGCCATGCAGGCCATTGCCGCGCTGCAGCAGCCGCCACTAACCCACGTGCAGCTGCACACCTCCGGGCTGTATGCCCGTGCGATGACCGAAATGGCGGACGACGCACTGGGCACCCTGGACGTGAAGGCGCTGCGCCAGCTGGCGCGCGACCAGATCGAAGCCCAGGAGAACCCTGGCCTGTGGACCACGCTGCGGCAGCTGCTGCGCAACAACCGCACCTGGCTGCTGGTGTGCGCAGCCCTGGTGGCGCTGGCCGTGTGGCGCCAGTGGAGCCCATGGGTGCAGGGGATATTGGTACTGGCCATGCTAGCGCCGCTGGGGGTGTTTGCCTACATGCACCGGTTTCAGCGCATGTACCTGCAGATGCTGCACGCGCACGCCACGGGCGACCTGCCTCGTCTGGACGTGCTGGCCCAGCGGCTGACCCGTTCAGCCGAACGGCATGCGTTTTTGCGGCAGCCCGCCTGGGACGCCGCCGTGCGCATGGCCTGGTTCGAGGCGCGAGCCGAAGGGGTGGACGCCGCCATCCTGCGCTTGCGTGTCCACCCCATGCGTCCGGCAGACGACAACGAATTCTTGGCCCGCATCTACACCCTGCCCCTGGCCACGGGCGACCATGCGGGCTTTACTGCGCGCCTGCGCGACCTGATGGCGCAGCGGCCGGGAGAGCCCACTTTGCAGCTGGACCTGGCCCTGAGCGAGGCCCGCGCGGGCCACACCGACGAAGCGCAGCGCCTCGTGGACACCCTGCAGCCCGCCATGCTGCCCCCCCACGGGCAAGCATTCATCGACTGGGTGCGGGGCATGATTGCGCTGCGCGACCCGGCCCGGGCAAGCGAGGCTGCCAGCCACCTGGGCAAGGCGTGTGAGCAATTTCTGGGGCTGGTGCGCAAGGCCCCGGGCGCCTGGCCCTCACTGGCCGTGTGCACCTGCGACTACGCACTGGCCTTGGCCTGGAGCGGGCGCGCGGAAATGGGGCGCAACGTGTTTAGCAGTGTGCAGCCGGTGGCCCGGCACCACGCCGAGCCCGAGCGGCTCGCGCTGCTGGAGCGCGAGTTACGCCTCAGGGGCTGAGCGTTGTGGACCGCGCCCGAAAGGCCTCCTACACACCGCAGGTCGGGCACCGTGGCGCGCAGGCTCAGAGGCTGAAAGTTTTTGAGCCAAGCCTGAAAGGCGCGCCAAAACGCCTCGGATCGAGGCGCAACGCACAGCCATAGCTCGGGCTATGGCGAGCATTTGCAACGAAGAGCCGCGGCGTTTTGGCGTGCAAGGCGGACATGGATCAAAGACTCTCAGCCTCTCAGGCCAGCGCGCGCTGGATGATGATCTTCTGCACGTCGCTCGTGCCTTCGTAGATCTGGCACACGCGCACGTCGCGGTAGATGCGCTCCACCGGGAAGTCGTTGACCACGCCATACCCGCCCAGCGTCTGGATGGCGGCGCTGCACACACGCTCGGCCATCTCGCTGGCAAACAGCTTGGCCATGGCGGCTTCCTTCAGGCAGGGCTTGCCCGCATCGCGCAGCGCGGCGGCGTGCCAGATGAGCTGGCGTGCCGCCTCGATCTGCGTAGCGCAGTCGGCCAAGCGAAAGCCCACGGCCTGGTGGTTGAAGATGGCGGTGCCGAAGCTCTCGCGCTCTTTGGAATACGCCAGCGCCGCATCAAACGCGCTGCGCGCCATGCCCACGCTTTGGGCGGCGATGCCGATGCGCCCGCCTTCGAGTGCGCCCAGGGCGATCTTGTAGCCCTCACCTTCGGCACCAATCAGGTTCTCGGCCGGGATGCGGCAGTTGTCAAAGTTGATCTGCGCCGTGTCGCTGCTGTGCTGGCCCAGTTTGTCTTCCAGCCGAGCGACCACATAGCCGGGGTTGCTGGTAGGCACCAGGAAGGCGCTCATGCCCTTCTTGCCCGCGCCCTTGTCGGTGACGGCGATCACGATGGCCACATGGCCGTTCTTGCCGCTGGTGATGAACTGCTTGACGCCGTTGATCACGTATTCGTCGCCCTGCTTCACGGCTGTCGTCCTGAGTGCCGAGGCGTCGGAGCCCACATGCGGCTCGGTCAGGCAGAACGCGCCCAGCATCTCGCCACGCGCCAGCGGCGTGAGCCAGTCGCGTTTTTGCTGCGCGTTGCCGTAGCGCATGAGGATGGCGTTGACGGGGCAGTTGGTCACGCTGATGGCGGTGCTGGTGCCGCCATCACCGGCAGCGATCTCTTCGAGCACCAGCGCAAGCGTGAGGTAGTCCAAGTTGGCACCGCCGAACTCTTCGGGCACGCAGATGCCGTAGGCGCCCAAGGCGGCCAAGCCTTGATGGGCCTCTTTGGGGAAGTGGTGTTCCTTGTCCCAGCGCGCGGCGTTCGGCCACAGCTCGGTCTGCGCAAAGTCGCGCACCGCGTCGCGGATCATTTCCTGGTCTTGGGTCAGCAGCATGGGTTGTCTCCAGAGTCGTTGTTCAGAAATTCAAAAAGCTCACCAATGGGCAGCGCGGCGGCCATCGTGGTGCAGCAGGCGGCCCTTGTCGGCAGCGGTCACGCTGGCCAGCGTGCTGCGCAGGCCGCGCACGCTGTCTTCCACCGTCAGCGGCGCACCGCCGCCGCCCATGTCGGTCTGCACCCAGCCGGGGTCGATGGTGACCAGCGTGGCGCCAGGGTAGTCGTGCTGTGCGGCGGCCACGGCCATGTTCAGCGCGGCCTTGCTGGTGCGGTATAGCCACGAGCCGCTATTGGGCACGCTGCCGATCTGCGACATGGAGGACGACAGAAACGCAAACACGCCGCCCGCATCCGCCACCAGGGGCGCCACCTGCGGAATGGCCTGCATGGCACCCAGCACGTTGGTGTGCATGACGGCATCAAAGTCTTGCTGCGTGGGCGGGGTGAGCGCGTTGGGGCGGCGGATGACGCCGGCCACATAGAGCGCCAGGTCCAGCTTTTCGCCGTCGAGCTGCCATGCAAGGCCGCTCACGCTGGCGGGGTTGGCCACATCGACGGTGAGCGCCTCGGCGCCCAGCGCCAGCACGCGTTCGCGGCCAGCGTCGTCGCGCACGGTGGCGATCACGCGGCGCCCGGCGTCGGTGTACTGGCGCACCAGCTCCAGGCCGATGCCCCGGGACGCGCCGATCACGAGTATTGAGTTCATTTTCAAGCCCAATGTGCCGCAAGCGTTAGTAGATCATGCGTTAGCAGCTATCAATTCAGGAGCGATCGAGACAACACCGCACGTTCAGGCAGACAGGTAGCCGGCGTACTCGAAATAGCCCGACCACGCGGGGTCGTACGCCACCTTCAGGTCCAGCGATGCCGCCTCGTCGCGCAGCAGCAGGGGTGCCAGCGCCTGCTTGGCCAACTGCTCGTCGCTCACGTAGTACAGCGCCTGCCGGCGCCCTGCGCGCATCAACGTCAGCACCAGAATGCCCAGTTGCGGCACTTGCAGCACGGTGGCGGCCTGGTCCTGCAGGTCTTGCACGGCGGTCAGGGTGTCGCTGTCGGGCACAGCCAGGTCCACGGTCAGGGCGTAGGCCAGGTCGGCGCGCATGGCCACCGCGTTGGCGCTGGTGTTGACCATGACCACGCCGGTCTCGGGCGCGTCTTCGCTGTCGATGTCGTCGGGTGGCAGTTCGTTGCCGTACTCGTCGATGGGGCAGTCAAACTGCAGCTCCAGCCCGTCCCACTCGGCCTCGCCCGTGGGGAAGTGGCCGGTGTGGCCCAGGGTCTCGGTCCAGTAGCGGTCGAACACCGGGGGCAGCTGGCTCAACGGCACCCAGGGGGTGTGGGGGTCGTCCGGCTCGCCCACAAAGTCCACCGCGCCCACCTTCACGGCAAAGTCGTATTCGCCCAGCACGTGGTCGAGCATGATGAACGCCATGTTGCGCGCGTGGTCCTGGTAGTCGCTGGGGATCTCGCGGCCAAAGCGGATCTCCAGCGCCGCCTGCCCGCCATCCTGTTCCAGCGCCACCAGTACTTCGGCGGTGGACAGCTCGAAGCCTTCCATGCCGATGGGAAAGACCGGCTGCGTGGTGCGCTCGCGGAACGCACGCACGCGGTAGTGCGGCAGCGCGGGTGCGGCCGCCATCACCTGCGCCACCAGCGGAAACCGCTCGATGCTGCCGTGGGCCGTGACGATGAGGTCCACCACCGCATCGGCATCATCACCGGACATCTCCAGCGCCAGGCCTTCCAGGTGCTGATCGATCAGCGCATTGGCCGCCCCCACGCGCTCGCGCAACGGCAGGGCCTGGAGCGATGCCTGGGCATCAGAAAACGCGCGCCAGAAGGCGCCGATGGCGGGAGAGGGAGTGGTCATCGCGGTCCTTGTACAAAGTCGGGGATCATCCCATCTCCAGCCAGCGGCCTCAGACGAGTTCCAGCGCCACGGCCGTGGCCTCGCCACCGCCAATGCACAACGTGGCCAGCCCCTTGGTCAGGCCGCGCGCCTTGAGGGCGTGGATCAGCGTGACCATGATGCGCGCGCCGCTGGCGCCGATGGGGTGGCCCAGCGCGCAGGCGCCGCCGTTCACGTTGACCTTGTCGTGGGGCAGATCCAGCTCCTTCATCAGCGCCATGGGCACCACGGCAAAGGCTTCATTGATCTCCCACAGCTGCACGTCGCCCACCTGCCAGCCGGCCTTGGCCAGCGCCTTCTGCGTGGCTCCCAACGGGGCGGTGGCAAACCACTCGGGTTCTTGCGCGTGGGTGGCGTGGCTCACGATGCGGGCCAGGGGCTTGGCGCCCAGCTTCTTGGCGGTGGACTCGCGCATCATCACCAGCGCGGCGGCGCCGTCGTTGATGCTTGAGCTGGAGGCCGCGGTGATGGTGCCGTCTTTCTTGAACGCGGGCTTGAGCGTGGCGATCTTTTCGAGCTTGACCTTGCCGGGGCCTTCGTCCACCGACACCACGCGCTCGCCGCTGCGGTCCTTCACCGTCACGGGCACGATCTCGGCCGCGAATGCGCCCGACTCGGTGGCCGCCTTTGCCCGCTGCACGCTGGCGGTGGCAAACGCGTCCTGCTGTGCGCGCGTGAAGCTGTATTTGGCAGCGCAGTCTTCACCAAAGGTGCCCATGCTACGACCTGCTTCGTAGGCGTCTTCCAGGCCGTCGAGCATCATGTGGTCAAAGATGCGGTCGTGACCCAGGCGGTACCCGCCCCGGCCTTTTTGCAGCAGGTAGGGGGCGTTGGTCATGCTCTCCATGCCGCCCGCCACCATCACGTCGTGCGTGCCGGCCAGCAGCATGTCGTGCGCCATCATCGCGGCCTTCATGCCCGAGCCACACATCTTGCTGAGCGTGACGGCACCCGCGCCCTTGGGCAGGCCGCCCTTGAACGCCGCCTGGCGTGCAGGCGCCTGGCCCTGGCCGGCCATCAGGCAGTTGCCGAACAGCACTTCACCCACGGCGTCGGGCGAGACACCGGCGCGCTCGATGGCGGCCTTGATGGCCGCACCGCCCAGGTCGTGCGCAGCCAGGCTGGAAAAGTCGCCCTGCAGCGAGCCCATGGGGGTGCGTGCAGCGCCGACGATGACGATGGGGTCTTGGTTGGACATGGTGAAGGTCTCCTGGGTAAGGGTCAGAGGAAAAGGGGTGGGCGAAAATTGGGGCTTGGCGGGCGCTCAGCCTGCCGCCGCGCGCTGCGCAAAGCGTCGCTCCGGGTCGTAAGGGAACACATCGAGCATCTGGCCGGCCTGGATGCGCTCCTTGTGCGACTGCCAGAACGCAGCATCGAGCAGGTCGGCGTGGTGCTGCATGAAGACCTCGCGCACCGCGTCGTTGCCGAGCAGGAAGGGACCAAAGGTTTCAGGGAACACATCGCGCGGGCCCACGCTGTACCAGACCTCGCCGCTCATCTCTTCTTCCTCGTTGCGCGGCGTGGGCACACGGCGGAAGTTGCAGTCAGTGAGGTATTCGATCTCGTCGTAGTCGTAGAACACGACCTTGCCGTTGCGCGTGACGCCGAAGTTCTTCCACAGCATGTCGCCAGGGAAGATGTTGGCGGCCACGAGGTCCTTGATGGCATTGCCGTATTCGATGACGCTGTGCTCCATCTGCTGGCGCGCACGCGGGTCGGACAAGCCGGTGTCGAAAGCTTCTTGAAGATAGATGTTGAGCGGGATCATGCGCCGCTCGATGTACAGGTGCTTGATGATCACCTCGGTCTGGCCGTCGCCATCGCGGTCGCTGATTTCGAGCTGGCTGGGGGCGAACTTCTCGATCTCCGCAATCAGCGCATCGTCGAACCGGTCGCGCGGAAAGGCGACCTCGCTGTATTCCAGCGTGTCGGCCATGCGGCCCACGCGGTCGTGCTGCTTGACGAGCAGGTACTTGGCCTTGATCTGCTCGCGCGTGGTTTCCTTCTGGTGCGGAAAGTAGTCCTTGATGAGCTTGAAGACAAACGGAAAGCTCGGCAGGTCGAACACCAGCATCACCATGCCCTTGATGCCAGGCGCAATGCGGAACTGGTCGCTGGAATGCTTGAGGTGGTACAGAAAGTCGCGGTAGAACAGCGTCTTGCCCTGCTTGGCCAGGCCCAGGGCGTTGTAGATTTCGGCGCGCGGCTTGCGCGGCATGAGGCTGCGCAAGAACTGCACATAGGCGCTGGGCACCTCCATGTCCACCATGAAGTAGGCGCGGGCGAAGCTGAACAGCATCTGCATGTCGTCTTCGCCAAACAGGGCGGCGTCGATGTACAACCTGCCGCTGTCGTCATGCAGGATGGGCAGCGCAAACGGCACCTCGTGGAAGCCGTTGATGATCTTGCCCACCACATACGCGCCCTTGTTGCGAAAGAACAGGCTGGTGAGCACCTGGATCTGGAAGTTGGTGCGCAGCCGCACCTTGTCGAGCCGGCCTCGCATGGCAGCCACCACACAGCCGGTGTCGCGCGCTAGGTCGGCAAACTCGCGCTGGAGCTGGAAGTTCTCGACGATGGCTTGGAAGGTGTCGCCCAGCGTCTCGCGTGTGGGGTAGTAGGCGCGGTAGGTGGGCCGCGCGGCGGGCTCGTCGTTCTCGATGTATTCGGTGCTGACCGCAGGCCGCACAAAGATGAAGTCGTTGTGGAAATGCGTGCGGTGCAGGATCTTGGTGGTGACCGAGTTGAAGAAGGTTTCGGCCAGTTCAGGCTGGTGGTGGTTGACCAGCAAGCCGATGTAATGCAGCTTGACCTGGTGCCACACATCCATGGGCTGCGCGCCGGCCTCGAACTCTTTCTCCAGGCGGCGCACGCATTCCTTCACCCGCAAGTCATAGAACTCGATGCGCTCGCGCTGCGCCCGCTGCTGGCCATGCCAGTCGGCGGTTTCAAAGCGGTGCTTGGCCCGCGCGGACTCGGTGCGGAACAGCCGGTAGTGGCGGTTGAATCCGTCCATCATGGCCTTGGCAATGCCATAGGCCTGGGGGGCATCCAGGCGTTGCGGGAACATGGTGGCAGGCATCCTTGTCAGCGCAACCGTCGCGTGCGTAAGCGAGGGCGCCTTGCTTACTGCCGCCGGGTGGCAGCCACGCCGGCAATCGCGGCCTTGTACAGCGATTCCAGGCCTTCGGTGCTGTCCACCGACATGTGCAGGTTGTTGATAAGCCCGTCCTTGAGCCCATAGCACCACCCATGCAGGGTCACCTTCTGGCCGCGGCCCCAGGCGTCCAGCATGACGGTGGTCTGCGCGATGTTGACCACCTGCTCGATGGCGTTCAGCTCGCACAGCACGTCATGGCGCCATTCGGGGGCGGTGGCGGCGATCAGATCGCGGTGGCGGTCGCGCACATCGGTCACGTGGCGAATCCAGTTGTCTGCCAGGCCCACGCGCGTGCCCTGCAGCGCGGCGAGCACGCCGCCGCAGCCGTAGTGGCCCACCACCATCAGGTGCTCCACCTGCAACTGATCCACCGCGTACTGGATGGTGGACAGGCAGTTGAGGTCGGTGGGCACCACCACGTTGGCCACATTGCGGTGCACGAACACTTCGCCCGGCTCCAGCCCGGTGATCTGGTTGGCGGGCACGCGGCTGTCGGAGCAGCCGATCCACATGTACTTGGGCTTCTGCTGCGCCAATAGACTGGTGAAGAAGCCTGGCCGCTCCCGCTCCATCTGGGCCGCCCAGGCGCGGTTGTGAACAAACAGGTCGTCGATGGAGGAGGGCATGGGGTCCTTGCAGTGAAAGGTTGGCGTTACGGAGAGGTCAGCAGGTTTCGGCAAACAGCTCGCGGCCGATCAGCATGCGGCGGATCTCGCTGGTGCCCGCGCCAATCTCGTACAGCTTGGCATCGCGCCAGAGGCGGCCCAGCGGATACTCGTTGATGTAGCCATTGCCACCATAGATCTGCACGCCTTCACCCGCCATCCAGGTGGCCTTTTCGGCACACCACAGAATCACACTGGCGCAGTCCTTGCGGACCTGGCGCACGTGGTCAGTACCGAGCATGTCGAGGTTTTTGGCCACTGTGTAGGCAAACGAGCGCCCCGCCTGCAGCACGGTGTACATGTCGGCCACCTTACCCTGGATGAGCTGGAATTCGCCAATGCTCTGGCCGAACTGCTTGCGGTCGTGAATGTAAGGGATCACGTTGTCCATGACCGACTGCATGATGCCCAGGGGGCCGCCGGTCAGCACCGCGCGTTCGTAGTCCAGGCCACTCATCAGCACCTTGGCACCGTTGTTCACGCCGCCCAGCACGTTCTCTGCGGGCACTTCTACGTCCTGGAACACCAGCTCGCCCGTGTGGCTGCCGCGCATGCCCAGCTTGTCGAGCTTTTGGGCGATGGAGAAGCCCTTCATGCCCTTCTCGATGAGGAATGCCGTGACGCCGCGTGCGCCCATTTCAGGCTCGGTCTTGGCGTACACCACCAGCGTGTCGGCATCGGGGCCGTTGGTGATCCACATCTTGCTGCCATTGAGCAGGTAGTAGCCGCCCTTGTCCTCGGCCTTGAGCTTCATGCTGATCACGTCGGAGCCTGCGCCGGGCTCGCTCATGGCCAGCGCGCCTACATGCTCGCCGCTGATGAGCTTGGGCAGGTACTTGGCCTTTTGGGCCTCGTTGCCGTTGCGGTTGATCTGGTTCACACACAGGTTGCTGTGTGCACCATAGGACAGGCCCACCGATGCGCTGGCGCGCGAGATTTCTTCCATGGCCACCATGTGGGCTAGGTAGCCCATGGCGGCGCCACCGTACTGCTCGGGCACCGTGATACCCAGCACGCCCAGGTCGCCCATCTTGCGCCACAGGTCCATGGGGAACTGGTCGTTGCGGTCGATCTCAGCCGCGCGGGGCGCGATTTCGGCCTGTGCAAAGTCGCGCACGGCGTCGCGCAGGGCGTCAATGTCTTCGCCCAGCTGGAAGTTGAGGCCGGGAAGGTTGGCAGGAATGCTCATGGGGTTTGTCTCCTCGTAGAAGTTGGGGAATGGGTAGGGCTCAGCCCTGGATGTTGTCGCGTCCGGTCACCGCCATCAGGGTGCAGCCCATGGTGGCGACCAGCTTTTCTTGGTTGCCGTCGATGGCGAAGGCTCGGCCCTCGCAGACGGTGATGGTGCGGCCGGGCTTCAGCACCCGCCCTTCCATGCGGAACCGCTCGCCTTTGGCGGGGGCCAGCAGATTGATCTTGAATTCGATGGTGAGCACGGCGGCATCGGCCGCCATGAGGGTGAAACCGGCATATCCGCAGGCCGAATCCAATGCAGTGGACACCATGCCCGCATGGAGAAAACCATGCTGCTGGGTCAGCGCGGGAGTCCAGGGAAGCTCAATGTCCACAGCACCCGGCGCGACCAACCCCAGCGACGCGCCGAGCGTGTGCATGGCCCCCTGCCGCGCGAAGCTATCGCGCACGCGGTCGGCAAAGTCCATGCAACGCGGCTCAAAGGGGGGCGTGCTCACTGCAGTCTCCTGATTTACGTTTACGTAAACGTCAATTATGGATCAATTTTGCTTTTCTACCTTGGCCAATAGCGAGCGCGCCTCCTCTTCGTGCTCCCGCACCTCCTCCAGGTTGGCCTGCAGATCGGCCATTTGCTCTTCGAGCTGTTTGCGATGGACCACCAGCACGTCCAGGAACTTGCGGAGCTGTACGCCGGTGTCACGGGGGCTGTCATAGAGATCGATGATCTCCTTGGCCTCGGTGAGAGACAGACCCAGGCGCTTGGCCCGCAACGTCAAGCGCAGCCGCGTGCGGTCGCGTGCGCTGTAAACCCTGTTGCGGCCTGCGGCACCGGTGCGCTCTGGCTGCAACAAGCCCATGTCTTCATAAAAACGGATCGCCCGGGTGGTGAGATCGAACTCTTTGGCGAGGTCACTGATGGTGTATGTATTGGCCATGGTGGGTGCCGCACGCAGCGGTATCGGGTTCGCACAGGAGACAGTCGTATGGCGGCTGCTCTCTACAATGCATCGAGTGCATGACGTTTACGTTAACGTCAATGCTAACCCATCACACCGCCTCCATGAATCCACTCGAACACCAGATCCACTACCCGCTCGGCGACGCGCTCCCCGCCGAGGGCGCCACCCTGGAAGTCGCACCTGGCGTGCGCTGGGTCCGCATGGGCCTACCCTTTGCACTGGATCACATCAATCTGTGGCTGTTGCGTGACCGGCAGCCAGATACTGGTGGCACGCTGGTAGACGGGTGGACCATCGTGGATTGCTGCATCGACAGCGCCGCAACCCGCGCCCAGTGGGAGCAGATCTTTGCGAGCTGCCTGGAGGACTTGCCCATCCTGCGTGTCATCGTGACCCACATGCATCCAGACCATATCGGGCTGGCACACTGGCTGTGCGAGCGCTGGAATGTGCGCCTGTGGATCAGTGCCACCGACTACAACGTGGCACGCGTCGCTGTCTATGACCCACAGGGGTTTGGCGGGGAAGCGGGGGCGGATTTTTATGCGTTGCACGGTGCGCAAGACCCGTCTTTTCTGGCCCATGTACGCGGTCGTGCATCGTATTTTCCAACCTTGGTCCCCGCCTTGCCGACCCGTTTTCACCGACTCATGGATGGAGACATCCTCAATATCGGTGGTCGCGCCTGGCGCTGCATCAGCGGCTATGGCCACGCACCGGAGCACATGGCATTGTTTTGCGCTGAGCTCACTACACTGATCAGCGGAGACATGGTGCTGCCGCGCATATCAACCAATGTCAGTGTCCATCCCAGTGAGCCCGAGGCCAACCCGCTGCAGTTGTTTTTAGACTCCCTGCTGCGCTATCTTGACCTTCCGGAGAGCACGTTGGTACTGCCATCACATGGCAAACCATTCACAGGCTTGGCTACGCGCATCGCACAACTCCAAGACCATCACCGGGAGCGGCTTAAGGAAATCCTGCTGGCGGCGCGTGACCACGCCCTGAGTGCTGCGGACACTTTGCCGATTCTTTTTAAGCGCAAGTTAGACACCCATCAAATGACTTTTGCTATGGGGGAGGCTTTGGCGCATCTGCACTATCTGTGGATGGAGGGGAAGCTGGAGCGTTTTCTCGACCCGGGTAGTGTTCAAAGATTTCGGGCGGCCAGTCTTGAATAAGTATGGCTGCAAGCGCCTCGCATACGCTCATTGAGTGGCGGATAGAGACAAGGGCAGGGCATTCAATTCGAATCAGCGCGGTTTAAAAGACTCACCCCAGTCCAGCGGACAGCGCGACGTTGCCCAAGGCAAATGATCCAGAGCTCAGGGTCCGAGCGGCTTTATAGGTTCGCGCCAGCGATACAGGTCTGGTATGGAAGACAGACCAAGTGAACCCCATGTCATACGCAACCGTTGAGTAGCGCCTGTTGCTGTTGACGCAATTTCGGTACCTGCAAAGCAAAAAACCCCAGTCTTTATGAG